>JAFDYE010000247.1 GCA_018267585.1 Bacteroidota bacterium
GCTTAGGTCTTTGAGCTTTCCGCCTCCTTCGCCGGTCATGCCGATCGTGGTAATGCCTTTTTCTCTTGCGGTTTCGAAGGCTTTGAGGATATTGGGTGAATTGCCCGACGTGGTCATGCCCACGAGGATGTCGCCGGGTTTCCCGATGCCTTTTATCAGGCGCGAATAGATGAGGTCGTAGCTGAAGTCATTGGCTACGGCCGTCAGATAAGAGGTGTTGCAGTGAAGGGCTTCTGAGGGAAGTGCATCCCGGTTGATATAGAATCGCCCGGAGAATTCGGCGGCAAGGTGCTGCGCGTCGGCGGCGCTGCCTCCGTTGCCGCAGAAGTACAGGTGATTTCCATGGCGGAAGCGGTCGACGATAAGGGTCACGATGTCCTCTACCAGGGCGATCAGGCGCGGGTCGTTGAGCACCCGGGTCTTGACGGTGAGGGATTCGTTGATGATATCCTGTATTTTGCTGTTCATAGGCTGCAAATCTATCATTTCCTGCCGAAATTCCACGGTTCTGGTTCTCACCTGCGGGTATGGGGGTATCTTCCGGGACGTTATCCGACCTTCCTCCACAGCGACTGCCAGCTGCCGCCGTTGATGACCTGTTCTACACCGGCGTTGCGAAGGACCTCCGCGGCCTCCCAGCAATGGTTTCCGGTGGAGCAGCAGAGTATAATGGGTTTGCGAAAGCTTTTAATCCGTTCGATATTGGCTTTTATCCGGTCGACGGGAATGTTAAGCGAATGGGGGATATGGCCCTGGTCGTATTCATAGGCGGTACGCAGATCGATGATCACAGCGCCTTGGCTTACGGCCTGTTTGACACCTCCTCCGCCGAAAATATTGGATAGCCAGCTCATGCCTTTTGTTCTTGTTGAAGTTGATATAATTTAGTGTATTTGAGGAATGTCAGGTGTGCGATGTTCACGGCGATCACAAAGCCGTAAAATCCATCCAGGAAGCCGGCCCTCAGGAAATAGCTGGTGAAGAATGCCCAGAAAGGGTTGACGAACGCTTTGAATGCCTTTACCCGCTTGCCTCTATTGTACAAAAGCTGAGCGGAGAGCCAGCTGTATTTGATGTTTTTTTCGACGTGCTCGTCGAAATTCGAGTAGGTATAGTGCAGAAGGTCCCCGTGGAGGTGGTGAATGCGGGAGCCTTCCTGCATTTCCAGTGATTCATGTACGAGGTCGAGGTTCCAGGCCCCTTTTTTCCGGTGCGCCAGGCGCAGTTTTTTGTCGGGATACCAGCTGCCGTGGCGGATCCATTTTCCGCAGTAATTGTTCAGGCGGTTCATTGTGTATCCATCGAATGGAAAGCCGTTGGCCTTTTGTTCGGCGATGGAGGCGCTGAGCTCAGGGCTCAGGAATTCGTCTGCGTCGAGGAAGAGGATGTGGTCGAAGTTGGAGTAAGCTGCTGCGGCATTCTTCTGGTCGCCGTAGCCTTCGAATGCGCGCAGGTGAAATTTGCCGCCGGCGTCTTTTACGATCTCGCCGGTGCGGTCGGTGGAGAAAGAGTCTACAACGATGATCTCGTCGGCGATGCTTTTAACGGACTGCATGCACCGCATAATATTCTTTTCCTCATTGAATGTTATGACTACGACCGCTAGCGAGATCATGCGTAAACATAGCATTTTCTTTACAAAGTAGCGGGGGCGGAGGCGTACTTTCTTTCGCCTATCTGCTGCCTCCACATAGCATAGTAGAGGCCTTTTGCTGCCAGCAGATCAGTGTGTGTACCGGTCTCTTCGACCTCGCCTTTTTCAAGTACGTATATGCGATCGGCGTGCATGATGGTCGAAAGGCGGTGGGCGATGAGTATGGTGATCTGGTCGCCGCGGGTGGATATTTCGCGGATGGTCTGGGTGATGTCTTCCTCTGTTATTGAATCCAGTGCAGAGGTCGCTTCGTCGAAGATGAGGAGGCGGGGTTTTCGAAGCAGTGCCCGGGCGATGGAGAGGCGTTGTTTTTCTCCGCCCGACAGCTTGAGGCCGCCTTCGCCGATGACGGTGTTCACTCCTTTTTCGGCGCGGCTGATAAGCGGCATGCAGGCGGCTTTCCGCAGTGCTTCCATGACGTCCTCGTCGCTGGCGGAGGGGTTGACAAATAATAAATTTTCCTTAATTGTTCCGGCAAAAAGCTGTGTATCCTGGGTGACGAAGCCGATCTGGCGGCGAAGATCTTCGAAGTTGACAGAAGTTTCGTCCATGTCGTTGTACATGACCTTTCCCTGCAGGGGCCGGTAGAGTCCGACGAGGAGCTTCATCAGGGTGGATTTGCCGCTGCCGGAAGGTCCTACGAAGGCGATGGTTTCGCCTGTGCGAACGTCAAAGCTGATATGGTCGATGGCGTTGTGGTGGGCGGTCTGGTGGCGGAATACGACGTCCCGGAAGGAGAGTTCGTGTACCGGTCCAAGCGAAAGTGGGTGGTGGGGAGTAGGTTCCGGAGATTTTTTCATCAGGGCGTCGAAATTGTTGAGGGAGGCTTCGGCTTCTCTGTAGGAGAGGATGATATTGCCCAGTTCCTGCAGGGGGCCGAAAATAAAGAAGGAGTAGAAGACCATCGTCATGACCTCGCCGGGGGTCAGCTTGCCCTGGAATACGAGCCAGAACAGGAGGAACATAATGCACTGGCGGAGGAAGTTGACAAAGGTGCCCTGTACGAAACTGAGGGAGCGGATACTTTTTACTTTTCTCAGCTCGAGGTCGAGTATCTTGAAAGTGTTCTTATTGAGGCGGGTCACTTCCTGTTCGGTGAGGCCGAGGCTTTTTACGAGCTCGATATTCCGGAGGGATTCGGTTGTGCTGCCGGCAAGGGCGTTGGTGTCGGTGACGATCTTTTTCTGTATCCGTTTGATCTTTCGGCTGAGCACGCTTGTCAGGAGGGAAAGGAGGATCATTCCTACGACGTACATGGGCATGATGGACCAGTGGAGGCGAAAGGAGTAGATGCTGACGAAGATGACGCCGACGATGATGCCGAAAAGCACGTTGATGAAGGAAATGATAAATTTCTCCGTGTCGACCCGTACTTTGGTAAGGATGGAGAGGGTCTCTCCGCTGCGCTGGTCTTCAAATTCGCTGAAAGGCAGGGCCATGGAATGCTTGAGGCCGTTGGTGAAGATGGTTGCGCCAAACCGCTGGACGATGACGTTGCCGAAATAGTCCTGGAAGGCTTTGGCGATGCGGGATACCATGGCGACGCCGATGATCATGCCGAGGTATTTCATGACGCCCCAGACGAAGTCGGCCTGTGTGCGGGTGCCATCCGGAACGAAGTGTTTGGTATGCTGGCCGAATTCATAGTGTCCGTATTGTCTGGGGTGAACGCCAAACATGTCGAGCATCTGGCCGAAGAGCCAGGGGTCGAGCATGGAGAAGGTCTGGTTGATGGCGGCCAGCAGCAGTGCCAGGGCGACCATCCATTTATAGGGAGCAAGGTATTTTAAGAGGGTTCTCATAAATCAAATATTCCGCTTATTTTCGGGCTACAATTTCGGGAAAATTACTAAAATGCGATCATTACTACTACTGGACCCGGCTGCCAAGATATTCTCCCTGAGGGAGAGGCTTCTGTATTTTGGCATTGCGCTTTTCTTTGTCAGCATGTTCCTGCCGGATATGCCGGTTATCAATAATATCATTATCGGTGGTGTTGTACTGGTGAGTTTCTTATACAATCCATTTGCTGAAAAGGTTCGGCTGTTCGGGGAAAGAAAGGAGATCATGCTGATGGTCTTTTTTTATATCTGGCACATTGTCAGCACGTTCCTGTCGGTAAACCGGCATGAAGCATATGTTATGCTTGCGCTACGGGTACCCTTGCTGGTTTTCCCGATATCTATTGGTCTGATCTATATCCGTGAGGAGCTGAAGGACCGGATACTGCTGGCGTTTATAATCATTATTACATCGACGGCGGTAATCTGTTTCATTTACAGTATTGGCCAGTACAGGCAGTCCGGGGACACAGGCCTGCTTTATAATGACAGTCTGACGTCGCTGATCCATGTCCAGTCGATCTATTTTGCGCTGATCGTGAATCTGGCACTTTTCAGCTATTTTTATCTGTTGCGGAAGGGATCCTTTGCCATTGAGTATATCGGTTTGGCATATGTGAGCATTGTCTTTTTGCTGGTTTTCCATTTTATGCTGGCCAGCCGGATCGCTATCATTTCGCTATATTCGGTTTTCCTCTTTTTTGGGGTTATGTACATGGTAAGAAAGAAGCTGTACCTGGGTGGTGGGGTGATCGTGCTTGGGCTGATCATCGGAACCATCATACTCGTAAAAGTCTTCCCTAAAACGGTGAACAGGTTCAATGAGCTGCATTATACGGAATACCAATTCAACAACCACAACAGGGAGCACCACTACAACATGGTACTTACGCCTGACCAGTGGAATGGGGCCAATTTGCGCCTGGCTTTGTGGGCGTGTGGGAAAGAGGTGGCCGGGAGATACTGGCTTTTTGGTGCGCAGCTCGGCGACAAGCAGGACCGGCTGGTCGAGGTCTACCGGGAAAAGAGGTTCGACTATGCCGTGCAGACCAAAAAGAACATGCACAATAATTATATCGACGTATTTTGTACGTTTGGGATGATTGGATTTGCCGTGTTCCTGCTAGGATATGTTATTATCCCTATACTAAAGGCGGTCCGGAAACGGAACCTATTGGGGGGGCTAATGGTCGGATTTCTGGCTATTTCAATGGTTAGCGAGACATATATGGACAGGAGCATGGGTTGTCTGCTGCTGGGATTCTTTTTATCATTTCTGGCGGCCACCCCGCTGTCGGGGACATCGGTGCAAAGAATGACTTTAAATTCAAAATCATAACCGTATTATGCCCGCAAGCGTAACTCGCTCCAGCAATCTCCGGCTTGGATTTTTCCTGATTCTGCTGCTCTTTTTTTTATTTCCCCCGTCTTTTTTCAGAATGCCCGGCCCGGGACTGGATAGCTCATATTTTCTGGGAGTTCATCTTGCACTCAAATTTCATTTGGTTTTCGGAAGGGATTTTTCTTTCGTTTTCGGGCCCCTTGGCATTTTGGATTCTCGGATGCCCATTGCTGTCAGCCGGCTGGTATATTTGGGGTTCGACATTTATTTCATGGTGACGTTGTTTTTCATCCTGAAAGATATTCTTAAAAAAGAGCTTAGCGCCGGGACTGCAGCTTTCATTTTTTTAAGCAGTCTGCCGGTCATGTATCAATTGCCCGACCTGCTGTATTTCATATTTTTCCTGGCTTGCTTGTGTGCCTATATAAAGCAACCCGGTAAGTATCTTTTTCTTGTTCAGGCGGCTATCTTGTCTACGGTTCTTTTTTATCTAAAGGTAAGTGACGGATTTGTTGCTGTGTTCCTGTTCGTGGTGGCCGAGGGATTTTTGGTTTACAGGAAAAGGAAGCCGCTAAAGGTCATCGGTATCGAGCTGGGGTGCTATGTCGTATGGCTTGTTGTAACGTCCTGGTTATTGAACGTCGATCTCATTGGATACGTCCGTGCCGGAGCTGGGTTGATCGGAGGCTTTGGCGAGGCGATGTATCTTCCCTTGGGCGAGGCCAGGGTTAAATTCGGCTATGCCGCGGTGCTTATAAGCCTCCTTTTCGTTCTGTCTGCGGTCTACGCCGTACGGCGTGTCGCCTATGACAGGGCGATAAGAGAATATACGGATGAGCTGTTCATTCATGTGATCCTTTTGGCAGCGGTCTTCTACCTTTTCAAAGCAGGATTTGTGAGAGCGGACGGGCATATACAGAATTTCTTTTTTAATATATCCCTTGTGGCTGGGCTGATGTTCGTATATCGACCGAAAAATGTATTAAAACGGATATCGGCATTTTTTAGCATTGCGGTCCTGGTCGTCTCGATATGGGCGCTCAACGAATCTTCGCCTTTGGAGCCATATCTCCGACTTGTCCGGCTTTCGTTGGTGACCGAAAAGATCGAAGAGATACGAACGTACTTCCGGGAGGCTGCTGCCTATGAGCAGACGGCCGCCGACCTGCGAAAGACGGGTGCCCAGGAAAGCGAGGTGAAAAAGGTGATAGGAGACTCGACAGCCGATATTTACCCGTATGAAATATTCGAGGCGTTCAGCAATGGATTGAAATATGCTCCAAGACCGGTGATCCAGTCATACAGCTCCTATACAGAATATTTAGATGGCCTTAACTACAGCAAATACCTTTCTGCGGGAGCTCCGGACTATATCGTTTACAACACGGCATCCATCGACGGCAGGTATCCCTTTTTTGACGAACCCAGGACAGGTCTTGCAATTTTGAGGCATTATTCGGTTGCAGGCCAATTCAAGAATGAAAGCCTTTTACTGAAGAAGAGGCAGGCGGTGTCCGACGACCTTCATCCTGTCAGGACGGATACGATAAATGGGGTCATTGGCAAGGAAATCCCCGTAACCGACAGCGTTCATCTCCAATACGCCCGGATCTATATCAATTACAACCCGAAAGGAGACCTGAGAAAGCTGCTTTATCAACCTCCGCCGCTGTGGGTCACTTTCCGGCTGGACAATGGTGCGGTCAGGACATTCAGGGTTGTCCGGCCTGTATTGGCTGAAGGCGTGTTGATAAACAAGTTTATCGACAATAACTATGCGTTCAGGTCGTGGTTGAAAACTAGGGGCCGGTCGAATCGCAACATAAAGTCGATCCGATTTGATACGGATATGCAGCACAATGTAGGAAAAGAAGTACTCAGGAATTTTCGGATCATCAATACCTATTACGATATCCGGGGAAGGTCGGCAGAAGAGATGGCGGAAGATAGTCTTAATGAGATTGCATTTGATAAAAAGCATTCCGAGTATTTTAGTACATTTAGGGCGGTTAGATTTAATGGTAATCTCTATGGGAAAGGAAATTTTCAGTATGCTATTGATAAGCTGCTGTTGAACCGGTCCTATATCGACGTTGAAGGATGGGCGTTCAGGACTGATACCCTGAATACGCCGGAGACGGCTTTATCGGTCGTTTTGCGATCGGAGAGTGGCACATATAGGCTGCCTTCGGCCGCGGCGCAACGTCCCGACCTTGTTCAAGCCTTTCAAAGGTTGGATGTTCTGCATGCGGGATTTGCCGCCTGTGTCGGTACTGCCGGTATCCCTGCCGGTAATTATCAGCTTGGTCTTTCATTTGTCGGTCCCGACAGCAATTGCAAAAGGATCGTTCTCACTGACCAGATCATTCCTGTGGGCGACGTGGCAGATGCCGGGGAGCCGGCGGCTGGTGCTGATGAACGTAGCGCAAGGGGGGGCATCGATAAGTTAAAGGCGCGCATCGAAAGCTATATCGATACAATTGAAGACAGGCGTGATCACGTGTTTATCCGGGGATGGGCATACGTAAAAGGCTGGAATTCGAGGCAAACAAGCAACCGTCTGATATTCAAAGGTGATAAAACGACTTATGTGATCAATGCAGTTAAGGCAGAGAGGAGAGATGTGGCAGAGGTAATGAGGGACACGGCGGCGAGATTTTCGGGATTTAGTCTGCTTCTTTCCAAACAGGCATTGCCAGAAGGCTGTTACAGGATCGGCATATGTGCATCGGATCAGGCGAAGGGAAACAACGCGACAGATATTACAGGGAAAACGATTAATTTAGAATAAAAGAATATTAAATGACCAGGGAAGAAAAGATACTATTGCATGTCAATAAAGAAAAATGGGGAGTTGAGATTGGCCCAAGCCATAGCCCGCTGGCGCCCAGAAGTCAGGGTTTTAAGGTCCACGTTATAGATCATGCGAGCAAGGAAGACCTTAAGAAAAAATATGCGGATCACAGCAATGTGGACACTACGAAGATCGAGGATGTTGATTTCATCTGGCATGGGCAGACTTATGCTCAGCTGACGGGCAAGTCAAATTTTTACAGCTGGATCATTGCCTCTCATCTTATTGAGCATACACCGGACCTTATCAACTTTTTGAATCAGTGTGATGAGCTTTTGACTGATTATGGAGTTCTTTCCCTTGCCATTCCTGATGGCCGTTTTTGTTTTGACCATTTCAGGCCCATTACGGGGATTTCCAAGGTCATCGATGCCCATTATAATAAGAATACTATTCATACTCCCGGCACGGCCGCAGAATATTTCTTAAATTTTTCGAACAAGCAGGCCCTTATCTGCTGGGACAATAGCATCGACGGTGATTATACGCTGCCTTTCAGCACGCAAGATGCCCGGCAGCAGATGGAATTGATACGGGACCACAAAGTGTATGTCGACCTGCACTCGTGGTGCTTCACGCCTACTTCTTTTAGATTGATAATCAGAGACTTGGGTGATCTTGGCTTCATTTCGTTGAAGGAGGTAGACTTTTATCCCTCTTCAGGGTGCGAGTTCTTTATTACACTGGGCCGGCACGGAAAGGGATATACGGAGAACCGTCTGACCGCCCTTAAGCAGATCAGCAGCGAGATATTGATCGCTTACTGATTGTCTTCCATATACATTTCGATTGCCTTCGAGGTATCTCCGAAATATAGCAGAGAGCCGGACTTCATATACGCAGTTCGGGTGCAATAGTCCTGTATTATTTTCATAGAATGGCTTACGATGACGACGGTTTTTCCCTGGATCCAGTTAGACTCGAAAACCTTGACTGCTTTTTCCTGGAATTTGAGGTCCCCAACTGCGAAGATCTCATCGAGGAACATGATGTCGGCGCCGGCGTTGACGGCGACTGCAAAGCCAAGTCTGGCCACCATCCCGGAAGAGAAATACTTGATCTTTGTATCTACGAAGTCATTTATTTCCGCAAATTCCACTATGGAGTCAAATATCTTATCTATTTCTTTGATCTTCAGCCCTAATACTGATGCGGAGATATAGATATTCTCCCTTGCAGTAAGTTCATGGCTCAGTCCGACCCCGAGGTTTAAAAGCAGCGTGGAACCATGTGTCGTAATATATCCGGTGTCGGTGGTGAAAACATTGGCTAGAACACGCAAAAGGGTAGATTTACCGCTACCGTTGCGCCCGACAAGGCCGATGCATTCGCCCTGGTTGATTTCCAGGCTGAGCGGTTTCACCGCCTCGATCCTCTTTGAGCGTGGCGGATTGAAAAGATTAAAAAGCCTGTGTTTCACGGTATTGTGGCTGTCTTCCGAAATTACGAATGTCTTGCTTATATTCTTAGCGACCAGCGCCGGTTGATTTCCCATGATTATTATAATTTTTCCGAAGCCTTTGCCCCCAGATTATTCAACAATATCAATCCCACGAAAAGGAGGACGATGGCATAGATGTAATCGAAGAAAAAGGTTGACCAGTCGGGGAGCTTCTCGTATAGGACCACATTCCTGGTATTGATGACGATCCCCGAAATGGGATTTATCCATAGCATTTTAGGGATGGCTCTTTGAAAATCGGTCAGTTTGAACAGGATTGGCGACAGCCAGAACCCTATCCCCACGACTACGGTCCAAACCTGGCTGATGTCTTTTGCTACGATATATATATTCGATAGTATGATAGAAATGGCCAGGGAGAAGAGGACGAGATTGAAAAAGATGGGAATTATATAAAGGATATTGAGCGATAATCCAGTCGATCCTTCTTCCAGGAATAGAAAATAGACGACGAACATCAGGAAATTGAAAAAGAAGCCGATGCAGTTGCTCATTATTGTGGAGATATAGATCTCGAGCTTGTTCATGTTCGTATATTCATAAAGGTATTTTTTTACCTTCAAAATCTGTATTGTGCCCAGCGTGCTTTCCACAAAGAAATTCCACAAAATGATGCCAATGAACAAGAAGGATACGAATTGAGGGATACCTTGTTTTAAAATTACTTCAAATGCAACATAGTAGATCAGGATATCCGAAAGAGGTTTTATAAGTGCCCAAAGCAGGCCGAGTTTGTTTTCATAGTATCTAAGTTTGAACTCTATTTTGGCAAGTAGCCAAAGCCTTTCAATGATATTGTTCTTGCCTGACCAGCTTGAAAGAATTTTCATAACTACAAAGCTAATTTTTTAGCATTGATTTTAACTTTAATAATATTCTCTTTAAAAACGGAAATTTACGAACCACCCCTTTCAGCTTTAGCGCCCAGAATTCCCGGCCATATGGCGTACGGGCAAAAACAGGACTTGCAAAGGTAGGGTTATCATGTAAAAATCCGGGCCCATTTGCGTTTAAAAGATTCGTTAATGCCGACGAGTATTTTTTGAATAAGTCTTGGTGCTTTGTACTTAGTAATTTATAAAGGTAAAGCTGCTTAACCGTGGTGAAAGCTCTGGCCATGCTGTCCTTTCTTACTCTGTAAGAGTACAGGGGTTCAGGCAAAACTACTCCATGGTAGCCATTTTTAACCATATTTATAACGCTATCATAGTCTTCCATTCCGTATAGGAATTCCGGATCGTTGTGGCCGGCAGCCTTAAAGCAAGCCGTCTTGTATATCAATGCGCTGCTGTTCAATGTGTTATGAAATAGTAAATAGGGAAACTCGGGATTGTGGGCGGCCCAGATATTCTTCGAGGCGCCAAAGTATTGTACCCAGCACCCTACAAATCCCACGTTTTGGTATTGCTTTAATACGGCGATGGCCCGAAAGAAATAGGACGGGTCGACCATATCGTCGGGATCAAGGAATGCCAAATAGGGACTTGTCACTGTCGCGGCCCCTGCGTTGCGTGCGGAAGAAAGGCCTCCATTCTCTTTTCGGATGACCGTTATCTCAGGCCGGGCTTCCCAGTCCTGTAACTTTTGCCGGCTTTCCTTTTCTGTGCTGCCGTCGTCTACGATGACGATCTTTAGGGGGTGGTATTTCGACGCCAGGATGGATTGCAGGCAGTCATCGAGATAAGCCCCCATGTTGTAGTAAGGGACAACGACGGTAAGTTCGCCGGAACCGTCAATTTCTGCATTTTGCAGGGCGGGTATTGCAGCGCGCTTGTCCTCTGTATCGGACGCCGGGCTTTGGGCCCTGATGAAGGGAAATACTGTTGGCGGCCGTTTGGCTTTAGCGATGGCTTCGTCGATGAGTCGTAGTTTTTTTTCGTAATAGAGCTGAGGATCGAACATCTTTGTCTTTTCTGCCGCGCTCCTTCCCATTGCTCTCAATTGGTCGTCATTCAAAGCATCGGTCGCTGAAAACACTCTTTCGAAATCGCCGTCCTTATGCCAGTCGAACAGCATGCCGTTGATGCCGTGATCAACAAATTCCCTCTGTCCGCCCGACATGGATGCAACGACAACCTTACCGGCGGCCATTGCTTCTATGACCGTATAGGGCTGGTTGTCCACCAGTGATGGTATGATGACCGCATGACATGAAGAAAGCTGGCTGGTCCAGTCTTTTGGGGGCAGGTTTCCTTTTAGGATCAGGCGACTTTCGCGGATATGTTTGGAGTATTTTTTCCTGACCAGGTGTCCGATCGTTGTCTCTTCTGTGTGCAAATAGAGGTCGTGACCGCCGATCCAGGTAATGGTGAATTCTTTTCCTGCATTCCATAGTTCGTCTGCTTTTTTCAGCAACTGGAGGGTTCCTTTCAGCGGAGACATCTTTCCGAAGACGGCATATTGGTGTCTCTTTATTGGTCCTTGTGGTTCGATGCCGGGGCTGCTATAGGGGTTGAACAGCTGATGGTATCCGAATGCGCCTGCATCGGATAGTCGTGCGATCTCCTGCACCAGATAGTGGGTTGGAGAGATGACGAGGTCGGCAGCGGCGAGACTAAATTTTTCCATTTCGCATATCCAGAATTCCGGAAACCGGAAGACAGGAACGTGGTTGTATTCCAGATAAACAAAGGAAGGGGCGTGGGCCGTGACAATGACGGGAATCGTCCGGAGCAGATCCTCCCCCAATAATTTCCTAAGAAAGAGATAATAGCCGATACCGTTGTATTCCTGGGTTTCTATTACGTCGGGTTTGGGACCGGACTTCAGCTGGGCGATGACCTTTTCGGCGAACGAAAAGCTTAATGAGGCTTCGTATCCCAGAATTTTCCGGTCCGCCTGCGTGGCTGCCGAGAACCTGATGACCCGTATCCTGGGAGATAAATATTCTTCCCCTTCCTTATTGTGATGGTTTCCATGAAAAACGGTCACATTGTGCC
>JAFDYE010000248.1 GCA_018267585.1 Bacteroidota bacterium
AGACCGTATTGACGAACACCTTGCGCGCCTCCTCGGTCATATACTCCGGCGATCCGGAGAATCCCCACATAAAATAGTTGCCCTGCCGGCCCAGCGCCACAGCTTCCGCGTTCTTCAGACAGACGCCCCCCGAGATCGCCTCCGCATCGGGCGAGTCCTCAAAGCCCTCTCCGTGCGACACCATCCCGATCAGGTAGGGCTCCTCCCCGATAGTATTCCCCCGGGTATTCACCCTCCACATCGGCATCGTTGCCGGGGTGTGCTGCCCCTGCCAGCCATTGAAGAAAGATCCCGGTGTTGGCCGCTCGACAAGGGTGAGCTTCACCTCATTGGGCTCGTGAAAGATGGGATGCCCGGTCTTGATATGCAGCGCGTCGGACTCCAGGCACTGGCAATACCAGTCGAACTTAAGCCCGATGGGCAACCCCACATTCGGCGCCATCGCATGCATAAGGATGACCGGCCGGTCAAAATCCGCCGGCAGGCTGATAGGTCCTGCATCGATAATGGTCACGTCCGCCCTATCGGACATCCCGACGTTATAGTTCCTTACATCGACTGCCGTCACTGCCATGAAATTCTTCCCCAGAAATCTCATCCAGTCATCCATCCGGGTTTGGTATATTTTCGAATACAGCGAATCTGTAGTCATATAGTACACCAGCTTTTCGGGCATAGGAAGACTGGGACTGTATCCCACATACAATACTTTCATCGGGATCACCGACGACGAAACCCCACCGAATATCTCCGCCAGTTTCTTATTTAAGATCTCCCCCCTTATATCTGTCGCCACTATTTTCCCCTGCGGGTCCACCAGGAAGGTCGCGGGCACGCCGGAAACACCATACAGCTTGCCGGCCTCATTGTTCCACCCCTTCAGGTCAGATACCTGCAGCCAGGGCAGCCCATCCTTGAGGATCGCGTCTTCCCACTTCTTCTTGTTGTCGTCCAGCGAGACAGAGATCACTTCAAAATTCTTGTCCTTATACAGCTGATACTGCTTTTTCAGGTTCGGGTTCTCCGCCCGGCAGGGGCTGCACCAGCTGGCCCAGAAATCCACCAGCACGTACTTGCCCCTCAGCTGTGACAGCCGGACCGGACGACCGGCAGTATCCGCCTGGACAAAATCGGGAGCCATCGATCCGGGAACCACCGCCGTCAATGCCTTTAATTTCTCATCCAGCTTCTTCCCCGCAGGCATCTGCCTCAGCCCCTCGTCCAACGACGCAAGCACCGGTTTTATCTTCGCCGCGCTCGCCGCATCCCGCGTCAGCTCGCCCAGCGCGATAACGCTGAAATAGTCGTGCGGATGCGTCTTTGCAAACTCCAGCTCACGGTCGGCCCGGGCCTGTACCCGCTGCCGGAAGCGCCGGTCCACCGCATGAAAGAACGCCGTGTCCTTTCGTTGGGCTTCCGTACCGCTGTTAAAATCCGCATTCGCCTGTTTCGTGATCGCCATGATGCTCCCACCGATATATTTGTTGAACGCGTTATAAGCGTCGTTAACCCGCGACCCCGTGATAACCGCCGTCGCCAGTGAGTCCCTGGAACCGAGCCTGACGCTCTCCGCCCCGATATAAAAATAAATGGCGTCTCCGCCATAGACCGCTTTCTCTTTCCCATCCCCCTTCGGCGCAAAGGCCATCCTCACCGCCGCCGGCCCGTCTACCTTTCCGCTAAAAGAGAATTTTCCGTCTGACAGCACCGCCGAATCGGAATGTGAGATATCCCCTTCCATATGATCGAAGTATATAATGGCCGGCGCATTGAAATGCCCGATCCGGCCATTTAGGGTGAAGGAGTGGGACGGAGTTTTGGCCTGCGCCGTTGCCGGCGATTTCGCCAGCAACAGCACACAGGGCGCTAACAGGAATAGTCGTTTGAACATTTTTGTAAGAGTTTATTTAGTGCGCTGATATACGTCGATCGGAGCACCGGGTACTTTGTCAATGCGTTTTATCACGTTTCCGTTCTTTCCAACACTGACGTCCAGCATCAGCACCGATCCGTCAACGCCCGTCGTAAGGGTGTTGCCATCAGAAGATATCTTCAGCATGGAAATTGATTTACCGCCAAAGTCGGCGTCGAGGGCGGCGATCGCCTTATTCACCGGATTGTAGGAATAGATCGTCGACCCCGACGTGAAATAGAATACGTTGAACTTCGACCCGATCCATTTCGTATCCGGCTTGACCAGGTCCTGCCGCGGAAATGGCCGCTTATATAGTGTCGTTACCATGACCGGACCGGCCGGTGTGGCGGTAAACCCATATTCATACACAGAGTCGCTGGCATTTGTTCCGAAGACATACCCGTTAAGACCATCAGGCTGTTCAAAATCCAATACGTTAAGGCCGATATTGGTTGGATCCCAGGCGGTGTCGATCTTCTGGTAACCGGTTCCCGCGTACCCTAGCGAACCGTAGTTGGTGAAAGCGACTATCTGCTTCCTGTTGACCTCGTAACCAAGGAATATGCCCGGCCCCGCGTTCAAATTGATAATAGCCTTGTTAAATACCTGGTAATTGCCGGTAGCGGGGAGACTGAACTGGTCATAGACGGGAGAAAAAGGCGAAGTTTGATATGCGCCGGACCAAAGCTGCCCATTCAGGACGCCGAACATCGTGGCGTTGCCGTCACTGTTCACAAAATATCCGGGCGCTATGGTGGCAGGAGGGTTGAAGAAATTTTCTCTGAGCGTCCTGACCTTCTGCAGACTGTTCGGGTCAAGTTCGACACCCGGATTATCGCCCTGCGAACAGAGTACCCAATAGTTGAATAGCATCCCGTTATTGATATACTTGTGAAAGGTTCCAACGATCTGTTGGCAGTTCGGGGGCAGTTCCGTCTTGTTGATCGCGCTGTAAATACCGGGCTGGATGGCTCCATCGGGCTGGACAAAAGACAATTGCGAGGTTCCGTTCTCCTCACTGAGTATCACATAACCATTGGAATAGATAGTGGACCCTTGTATCTGGAACGGGAAAAAATACTTCATTCCATTGCTGCTGTCCACCACGGTGAGCTGGGCAGCATACAACTGCGCCGACAGGGCGAAAAGTATTCTCAACTGCTGAGTGTGGTAATAATCGGTCCTCAGTGAGTCTCCGCCAACCATGATCCGCCATTCATAACCTAATCTCGCCTTGCTTGCAATCGTTATCGTGGGAGCAACTATTAGCGAATCACCCACGATTGCCGGATATATGGAATCCAGTCCGGTCACCACCGGCCTCGCTGGAGCATTGTAGCTATAATTTCCTTTGTCCTTATAGCAGGATCCCGCGCAAAGGCAAAGTCCCGCAAGTATGTATATGATAAAATTTCTCATGATCATAGCAGTTTAGTTAGGCGTGACATAGCCGCCGGCCTTTTGAACAAAATAGTAGGTGTTGTTGGTTGCGTCGAAGATAACTTTCAACCGGTTGGCCGGCGTGTCCGGGTTGAAAAAAAAGTACGTTCCGTCCGGCTGCTGTTGCAATACATAGCCCTGATCCTGGTGTTGGGCAATCCAGCCTACCGGGTCGGTGATCAGCTGATTCATCAGACCGATGTAGTATAACGCCTGGGGTGCATACATACCGTGGTCGTCACCGGTTGGCAGGTCATGGCGACCGTTGGAACCGATAATATACAATTGGTATTTCTCGTCCGAATAGTTGGTGAGGTACCATGTTTCCCACCACGACGGCTTTTCCAGCTTGTTGGAAATGAGAATTCGCGCAGTAATGACGTCAGGCAGACCGATGCCGAGATCAGAGCTGGCTGCCAGGCGCAGGTTCAGCGCCACGGAATGCTGAGTCAGCAACGAGTCGTTGTTGAGCAACACGATGGGTAGCCAGGTAAACCCCGAATCGGCAGCGATAGTGTAGGAATCTTTCAGCGGTGCATAGTCAAGGCCTGGTTTCGCCGTCGTGCCACTGTCCGTAACAACCACCTTGTAGGTAATGGCGTGGGACACGCGGTTGCCGGATATACGCACCGGCAGATAAAATGTATCGCTGAGAAGATCAGGTGTATAGGCAAAAGTATAGGTGACGCTATCCCGATCCTGCTGGGTGCCAAAATCAAAATAAACATTGTTCTGTTTTTCTTCGAACAGCTGGTATTTGTCCTTCTTGCAGCCCGTCAGAAAAGCCAGGACTACCAGCGGAACGGCTAAATATTTAAACATTTTTGAATTGCTTTATTAGTTAGATATTTTTTATCATCGTCCCCCGAACTCGATCTCATTCTCGGGCAGGGGCAGCACAAACCTGGTGTCCGTCGGCGGGTTGACAATACCGGTAGGACCAACGATACCCCGATTCAACCGCTTGTACATATAAAATATCTGGCCTTCGCCATAAAATTCTTTGCGGGCCTCCCTGGTCAGCTGGGCAAGGAAATCATCCTCCGAAGTAGCGGAAAATGCGGTACCGATATGCCGGTTGAACCGGACCGAATCCACGTAAGCAAAGGCCTGGGACGGATTGCTGGCGTACGTGCACTCAGCTGCGATATAGAACATCTCGCTCTTGCGCAGCGCCGGAGCGACGATAGGATGAAGATTATAAGTAGGATCCCGCTTGTACTTCACCAGCAGATACTGGGTTCCGGGGGTAAACCATTGCGCATAGCGAAGGTCGGAGCCGCCGACGCCGCCGGTTTCATAAGCACGCTGCGCCATGTCGGCAGACAGATAAAGTCCATTGTTGGTTTGAAAGTAGCCGTATAGCACCAGGTCCTTGTCGACCTTGGGTATCGGCCAACCGAAGATCAGTTCCTTATAGAGTATCCTGTCCTTTTTCTGCGGATCGACGTCTGTGAAATTGGAGAAGTCTGTCCACGGGAATTTATTCGACTGTATCACTTCCAAGGCATTGGCAAGTGCGTCAGTCTTATCGTTCATATACAGGTATACCCTCGCCAGCTCACCACAGACGGCGTAATAGTTGAGCCGGTTACGACGGTTCTGCAGGAAAAGGTCGGAATTCTTCAGTTCGCTGCTGGTATCGCCGAGGTCCGGAGAACCCGGATAGCCGACATAATAGGTCGGGCTGAGAATGGGATCAACGGTCTTCAGGAGCGCCTTCGCGTCACTGAGATCTTTGGCCGCCAATTTCAAGAAATCGGCCACCGTGGAAGCAGGCGTCACTTTGTTGGAAAAATTCGTGACATAGGGGATGACGGCTTTACCGGCCCCGGACAGATAGGAAGGAGCAAAGAGTCGCAGCAGGTCGAAATGGATATAGGCCCGCAGTGCAAGCGCCTCGCCTTTTATCAGCGCGTATTCGGAGGACGGGAGTATGCCGTTGCTCGAGTCGAGCTTTTGCAGCAGGTAGTTGTCATTGGCGATGGCGTTGTACAGGCCGCCCCAGATGCTGTCCCTCCGGGTGACAAAACTCTGGTCTTTGTAATTGTACAGGGAAGTCTGAAGGTATCCCAGATAATCCGCGCCGGGCGCTACCAGCCAGTCAAGAGCCAGTACGTCAGGCAGGCCCATGGTCAGTTCGGTACCATAAAGATTCTTATCGTTGCAGCGCGTATAGATGCCGTTGAGCGCCTCTTCGTACCCCTGCCTGTTGGTGAACAGTTGGTCGGCCGCTACCTGCGACTCCGGCTTCACATCCAGCCATTTCTTGCACGAGCCCAACAGCACGATTGCCGGCAGAAGAAATATGATCAGTCTTTTCATCTGTAGTTAGTTTAAAAGCTTGTTTGTATGGAAAAGGTAAAGCTCCGCGCGAAAGGATAGTCGATCCCCCGCTCGATCTTTTCGGTCGACCAGTAGAATAGCTCATTGGCCGTAAGTGCCAGCCGCAGACTCTTCATGGCCATCTTTGAATAGACCTGTTTTCCGAAGTCATACGAGAGGTAGACCGAAGAAAGGTCCAGCCAGCTCAGATCCTGGATGAAACGGCTCGTAGGAAAGGTGACGGACAGGTCCTGGATGTTCTTGAACTGCGCATGGTCACCCGGATTCTTCCAGCGATCAGTAAGCGCCCGGCTGTCGACATTATACCTGGGGTCCGCATTTTCTACCCTGTCGACAAGCGTCTGATTATAGTCCTTGCCCCCGATACTCGTAGTGAATATGGTATTGAACTGAAAGCCTTTGAAGGAAACCGAGGTCCCGAAGGAACCCTGCACCTTCGGCGTGGGGTCCGCCATCGGCGCGATGTCACGGACGTCATAGGTGAAAGTATGCTGGCCATTTGCCTTCACAAAAACTTCCTTACCGCTCTCGGGGTCGATGCCCAACGAGCGCACGGCGTATATTTCGTTGATGGCCTGTCCTTCCTGGTAGTGCAGCAATGGCGTCGTCCGCAACGCCGAATCCTGCTGCTGCGCCTGGTTGGCCTTGTCATTATAGGATTTCAGCGAATTGGATATCCTTTTGATCACGTTGGTGTTGCGAACGAGGTTTGCAAAAACGTTGACATTCCAGTCCCTGTTGCGGAACGCAGTCACCTTCAGGTTTAGCTCGAACCCCTTGTTGGCCATATCACCCAGGTTATCCGTATAGGAGTAAAACCCGCTTGACGGCGGCAACTGTATATCCGCCAAAAGCCCCTTGGTCAGCTTGTAATAATAACGGGGTGAAATAATGATCCGGTCATGGAAAAGTCCGAGGTCCATGCCGGCGTCATAGGTGTGCGTCTGCTGCCACTGGAGGTTCTGGTTACCGTAGTTGTTGATCACGGCTCCGATCCCGGTAGAGTACCAGTTGGAAGTATAATAGTTATAGGTCGTCTGCGACATATAGGGCGGAAAAGACACCGAGCCTACGATCCCTGTGCTCACCCGGAAGCGCAGCTGGCTGATCGCAGTATTCAGCAGAAAATTCTCCTTATGCGCATTCCAGCCCAGCCCCGCTGCCCAGAAAGGCGCGATCCTTCTGTTCTCTCCGAATTGTGACGATCCATCCGCCCTGACGCTGACGTCGAGAAGGTACTTGTTCAGCCACGAATAGTTGATGCTGAGGAAACTGCCGAAGAGCCGCTGTTTTGCAAAATCACCCTGGGGCGCATCGCCGGGTTTGTAACCGCTGGCAAATCCGATATTGGTAAACCTGTCGTTGGCAAATCCGATCGCCGTGAAAGTCTTGTAGTCCGTCGAATAAGTATGGGCATTTGCACCCAGAGCGATATTGAAGAACTGCGATCCCAGCTGTTGGTTATAGTTGAGGGTAAGGCTTCCGTCAAACGTGTTTTCTGCCGTCTGGCCATAAGAATAACTCCCTTTTTTCTGGGCGGAGTCGAAGAAATAGAACTGGTTGCTCAGCGGCGACACAAATGCGTCCGCAGTAGTGTTCTTCTTGTCGTAGCTGATGACGCTGCGCAGGCGAAGGCCCCTGGCAATATTCCACTCTGCAGAAAAATTGTCCGTAAATTCCAGGTAAGTGGTCTTATCAAAGCTGCCGAGGGTGGACTCATACATCGGATTGAGCACTACGCTCCCGCGCGTCTGGTCGGCACCATTGAGCCCGGTATTCTCCATAAAGGTGTCGACCGCCTGTATGATATGACCGGCCGCATCACTCTTCCGGTAATAGGGGTTCATCCGGACATAGTCGGAGAAATTGCCGTAGGGGGAAGCTTTCGTGTCGACCTGCTGGACATTCAGTTCGTTCTTGAAGATAAAGACCGTGGTGGGGCTGTAGGACAGACTTGCGGCCAGCCCATAGCGGTCACGACCGGACCCTTTCATCACTCCGGGCATGTTCTGGTAAAGAAGGTTGATGCCGTATCGGGCCTGTGAAGTCCCGCCTTCGAGGTACAACGAGTGCTTATTGCCCAGTGCGGTTTTCAGAGGCTGGGACAGCCAGTAGGTGTTGACGCCGCTGACAGTAGCGTATTTCTTCTGATAGTACAGCGCGTCCAGTTGGTCCTGACTCTGCTGATTATTGACCACATTGGCGTCGTAGATGCCGGCCAGTCGTTCATACTCCAGTTTTTGGCGGGCGTTCAGGACATGGTAGGCAGACAGGTCCGGAGCAAACGGCGTCAGCTCATAGTTATAGTACACCGCGAGCTTTCCTTCCTTGGGCGCCTTGGTGGTGATGACTACCACTCCATTGGCGGCGCGGCTGCCATACACTGCAGTAGCAGCCGCATCCTTCAGTAAGGTGACGGACTGGATCCGGTTGACGTCAAGGTCAAAAACTTTTTCCAGCGTCACCTCATATCCATCCATGATGAAGGTCGGCAGATTTACATTGCTTGACAGATCGGTGCGGGAAAGGATGGCACTGCTACCCGTTGGCAGCGCGGTGGAGCCGCGGACATTGATGCTGGGCAGCTGATTCGGATTTGAGCCGGCCAAATTATTGGTCGCTATATTGAAAGAGGGGTCAAAGGCCTGCAGACTTTGCAGAACATTGTTCGGGTTGACCTTTTTCAACTCTTCTCCGCTGACTGTGATGGCGTTCCCTGTAAAGCTCTCTTTATTGATCATCTGGTAGCCCGTGACCACCATATTCGACATGGACTCCTTCGCTCCTTCCGTCAGCTGCACCGCCACGGGCTGACCGTCGGTTTTTACTTTTATCTCCTGGGGGATATAGCCGACATAACTGATGACGAGCGTCGCCCCCTTCACCACAAGGATCCTGAACTGGCCGTCCTTGTCAGTTGAAACCCCAGAGCCGTGTTTGCCTTTCACGGTGACGCTGGCAGCAGCCAGTGGCTTGCCCGTTCTGTCGGTGATCCTGCCGGAAACCACTGCTTCCGGCACCGAGTCTGTGACTGGCGGGACAGGCGTTGCTATCGAGGCTGCCCGCCGCGGGCTGACTACGATCGTCTTGTTGACGATATTGTAGTTCAGCGGCTGGTCCCTGAAACATTTCTCGAGCACTGCCGGCAACTCTTCATCTTTTGCGTCGATGGTGACCGGATGGGAATTGTCCAGCAGTCCGGCCTTGTAAAAGAAGACATAGCCCGTCTGCTGTTTGATCTCTTTGAATATTTTTTTGAGCGGCGACCCTTGTTCATGAAGGGTGACCTTTTGCGCCAGTCCGGTCGCGGAGACCTGGAGGCAGGTAATTGCTAATAATAGAGCAGCTAGTCTCATAACCATATGATCCTGATCATTGTTAGTTTTGATTAAAAAAACGTCCTTTCCTATGGCAGCATTCGCGGGTCCCTACCGGCCGGTCAGGGATCCGACTATGGAGTAACCGTCACTTTGTTATTGTCGATCCTAAAGTGAACATTACTGAGTTGCAGTATTTTGAGTACTTCCGTTAAATTGTTGTTGCGCGTTATCTCCCCATCGAACTTCTCATCGGGGATCCTCCCTTCAAAGACGACGTCCACATTGTACCACCTGGACAGCTGGCGCATGACCTCCTGGATATCCGTGTGCTCGAAATGGAAAAGGCCGTTCTTCCAGGCGATCGCTGCTTCCGTGTCGGCGTGCAGGTTCATCCGGATATTTCCGTCGCCCTGCTGCATCCCCTGCTGACCCGGGCGAAGCATCGTAGCCACGCCTCTGGCGCTGAGCCGGACACTGCCTTCCAAAAGGGTCGTGGTGATGGTGCTCTCGTCATTGTACGCCTTCACATTAAAATGCGTCCCGAGCACCTCCACTTCCTGTTCCCCTATCGGAGCATTTACTATAACCTTGAAGGGCATAGCGGCATTCTGTGCGATCTCGAAATAGGCTTCGCCCGTGATCTTCACCGTCCTGTCCTTCCCGCTAAAAAAAGTTGGATAGGTAATGGACGATGCCGCGTTGAGCCATACTTCGCTGCCGTCCGGCAAAACCAGCCGGTATTGCCCGCCACGCGGTGTCGTCAGCGTATTGAAGACTGCTGCCGCAGGCTTTTCATCCAGAGCTTTATAAGCAAGCTGGCCGTTTTTTAATTTGGTAACGCGCGAGTTGCCCTGCTGCGCAAGCACGCCGTCGTGCGCACTGTCGAGGGTGATGGTAGATCCATCGGATAAGGTAAGAAGGGCGACATTGCCGCCGGGGACACGATCGTGCTGTAGCCTTGCCATGCCGGGTTGCGGCTTTTCTTTGGCGTCCGGGCGCCGGAGCAGCCACAACGCCACCCCACCGAGCAGCAGGGCAGCTGCGACACTCCACCAGCGACGGGACAGCGGCTTACGGCCGGCGGCCACCAGGCGTTCAGCCGCTGTATCTGCTGTCACTATGGACAGCGGTCCGTCTATAGATTCCGCCTTTATCCCTTGCAGGATAGCCTGCCAGCGCGATTCGCTATGCTCCGGAAGAGGCTCAGTCTGCCGCAGCAGGTTTACCAGCCGGTCGCGGGCGATCGATTCATGGGACTGATCGTTTAGCAACAATTTTAGCTCGTCGAGCTCTCCGGCGCTCGCCGTCTCGTCGATATATCGATCCAATAAATAATAAAGTCGGTCCAGGTCAGGCATTCGGTGGCTTGTATTTGATGAGACGACGCAAAAGAACAGTTAGACTAGTGGCAGATAAAATATTTTTTAATTTTTTCCGGCGGCGATCCAAATTTGGGCGCAGGCCAATAAGATACCGGGGAGATGGTCCTGCTGGTCCAGCCACTCCCGCATGGATTGCAAGGCTTTAACGAGGTGATTACGAACGGTATTCGCCGATATCCCCATCTGCCGTCCAATTTCCTCATAGCCAAGCCCCTGTTGCCGGCTTAGCAGATATACCATCTTCTGCTGCGGCGGCAGCTGCCCGATGGCCTGCTGAACAAGGGCTTCCTTATCTTTTAACAGCAGGGACTCCTCCGTGTCATTGTGTGCAGGAGACGCTGCGGCTGACAGCCGTTGTAACATCCGGCTCTCGTTGAGTCGCTTTTTTATCTGGTCGAGCGTATGCCGCGCGGCGATCGTAAATATATAGGCCTCAGGCTGATCTATCGATCTCAGCCTCTCGCGGTGCCGCCATAGCTTGATAAAAATCTCGTGGGTGATCTCTTCGGCCTGCGTCGTCGTCTTTATCATTTTCAGGACGAAGGGATAAATGCGCCGGTCATAACGACGAAAGATCTCTGCAAATGCAGCTTCATCACTTCCTGCGATCAGACGAAAAAGTTCGT
This sequence comes from Bacteroidota bacterium, assembly GCA_018267585.1. Taxonomy (GTDB): domain Bacteria; phylum Bacteroidota; class Bacteroidia; order Chitinophagales; family Chitinophagaceae; genus Puia. The sequence continues at coordinate 11,030 of JAFDYE010000248.1, forward strand.
GATCTGTATATTGAACGTGACCCGACA
>JAFDYE010000249.1 GCA_018267585.1 Bacteroidota bacterium
CGGTATTGTCCCAGGCTTTTGCTGAAAGGGCGGTATAAATATTTTCAGAATAGGAGACCTGGGCGGATGGATTGATCTTTTTGAAGACTTCCTGGAAGGCTATCGGGATCAGGGGCAGGTCATCGATCACGAGGATCCTGTTCAGGGGACCGGATATCGGCGTTGTTACAGAGGGCATGGACAAAGATATCAAATTATTCCTTTAAGGGAAATGAGTACTGGAATATACCGACAATTTCCAGTAACCGGGGGTATGTGTTTTCATGTAATTTTTTATAGCGTATATTGGTGGACGTTGTAGTTATCCTGACCCGTGCCGGATTGGAGAAGCCGCCCTGGTTTTGAGGAATCGTGGTCCCGGCTCTTTTTTTCCGATATTTGCGCTTCAATCAATAACCTCTTACATGCGCATAGCAATCAATGGGATGGGACGTATCGGCCGGCTGATGACCAGGAGGCTTTTCGAGCTGGACGGGGTCGAGCTGGTCGCCGTCAACGACATTATGGAACCCGACAACCTGGCTTATCTTTTCAAATATGATTCAGTATACGGCACGCTGCCTTTTCCGGTAGCTTATTCGGGCGGGCAGCTGACGGTGCATGACCGGAAGATCCGCGTTTTCAGGGAGGAGAGCCCTTCCGTTCTCCCCTGGAAGGAGCTGGGGATCGACGTTGTCCTGGAGTGTTCGGGGCGTTTCTCCAGCGGGCCGGGGGCGGAGCTGCACCGGCAGGCGGGGGCTTCCAAGGTCCTGCTGTCTACAACGGGCAGTCCGGACGTACCGTTGCTGATCTATGGCTTTAACCAGCACCTGCTGTCGGCGGACACGACGATCGTCAGTCCGGGGGGGTGTATGACCAACTGTTCGACGCATATCCTCTATCTGCTAAACCAGATCGGGATCGAATCGGCCCAGGTGAACATCCTTCATTCGTATACCTCGAGACAGGAGCTGGTGGATGCGCCGCATAAGCAATTCCGCCGTGGGAGGGCTGCTGCCGAGTCCATTATTCCTGTCGAGATAGACCTGGCAGGTTCGCTCGAACGGTTGATGCCAGCGCTGAAGGGCAGGGTTGGTACGGTGTCGACGCGGGTGCCCGTCGCCAATGGGGCGATGGCCGATTTTACGGTGCAGCTGAAGGGGGATACCACTGTCTCCGCCATCAACGCCCTGTTCAGGAATGCGGCCGGACAGGAATACGAGGGTATTCTGGACTATACGGAAGAGCCGCTGGTATCGCTGGATATAAAGGGGGACACGCATAGCTGCGTGATCGACGGGACGCTGACCTCGGTAGTGGGCAGACAGGCGAAGGTCATCGCTTGGTTCGACAACGAGTATGGGTATACCAGCCGGATGATCGACTGGCTTTTTTACTGGAAGAAATTTTTTTAATATGAATATTTCCCTTTCGGGCAAGGTTGCCCTTGTCACGGGTGGCAGCAAGGGCATTGGCGCTGCGGCTGCCCTGTCCTTATCCGAGGCGCGGGCCCGGGTGGCTATCTGTTCGCGTAATGAAGAAGAGCTGCGGCAGATGGCGGTAGAGATAGAGTCAAAGACCAGTCACCGGGTCCTGGCTGTCCGGGCGGACGTTGGCGTTCAGGCGGATGTCGATCGCCTGGTCGACGAGGTGCAGTCTGCTCTCGGCGGGATCGATATCCTTGTGAACAATGCCGGTGTCGTCGGCGAAGTTGGTCCCTTCGAGGATATTCCGACCGACGTATATTCCGAGGTCTATGATCTGAACGTCGTTTCGATGGTGAGAATGGTGAAGGCGGTGCTGCCGGTGATGAAGGCAAAGAAATGGGGACGGATCATAAATATTTCTTCGGAGAACGGGTTACAACCGGACCCGGATATGACACCCTATAATCTGACGAAGGCGGCCATTATCAATCTCAGCAAGAGTCTGTCGAAGACGCTGGGGCAGCATAATATCCTGGTCAATACTGTGAGCCCTGCCTTTATCTATACGCCGCTGGTGGAGTCCATGATCAAGGATATTGCGGCGCGGCAGGGGAGCACAGAGCAGGAGGCGCTGCGGCGTTTTCTGGCGGAAAAGAGACCGAATATCGAGTTGCGGCGGGTAGGGAAGATCGAAGAGGTGGGGGCGGCCGTTGTCTTTCTGGCTTCTGAGCAGGCCTCCTTTATCACGGGCACCAACCTGCGCGTTGACGGGGGATCGGTGGCATCCATTTAAAAAATAATTTACCGACTATGACCCGTCTATCCCGCCGGCTTCCTTCAGTAGACGCTTTCCGGGCGATCACCATGTTGCTGATGGTCTTCGTCAACGATCTCATTCTCGACCTGAAGGTGCCGGTCTGGCTGGAGCATGCGGAGGAGGGGCAGGACAGGCTGGGGTTGGCGGATACTGTCTTCCCGGCTTTCCTTTTTATCGTTGGCCTTTCCATTCCGCTGGCCATTCGTCATGGCCAGGAAAAGGGGATGACCCGCGCCGATACCCTGTGGCATATTCTTCGTCGCAGTATCGCGCTGCTGGTGATGGGCATATTCCAGGTCAACTACGAAGAGTATACGACTGGTCCGGCGCTGCTATCCAGGTGGTGGTGGATATTGCTGGTCACTGTTGCGTTCTTTTTTGTCTGGCTGGTTTATCCGTCCGGCTGGTCGCGTGCGCGTAAATGGCTGTTCAGGGGCATTGGTCTGGTTGCACTCGTGGTCCTGGCGGCAGTTTATAAGGGCGGGTCAGCGGAACATCCTGTCTGGATGCGTACGCACTGGTATGGGATATTGGGGTTGATCGGCTGGGTCTACCTGGTGTGTGCGCTGCTATACGTCTTTATCGGCGAGCGGATGGGAGGGTTGTTGGTGTGCTTTCTGCTCTTCCTCGCGATTTCGGTCGGATGGAATGACCGTATGATCGGGAAATTCTATCATGGTCCTGTTTTCTGGTGGCTTGACAGCGGCGGGCTTTGCGCCTTTGCCATTGCGGGGATCATGGCGATGGTCTATTACAGGCGGGTAGCCGGCGGGGGTGGTTCACGGGCGCTGCAGCAGCTGTTGCGTCTTGTAGTGGTGGCGGTGGTGTCGTTGGTGGCCGGTTTCCTGATACGTCCGATCGGCGGGATCGCGAAGCTGGACGTGACGCCTTCGTGGATATTGATCTGTACGGCGATCAGCATCGTCTGCATGGTCCTGTTGGCTGTTATCGTAGACCTTCGGGAGAAGGAGGACTGGTATCGCCTCATCAAGCCGGCGGGGACGATCACGCTGACCTGTTATCTGCTGCCCTATATTCATTTTGCCCTTTTCCATATCGTGGGTTATCAGCTGCCGGATCCGCTGCGGACGGGCTGGGTCGGCGTAGGCAAGTCTTTTTTGTTCGCCTTTTCTATCGTACTGCTGACGGGCGTGCTGGAAAAGAAGAAGATCCGGCTGTCGGTTTAGCGGGCGGTAAATGAAGCCTGCAGTTTTTCGTCCCGCGAGTTGCTGCCGAGCACCAATTTATATTCTCCCTTGTATAGCCGCCATTTTCCGGTGGAAAGGTCCCATTTCTGCAGTTCGCTGGCGGGAATGGACATTTCAACTGTACGGCTGCCTCCGGATGGTATGCTGACCCGCCGGAAGTCTTTTAATTCTTTTATGGGCATGCGTTCGCCCGTGGGGTATTCGATATAGGCCTGGACGACCTCATCGGCGTCTATGTTGCTTGTATTGCCGATCGTAACGGAGAAGCTGATGCTGTCTTTTGGCGTATAGGCTTTTTTTGGTTGCTGCCGCCATGCGTAGTTAAAGTTGGCGTAGCTGAGTCCAAATCCAAAGGGAAACTGGACGGGACCGTTATAATAGCGGTAGGTCCGGCCTTTCATCCCATAGTCTTTATAGTCGGGAAGGTCGCCCAGAGAGCGATAAAAGGTCACGGGAAGGTGACCGGAGGGCGAGACCTTGCCAAAGATGATATCTGCCAGTGCGTTGCCGCCCTGTTCGCCGGGATACCAGGCGAGGATAATGGCGTCGGCATAGGGTTCGACCGCCGACAGGTCGATGGCGCTGCCCGCGGTGATAACGAGGATCAGGGGTTTTTTGCCAATGCTTTTGCGAAGCGCTTTGAGAAAGGCGATATGTGCCTGGGGCAGGCTGAGATCGGTGCGGTCGCCGCCGTGGGCGGCCAGGAATGCGTCGCCTTCTTCTCCTTCCATGACCGGCGTGAGCCCGAGCACGGCAACGGTCACCTCACAGTTGGAGGCTGCCCAGGTTCCACCGAAATGAACGGTGTCCTTGTAGTCGCAGCCCTGGTCGTATTCGATATGGACGCCGGGGCCCGCCGCGGCGGTGATGCCTTCCACGAAGGTGACCATATGAGAGGATACGCCGTGATAGTTGCCGGACAGCGCGTCAAAGGAAAAAGAGTTGGGGCCTACGATCATCAGCGAATTGGGTGTTTTGAGGGGTAGGGTCTTGTTGTCGTTCTTTAGCAGGACCATGCTGTGGGTGGCCATGGTGCGGGCGAGGGCGATATGGCTGGCATTGTGCACGCTGTCGGCGCCATAGCCGCTGAATGGCACCTTTGATCTGTCGTCGAAGAAGCCCAGTCTCATCTGCGTGCGGAGGAGGGCGGCGAGGGCGCTGTCGACGTCCTGTTTTGTAAGGAGACCTTTTTGCACTGCTTCCAGTACGTCTTTCTGGAGGACGGTGGAGCAGTCGAGGTCAACGCCCGCCTTGATGGCTGCTGCGGCGGTCTCGACGGGGCCGGGAAGGGCCTTGTGTCTTTGAAAAATGTCGTCGAGCGCTCCGCAGTCGGTCACGACGTGGCCGTTGAAATGCCATTCGTCTCTCAGGATATGGTGCAGCAGGGTAGGGCCTGAGCAGCAGGGTTCGCCGTTGACGCGGTTGTAGGCGCACATGACAGATTCGACGCCGGAATCGACCAGTCTTTTAAAAGCGTAGAGATAGGTCTCCCGCAGGTCTTTTTCGTCGACAATGGCGTCGAAGGTATGGCGGTTGGATTCGGGGCCGCTGTGTACGGCAAAGTGTTTGGCGCAGGCCGAGGCCTTGAGGTAGTGCGGGTCGTTGCCCTGCAGTCCTTTTATAAAGGCGGAGCCCATGGTTGCGGTGAGGTAGGGGTCTTCGCCATAGGTTTCCTGTCCGCGTCCCCAGCGTGGGTCGCGAAAGATATTGATATTGGGGGACCAGAAGGTGAGGCCCATGTATTGTTCTCTCCGGCCGGCTGCGGTGGAGAGGTTATATTTTGCTCGGGCTTCCGTGGATATGGCGTTGGAAACCTGGTGGAGGAGGTCGTTGTCGAAGGTAGCGGCCATGCCGATGGCCTGGGGGAAGATGGTGGCTTCGCCGGCGCGGGCTACGCCGTGCAGGGCTTCGTTCCACCAGTTGTACGCGGGGATGGAGAGGCGGTCGACGGCTTTGCTGCGGTAGCCGAGGAGCTCGGCTTTCTCTTCGAGGGTGAGACGGGAGAGGAGGTCGTTCACGCGTGCCTGTTGGGGCAGGCTGGGGTCGCGGAAGGGTTGGGCTGTGCCGGTAAGGGTAGTGAAGAGGATGATGATGAGCGGGTGGAGGCGTTTGGGCATGGCGCTTGAATTTGGGGTCCCAAGATCGGGAAATTTTATGGAATTTCAATCGGTTGCATGATGTCCTCTGTTTTTCATGATCAATCTTTTTCTGGTCTCATGGAATTCCTGTAAGACAATATTTTAGGGACGGCGAAGTAGTATTCGAATGCTTTTTTACCGGTCTGGCAAGGGGGCTTCGGAGAAGAAGGGCTGCGGCTTGGGAGTGGGGTTGGCGTTTCCGATGGAGGGGGACTGGGTTGCGAGGATGATGTCCTGGACGATGGTGGCGCCGGGGGTGATGGTGACGGAGACGGTTTGCGGGGTGTGGCCGGGGGCCGAATAGGTGATCTCGTAGTTGCCGGCGGGGAGGGGAAGGGTGTAGCTGCCGTTGTCGTCGGTGGAGGCGCTTTTGCCGCTGTTGGCGGCCTGGACGGAGACGCGGCTCAGGGGGGTGCCGGAAGGAGATTTAACGGTGCCTTTGACCGTCCCGGATGGGGACTGGCCAAAGACGAAGGTGGTGGTAAGGGTGAAGACAAGCAGGAAGATCGTTCTCATAGAAATTAAATTATTTAGAAGTCCATTTATTGTTGGAGGGGTCGGCGTCCACAAAGATACCTCCATTTATTTCCAGGGACTGAACTGTTGTACCAGCGGGGGAGCTGATGTTGATAACAGTGTTCCTGGGATCGTTTTTCCAGACGGCGGGTGTCTGGTGGCGGGTATCGGTGGTGCCGTCCGAGTAGTGGATGATCAGGTCGAATGGCATGGCGAGGCCGCCGATGTTGTTGACGGAGACCTTACCGGCGTCTACCTTTTCGATGGCGAGGTCGAGGTAATTGTGGCTGAAAAACCAGTTGTTCCAAAACCAGTTGAGGTCTTGTCCGGAGACGTTGTTAAAAGTATAGAAGAAGTCCCAGGGGATGGGGTGTTTGCCGTGCCACCTGTCCATGTAGGCAAGCAGGCATTTTTTGAAGAGGGCGTCGCCCAGTAGGTCTTTCATCGCGAGGTAGCCGATCGAGGCTTTGCCGTAGGCGTTGTTGCCGTAGCCGGCGCCTCTCATGGCGTCGGCGGGGGTGATGATGGGCAGGTCCTCGTCCTGTGCGGGGTCATAGGTATAGGGGTTGATTCGAAACTCCTTGTAGGCGGTCTCGGCCCGTTCGGCGCCGAGGTCGGCGCGGCCGACGAGCAGTTCGAGCGTGGTAGCCCAGCCCTCATCCATAAAGGGGTAGCGCGATTCGTTGATGCCCATATAAAAGGGGAACCAGCTGTGTGCGATCTCGTGCTCGACGACAAAACGGGAGAAGATAGGATCGTCGGTAGTGTTGTCGTTGACCATCATCGGATATTCCATATCGGCATAGCCCTGGACGACGGTCGTCTTGGAGAAAGGATAGGGGACTCCCGGCCAGTTGCCGGAGAACCATTCCAGCGCATGGCGCCCGAACCCGACCATCTGGTGGAAATCCTTTGCCGTGTCGTTGTAGGCGGACTGAACGCTGGCCCTTCTGCCGGTGGAGGGGTCGACGACTACGCTGGATGCGTCCCAGGCGAAGTGGTTGCTGAGGGCGCAGGTCACGTCGCTGATATCGCTGGCGGTCCAGGTCCAGGTGTTGAGCGGCTTTTGGGCCGTCACTTTGCCCTGGAGGATGTCGTCGGGGCCGGCGACGCGTACAATGGCGTCGTTGTGCAGTGTCGCGGCGAATTTGCGGGCGTAGGACGAGGTGAGGACCTCTTCGGGGTTTTTGAGGTCACCCGTTGCCCATACGATATAATCCTTCGGGACGGTGACGTTGAGGACGTAGTCGTTGAAATCGTTGTAGAACTCCTGGGAGTCGGTGAAGTCCATCCGGTCCCATCCGCTGTAGTCGTCGAACACTGCTACGCGGGGATAGAAATAGGCGAGGAAATAAGTGGTGGAATCGATCATGCCTTCCCGGTTGCTTTTGCGGGAGACGGCATAGTGCCAGTCAATATCCAGCCGGAGGGAGTCGTGGGGGGCCAGCGGGGTGGTCAGCCGGACGTTCTTCCATGTCCCGTCGCGTTCGGAAGCCCGCCAGGTCTTTGCGCCGCCGTTCTCCGCATACCTGTCGATGGTGACGCCTTCCGTGATATAGTCGGGTGTCTCGGTGAAGGCCCGGCCGATGCCTGCTTTGTGGATATTGGGAGTAAGCCGGATGACGACGACTTTCAGGGTATCGGGGCTGTTATTCGTATAGACGATCTTTTCTGTCCCGCGGATGGTCCGGTCCGGCGGCGCCGCGTTGATGGAGATGGTGTACCGGCCGCTGTTCTGCCAGTAGTGGCTGCCGGGGCGGCCGTCCATGGAGCGGGTGCCTTTCTTATATGCCTGTTGTATGTTCCGGGGGGTATAAAGGGGTTGGGCGTTAAGGCTTGTTAGGGTAACAAGGGAGACCAGGAGGATGCAAAAATATCTTGCCATAGAACCGGAGTTGTTTTATGGCTGGAAGGTATGTATAAATATGAATATAAAACCCGTCGCCGGGATAAGCAATAGTTTTGAATGGATCAACGGAAATCGGACGCAAGGAATTTTCTCATTATAAATATATGAAGAAAAATTTAATCCTGCGTCGGCGATTCGGGGGGGCCGAGATAAGAATTTTTCAGGCCTCCGGCGTCGATGACCAGTCGCTGGAGGACGGGGGTCGGGTCGGCGAACCAGTACTTAAGGATATGGCGGCCGGGGCGGGTTATGTGATGAAGGGTTTTGGCGATCCGGATGTTGTCGGCTACCATTTTATCCCAGCTGCCGTGCGTCTCGTTGCCGGCGGTGATGTCTACCAGCTGTGGCTGTTCGCTGTCGAAGGAGATGCCGTAGCGGATGGCCTTCCTGTTGAATTGAAGGATCGGGGAGAACCAGGCCTGTACGGTCATCGTGCCGGTATCGGAGAGGTAGACGTCGTATTCCAGCCGTGGGCTGTTGCCGCCGGGACCGAGGGACGGCGCCGTGACGGGGGCGGCCTGCACGCCGGAGAGCGTGCGGCCCAGGTCGGGTATGGTCAGCCAGCTGACGCCTGAGGCTTCGGTATGACGGGAATAGTGAGCGGCTTCGATCGCGACACAGCCGTCGGTTTCGATGAATGTCCGGGCCGGGTACATTTTACGGTTAATCGTGACCGGTATCCGTACCGATCTTTTGTCCGGACCTGTGACGACGATGGTTGCGTGGCTGCTCGTGCCGGCGGGTGCTTTTGACCAGTCGATGCTGAGGTATATACGTTCTTCGGGTCTGTCCTCTTTGATCCTGACCCAGGGTGCGTCACAGCGGATGGTATAATCGAGGGGGGATGAGGTGCGGTTGAAGACTTCGATATAGCGTTCGCGACGGGCGAGGGGATCAAAGGAAAGGACCGGGTTGGCAAGGTCGCGGGGCCACCAGGCGGGTGAGTTGTCCAGGGCCAGGCCCCAGGCGGTGTCGGAGGAAGAAGGGATATCGAGCGTCTTTACTTCCGGCATGCGGTTGTGCCGCGGCTCCTGCCAGTATGTATAGCCGATATGTGTCTGGTCCATCATGTGCGGCCATTTGCCGCCGGCCAGGGCTGTATTGTAAAAGCGCGCCAGTGAGGAGTCTTTTTCGTATAGCTGCTGTGCCCTTTGGGCGAGCGTATTGGTGGCGGTCCTGCCCTGGGTGGCGTAGTACCTGTTGGTCGCTACGGTGAAGTACAGTTCGTTGAGGTTGGCGCTGGCGAGCACGGGGTAGGCAACGAGCTCATACCAGGCGTCCTGGCAGGCGGCCGGCAGCAGGTGACCGATGGAGTCGGTTTGCCGGGCCAGGCGGCTGTAGGCGGTTGCGACGCGCCGGGCTTCGTCATAGCTGAAGAGGCTGTAGGTATCCGGCGAAAGCAGCTCGGGCTTACGGCGGCCGTTGTATTTTGTATACGTGCTGATGATGTCGGCGATGGCCGGTGCGTAGTGGGGGCCGAACTGCTGTGCCGCCCACTGGCGCGTATAGGTCGTCAGCTTTTGGGCGGGCCACTGGTCGGGCGCCCAGGCGTAGTCCAGAAAGAACTGGGTGGGGAATTCGAGGGGTTTGATGTCGCCGACGTTGACGATCCAGATGCGGTCGACCCCGTACTGTCTGGTCAGGTGCAGCTGCTCCCATGCGCGGGCTATGGGATTGGTGTTTATCCATTTGTAATTGCGGGGGCCGCCGACGTAGTCGAAGTGGTAGTATAACCCGTATCCGCCAGCGCGGGGCTTTTCGCCAGGCATCGGCAGCTTGCGTACGTTTCCCCAGTTGTCGTCACAAAGAAGGAGTGTGACGTCGTCGGGAACGCGCATGCCCTTGTCGTAGTAGTCCTGTACTTCTTTATACAGCGCCCAGGACTGGGGCGTGGCCGACGGGTCTTTGCCGGTGACGTCGGCGATGATGGCGCGCTGTCTGGCGACGATCTTTTCCAGCAGGGCGATATTACTGCCTTCCTCCATCGGCTTGTCGCCGTCGCCGCGCATGCCGATGGTTACGATGCTTTCGTGGTGGTCCATGTGTTCGATGCCCTTCCGCCAAAAACTGTCGAGGACGCCGGCGTTGGCGGAATAGTCCCAGGGGCCTTTGCCGTACCTTTTCCATTCCTGCTGGGCGCGGAGCATGGGTTCGTGGTGGGAGGTACCCATGACGATGCCGTATCGATCGGCGAGTATGGGGTTGAGGGTGTCGTCGTCGTTGAAGGCATTGCCCCACATCGCGGGCCAGAGGTAATTGGCCTTCAGGCGGAGCAGCAGCTCGAATACCTTCTCGTAGAAGAGATGGTTGAAATTGCCGTATTTGGCGTGTACCCAGCCGCTGAGCGCGGGCGCTTCGTCGTTGATAAAGAAGCCGCGGTACCTGACGGCCGGAGCTGCAACGATGGTGTCGAGGTGGTCAAAAGAGATGCGATCCCTGTGTGTGACGGGGACGTCGGCCCACCAGTACCAGGGGGATACTCCTATCGTCCGGGAGAGGTCAAAGACTCCATAGGCCGTCGCCCGGCGGTCACTACCGGCGATGATCAGGGCCTGTTTGACGTTTGGCCAGGGATGTTGGATCGTCTTGAGAAGAAAGGATTCCCATTTGCCTTTAATCCGGTCTGCGGGGATCCGGTGAGCCTTTGCCAGCTGCTGCACCAGGGGGCAGCTGTCGAGACTGCCGACGATGATCAGCTGGGGGAGGGGCGCGGAGGGGAGGCTGCCGAGCAGGGGGGGACGTTTGCCGGTCACGCGTTCGATGTCGTCCTGCAGGAGGGTTGCGGCCCGGCGTACCAGCCAGTGGTCGGTTGTATCCGCGTATATGGCAGGGACGTCCTGGCCGTAGCCGCGCAAGGCGGACAGCAAAATAAAAAATAAGGCAAGCTTTTTCATGGACGGTTGATTAGAAGCCGATGGAATTTCCTCCGTCCACGGGCAAGACGACGCCTGTCACGTATTTAGCCTGGTCGGAGGCGAGGAAAAGGGCGGCGTCGCCGATGTCGGCGGGCTCTCCCAGGCGGCCGAGCGGTGTACGGCCAAGCGCTTTTTGTTTTCTTTCCTGATCGCTGTTGAGCGCTTTTGCCGACATATCGGTTGCGATGAAGCCGGGAGCGATACAATTGACGAGGATGCCTTTCGGTGAAAGTTCGACGGCCATGGCCTTTGTCATCCCTTCGATAGCGGATTTGGAGGCGGTATAAGCGATCACTTTCGGAATGCCATACCGGGAGGCCATCGAGCTGATGTTTATGATGTTGCCTGCGCCGTGCGGAAGCATGGTTTTCACCACTTCGCGGGACAGGCTGAATACGGCCTTTACATTGGTGAGGAGGATGCGGTCAAATTCTTCGTCGGTGACCTCGGTGAACTCCTTTTTCATATTGATGCCGGCGTTGTTGACCAGGATATCGATGCGGCCATAGCGGTCGATGACCTGCTGAACGAGGGCGGGGATGGATGTCAGGTCGCTGAGGTCCGCAGACAGGGGCTGGCAGTTTGCTCCGAGCTGTTTGGCGGCGGCGGTCAGCCTGTCCTTGTCGCGTCCTACGATAATCGTCAGGATGCCTGCTGTTGTAAATTTCTCTGCGATGGCCAGGCCGATACCCGACCCTCCTCCTGTAACGAGCGCTATTCGTTGTGTTGTAGTCATAGTTCTATCTTAATGTTCCGGGTGCGTTATTAAAATTCAGTTTTTCATAATAGTCCAAAGTATGGGCGGGCAGTTCTGCGCCGGCCGGCAGGGGCTGGCGGGAGAAGGTCTGGAAATAGAGCAGGCAGGCGTCGCGCCACCAGGCCGCCTCGTGTTCCTGTATGGAAAGGAGCATGCTTATCTGTCTGGCGCGTTGTTGGTCGATGTCGTTCTTTACGGCATTCCATGCTTTTTCCATCCACCGCACGGAGTCGACGCCGGTATAATATTTATGGCAGAGCTCTTCCCAGAGGGTTCGTCCCGTGTGCATGCGGTGGTCCCATGCGACGTGGTGCCACCAGAGCAGCCAGCGGTCGGGGCAGTTGTCGGCGTTCTCCCACAGGGCGCGTACGTCCGGGGGATATTGCTCAAGGGCGTTGCTGCCGGTGGCGGTCCGGTCGAAGCCGATGCCCGCGGAGTCGGCCCGGTGGAAGTACACGGGGTTCCAGTCGGCGCGGGGGGCTTTGTTGTACCAGGGGGCCGGACCGTAGTGGTGACCATAGCCCATGATATGGTGAAGGCCCAGCGGTGTCATATAGTCAACGATCGCCTCACGGGAGGCGAGCATTATTCTTTTGACTGTGTCGACGAAGGCCGGGTTGTTGGAGAAGGTCTGGCGGATCCATTCGTCGGCGATCTGTCCGGAGGATAAATGTTGGTCCCAGGCGAGCCGGCCGAAGGCGTACCAGTTAGCTTGTCCGAAGGGGTGGCCGCACCAGTCGATGTCATTGCCGATGTTGGCGACGCCGGCCATGCCGGTGATCGCAGAGGAGACGGGCGGACCTGCGTCGAGGCATTCCCTGAATAAAGGAGCCAGGTAGGCGAGATGTGTCGAGAAGCCCAGGTATTCCTGGGTCAGCTGGAACTCGAGCATCAGGGGAGTCCGGGGCATGGCTCCGAACAGGGGGTGATAGGGTTCCCGGGGCTGGAAGTCAATGGGGCCGTTCTTGACCTGGACCCACACGTTCTTCCGGAAAAGGCCGTCGAGGGGCTTGAATTCGTTGTAGGCCTGTTTGGCGCGGTCTTCTGAAGATTCGCTGTAGACAAAGGCGCGCCACATGACGATGCCTTTGTGGGGAGCGAGGGCGTCGGCGAGCATGTTGGCGCCGTCGGCGTGGGTGCGTCCATAGTTCTGCGGGCCGGGCTGTCCTTCTGAATTGGCTTTGACGAGGAAGCCGCCAAAGTCCGGAATATATTTATAGACCTCGTCCGTCTTCTTCTTCCACCAGTCCTGTACCGCGGGGTCCAGCGGGTCGGCCGTCCTTAGTCCGCCGATGGTGATGGGGCTTGCGAAGTTGACGGACAGATAAACCCTGATGCCATAGGGGCGGAAAACGCCGGCGAGGGCGGCCGCTTTTTCCAGGTATTCGGAGGTCAGGATCAGCGGACTGGCGTTGACGTTATTCAGTACTGTGCCGTTGATGCCGATGGAGGCGTTGGCCCGGGCGTAGTCGGTATAGCGCTGGTCGAGATAGCCAGGCAGGGTAAACCAGTTGAAGATAGAGAAGCCGGCATAGCCTCTTTCGACGGTGCGGTTGAGGTTGTCCCAGTGATCGAGTATCCGGTAGGGAAGGGAAGGTGCGCTGCTAATATTGAGATCGCTAATGGACTGTTGAGTCTGAATGAGGCGAAGGAAGTGGAATATGCCATAGAGAAGGCCGTTGTCTGTGTTCGCGGTAACCAGTGTGACGTGCTTGCCGGAGATTGTAAGGGACCTGATGAGGAAGCCTTCTTCGCCAAGCGGAGCGAGGTCTTTTTCCAGGTGGAGGGCGGCGACGGTCGTCAGCCGGGCGGGCGTACCGACCAGCAGCGTTCCTTCGGTGAGGGTATTGAGCAGGAGGGGGAGGGGTTTGCCCAGGAGGCCCTCGAGGGCCGTCGTCAATTCTTTTTGGGCTACGGGGGCAGCTTCGATCCGGAGGGCCGTCAGGTGGGGGGCGTCGACCTTGTCATAGCGAAGCCAGAGCCGGTAGCCGTCTTCCGCGTGGAGGGTGATCTGACAGAGAATGGCGAGCAAAAGGAATAGAAAGTTCTTCATGTTCGGTTAGGGTTGCCTGCTTACCGAGGACTCCCGCAGGATCAGCTCAGAACGCAATATAATAGTATTGGTGGAATGGATATTGGATGACCCGTTGAGGTGGTCGATGAGGTTGCGGGCCGCGACCTGGCCCATTTCATAGCCGGGGTAGTTGATCGTGGTGAGGTTTGGTTCGACGACGGTGGAGACGGGGTCGTTGTTAAAGCCGACGAAGGCGATGTCTTCCGGGATGCGGATGCCCATTTGTTTGAGGGCTATCATGCAGCCGACGGCGCAGTTGTCGTTGGCTACGAAGACGGCGTCCGGCAGGGGCTGCATTTCCCGGATGCGCGAGGCGGCCTCTGCGCCGGCCTCCTGGCTGAGGTTCCCCACAATAATATAGTCTTCCCGGAAGGGAATGCGCTGGTCGGCGAGCGCCTGTTTGTATCCTTCCAGCCGGTCGATATATACGTTGCGTTTCTGGGTGGCGGTAAGGTGTACGATCCTGCGGCGTCCCTGACTGATGAGGTGGGTGGTTGCTTCGTATGCCGCCTTCCAGTTGTTGATAAGGATGCAGGTGCAGTCCTTTTGATCGGCGGTACGGTCGAAGAATATAAGGGGGACCTTTTTCCTGATGAAGGGGTCGAAGTGCGCCAGGGAGTCCGTGTCATAGGTCAGGGAGACGAGCAGGCCGTCCACCCGGTTGTTGAAGAGGGTGATCGTGTTAGCGACCTCTTTTTCCACGGACTCGGAGGACTGGCTTATAATAAGATTGTATCCTTCGCTGGTTGCAATGTTCTCCATACCTGCAATGACGGAGGACATGAAGTAGCTGTTGATCCTGGGGATAATGACACCTATAGTATTGGTGCGCTGGGTTCTGAGGTTGCGGGCAAAATGGTTGGAGCGGTATCCCATCTCCACGGCGAGGTCGGATATCTTCTTCTTTGTCTTTTTGCTAACTACCGGGTCGTCTTTCAGGGCCCTGCTTACCGTAGCAACCGAGATATTCAGCTTTCGGGCCAGGTCGTATATGGTTACTTCTTTCTCGTTGCTCATACAATCGTTTGCATATCGAAAATATGCCTAAAGTTAGGATAGTTTTTGAAAAAAAATTGTAATCGGTTACATTTTATTAGGGTCTTCCTATAGTTATTTTTTTCTACGCTTTTGCGGTCAATGCCCGGGGGACACAGCGTCTCACCATTAAGGGAGTCATCAAGAATGACAGCGGGCAGGCTATTACGCAGGCGCCAGTCGTGGTCAAGGGACAGACGGGGGGAGCTAGCAGCAATGATCAGGGGCAGTTCGAGATCAGCGCCAATTCCAATGCGGTGCTGGTCATTTCGTCCGTGGGTTATCAGAACCGCGAGGTGGCGGTGGACGGGCGCGCGTCTCTTACCGTAGTTCTGGTGAACTCAGCGCAGAAGAGGTGACGATCATTGATGGTCGTGAGGGTCGCGAGCCGACGGGGCGACGGATGAATGGCGACCAGGACCACCAGGGAAGGCATATCCGGTTTGCGAACGATGAATGGGGGATACAAAAGCTAAGACTGTATAACCGTCCGAGGGCGATCGAACAGGTCGGGAATTGGCATACTCCCAAATGATGCCGATATTGCGGGTCAAATTTTGGTTGTATGCGGAGTTTACAATGTACTGGATGGTTGCTGCTATTGTCGGGTTTTGGCGCCGCAGCCCAGGTCAAGGTTCCGAGGCTGGTGAGCGATGGGATGGTCCTGCAGCGGGAAATACCAATTCGTGTCTGGGGGTGGGCGTCACCGGGAGAGAAGGTCACCGTGAAATTTGGCGGGGAGACGGTCAGCGGGGAGACCAACGACCGGGGGAAATGGCAGGTGACGCTGTCGCCTAAGAAGGCGGGCGGTCCCTATGCGATGGACATCAACGGGATCAATCATATCTGGCTGAAGAATATCATGGTGGGCGAGGTATGGGTTTGCGGGGGGCAGTCCAATATGGAGCTGCCGATGGAGCGCGTGAAGGAGAAATATCCCGAGGTCATCGCCCGCAGCGAGAATACGGCCATTCGTCAGTTCAGGGTGCCGATGCGCTATGACTTCAACGGTCCCAGGGAGAATCTTTCGGGCGGCAAGTGGGAGTCAGCGAATCCGGAGACGGTGCTGTCCTTCTCTGCGGTGGGTTATTTCTTTGCGCGTGACATCAACGCACGCTATCATGTACCGGTGGGGCTTATCAATACGGCGGTGGGAGGCACTCCTGCGGAGGCCTGGCTGAGCGCCGATGCGCTGCGGTCCTTTCCCGAATATGCGGCTGAGGCAGCCCGGTATGCCGATACGAACAATATCAATAAAATCATTGAAGGAGACAAGGAGGCCAGCGAGGGTTGGTATGCCCGCGTATGGAATGAGGATAAGGGGCTGCACGGGGACAGGCCCTGGTATGATCCGGCTGCTGCGGCGAGTGACTGGAAGCCGATCGAAGTGCCGGGCTACTGGTCGGACCAGGGTGCGGGGAATATCAACGGTGTGGTATGGTACCGGAAAGAGATCGACCTGCCGGCTTCCATGGCCGGCCAGCCTGCCAGATTGTTGCTCGGCAGGATAGTCGACCGGGATTCGGTATACATCAATGGGAAATTTACGGGAACTATCGGTTATCAGTATCCGCCGAGGCGCTATGATGTGCCGGCGGGCTTATTGCAGGCCGGGAGAAACACCATCGTTGTACGGGTGATCAACAGTGAGGGAAAGGGTGGCTTCGTTCCCGACAAGCCTTACAGGCTGATGGGGTCGAAAGATACAGTCGACCTGAAGGGGCAATGGACGTATAAGGTCGGGATGGTCGCGCAGCCGTTGGCGCCGGAGACCTTTATCCAATATAAGCCGATGGGGGTTTACAACGGGATGATCGCTCCGATCACCGACTATACTATCCGGGGTGTGATCTGGTACCAGGGTGAGTCCAATGTGTCGAGAGCGGCGGAATATCAGACCTTGTTCCCGGCGGTGATAGCAGACTGGCGCCGGCACTGGAATGAAGGTGTTTTCCCTTTTATTTTCGTGCAGCTGGCTGGTTATGGGCCGGTGAAGGAGCAGCCGGAGGAGAGCGAGGAGGCGGCTTTACGGGAAGCGCAGCGGATGACGCTGTCTGTGCCGAGGACGGGTATGGCGGTGGCGATGGATCTTGGAGAATGGAACGATCTCCATCCGCTGGATAAAGAGGACGTGGGCAGGCGGCTGGCTTTGTCGGCGGGGCATGTTGCCTATGGCGACGACGATATGATCTGGACTGGGCCGCAATATCATTCGATGAAAGTGAAGGGAGAGAAGATACACGTGGTCTTCAACGACGCGGAGAGCGGGCTTATCGTCAAGGGAGGCGGCGAGCTGCGTGGTTTTGAGGTATCGGGCGCTGATGGCAGGTGGGCGCCCGCGAAGGCGGTCATAGAGGGAAAGAATGTGGTGATCGCGTGGAGCGATGCCGTGCCGGATCCTGTCGCTGTGCGTTATGCGTGGGCGGACAGTCCGGTGGGCGCCAATCTTTACAACAGGGATATCCTTTTTCATGATGGGCTGCCAGCGCCTTCTTTCGCCGCGAGGATAAAAGAAGGGAAGGGCAAAGCAGGAAAAAAAGAATAAAGTGTTTTGCAGGACGCATGGGATTTTTAATTTACTTTGTAAGCTTACCTAATACAATTTTTCTTTATGAAAGGAGCCTTTTTAATGGAAGAAACGATGCGTTGGTATGGCCCCGGCGATCCGGTCAGTCTTTGGGATATCCGGCAGGCGGGCTGTACGGGTGTGGTGACTGCGCTGCATCATATACCGGTCGGAGAGGTATGGGCTTACGACGAGATCATCAAGCGGAAAAGGGAAGTAGAGGCTGCCGGGATGCGCTGGACCGTGATCGAGAGTCTCCCGGTACATGAAGATATCAAGAAGCATACCGGAAGTTTTGAGAAATATATCGACAACTATAAGGAAAGTCTGCGGAATGTGGCGAAGGCCGGGCTTGAGGTCGTGACCTATAATTTTATGCCCATCCTCGACTGGATGAGGACGGATATTGCCTATGAGATGCCCGACAGGAGCCGTGCGCTGCGGTTTGAGAAGGCGGCCTTTATCGCGTTCGATCTGTATTTGCTGAAGAGGCCGGCGGCGGAGAAGGATTATACGGCTGCCGAAATAGAAAAGGCGAAAACCCGTCTCAGCACGATGAGCGAGCAGGAAAAGGAGACGCTTTACCGCAATACGCTGCTGGGGTTACCGGGTAGTGAAGAGCGATTTACGGAAGAGCAGATATTGAAGGCCCTCCAGAGCTATGCCGGGATCGATGCTGCCAAACTGAAGCAGCACCTGTTCTTTTTTTTGCGAGAGGTGGTTCCAGTGGCTGAAGAGCTGGGATTGAAGATGGCGATCCATCCGGATGATCCTCCGTATCCTATTCTCGGGTTGCCGCGTATCGTCAGTACCGAGCAGGATGCGCGTGAGCTGCTGGAATGTGCTCCTTCGCCAGCCAACGGGCTTTGTTTCTGTACGGGTTCCTATGGAGTGCGGGCTGATAACGATCTGGCGGGTATGGTCCGTCGCATGGGGGATCATATTCATTTTATACATCTGCGGAGTACGCTGCGTGATGCCGAGGGGAACTTTTTCGAGGCCGATCATCTGGACGGAGACGTGGATATGGTGGGGGTGATACGAGAGCTGCTGGCGGTGCAGGCGAAGAGAGGGATCTCGTTGCCGATGCGTCCGGATCACGGGCATCAGATGCTGGATGATCTCACGAAAAGGACCTACCCGGGATACAGTGCGATAGGGAGGCTTCGGGGGCTGGCAGAGCTGCGGGGAGTGCAGCGTGCGCTGGCGGCGGGGCTATAAGCATGAAATTCCCTGACATGAGAAAATACCTCCTTTTTATTTTTCCGGGGTTATTGGCGGCCGCGGCGGCGGATGCGCAAGCCCCCGCCTATGGCGGCAAGCTCAAGCCCGAGCAGGCGAATATGGATATCCTCCATTACACCATCGATCTGGCCCTCGATATACCGGGGCGTCGGGTTTCCGGCTATGCGGTTGTCGCTATGCGGCTGAAGGAGCCGGCACCTGTGTTGTTGCTGGACCTGATGGACTCATTTGCCGTTGCGGCGGTGACGGTGAATGGGAAGGCCGCGGCTTTTACCCATGATCATCATGAGCTGCGTGTCACCGGCAGCTGGCCGGCGGGCCCGGTAGCCGTAAAGGTCGTCTATTCCGGGCGGCCGATGATCGCCAGGCGACCGCCATGGGATGACGGATTTACGTTCACGACGGACTCTACGGGGCATCCCTGGGTGGCGGTAACGGCGGAGGGGACGGGCGGTAAGCTCTATTTTCCCTGTAAGGATCATCCTTCCGACGAGCCGGATGAAGGTGTCGATCTGACCATCCGGGTTCCCCGGGGTCTGGTCGTTGCGGGGCCGGGGCTGCTGGTAGATGCCAAAAAAGGCGCCTATCACTGGAGGACAGGATATCCCATCAACAATTACAGCATTGTATTTAACGTCGGGGACTATACGGTAGTGAGCCGGGAGTATACGACGGTCGAAGGGAACAGGGTACCGATGCAATTCTATGTGCTGAGGGAGCATGCGGGCAGGGCGGCGCACCAGCTGGATATGCTGGCGCATATGGCGCAGATAAAGGAGAAATATTTTGGCGAGTATCCGTGGGTCAAAGAAAAGATCGGCCTGGTGGAGACGCCGCATCTGGGGATGGAGCATCAGACGATGAATGCCTATGGCAACCGGTTCAGGTATACCCTTATCGGTGGGCAGGATTTCGACGGGCTGATGAACCATGAGTTCGGGCATGAATGGTGGGGAAATAAGGTGACGGCCGGCGACTGGGCGGACTACTGGATACACGAGGGCATCGGGACCTTTGGAGATGCCCTGTATACGCGCGACATGGAGGGAGAGGCGGCCTATGAGAAGATATTTCAGCGTGATATTCCGAGGATAAAGAATGACAAGCCCATTGTGCTGGGGAAGAATATCGCCGAAGAAGAGGCCTATCACCCGGATATCTACCCGAAGGGCGCCTTTTTTATGCATACGCTGCGGTATGTCCTTGGCGACAGCATCTTTTTTCCGACGCTAAAACATCTGTCGACGGACAGCAATACGACCTATAGCCATACCGCCAGCACGGAGGATGTGCAGCGGCTGTTCAGCACTGCTGCGGGCCGGGACCTGTCGCCGCTGTTCCATCTCTACCTGTATACGACGGACAAACTGGAGGTCAGCGTGAAGCAGCTGGATACTACGCACTGGCTGGTCAGGCTGCTGAATATCGATATGCCTCTGCCGATGGAGATAACGGCCGGTGGAGAGACCGGCACGAAGATCCTGGATAAAAAGGGCGTGACTGTCGTCAGCGCCGCGATGCCGCTGGTGGATACGAGGTCATTCTATCTGAAAAAAGTTATTTATGAATAGTGCAATGTTTGCAAAGGACATATATGCCGGCCGCCGTCAGCGGTTGAAGCAGCAGGTTGGCAAGGGGCTGATCCTGTTGATGGGAAATGAGGAAAGCAGCATGAACTACCGGGACAATTTGTATCCTTTCCGGCAGGACAGCAGCTTTCTCTATTTTTTTGGTATGGACAAACCCGGGCTGGCGGCGCTGATCGATGCCGACAATGATAAGGACATTGTCTTCGGGGATGACCTGACGATGGATCAGATCGTATGGACGGGGCCGCAGCCTTCGCTTGCCGAACAGGCGGCGCCGGCGGGCGTAACAGAGACGATGCCTTATGCGGAGCTGGGTAAACGGCTGGCGCCGGCGATTGCGGGTGGAAGGACGATCCATTATCTGCCTCCCTACCGGCCGGAGAATCTGCTAAAGCTGAGCGAGTGGCTGGGTATCGCGCCTTCGGCGGTGAAGGGTGGGGTTTCAGTGGGGTTGATCAAGGCGATCGTCGCGCAGCGCAGCATCAAATCTGCGGAAGAGATCGTGCAAATCGAGGAGGCGGTCAATACAACAGCGGCTATGCATCTTGCTGCGATAAAAGGCGCGAAGGCCGGAATGACGGAGGCGCAGCTGGCGGGCGGCCTGCAGGGCATTGCCATCAGCGGCGGTGGTAACCTGGCTTTCCCTACGATACTTACCGTCAACGGGCAGGTGCTTCACAACCACTATGGCCCGACTGTAATGCGGGAAGGGCGGCTGGCCATTTGTGACAGCGGAGCGGAGAATGCGATGCACTATGCGGGGGATATGACAAGGACGTTTCCGGTGGGTAAGAAGTTTACTACACTGCAGAGGGAGATGTACGACATTGTGCTTTCCTCACAGCAGGCCGCAGTGGATGCGTTGCGGCCGGGCATCCTGTTCAGGGATGTGCATGCGCTGGCGGCGGAAAAGCTGGTGGAGGGGCTCAAGGCTGCGGGAGTGATGAAAGGTGATCCCAAAGAGGCTGTGGCTGCCGGGGCACATACGGCGGTATTCCAGTGCGGGCTGGGGCACATGATGGGGCTGGACGTACACGATATGGAAGATCTGGGTGAAGAGTATGTTGGGTATACGGATACGCTGAAGAAGAGCAAGGAGTTCGGGTGGAAGTCCCTGCGGCTGGCTCGCGCGCTTGAGCCCGGTTTTGTCGTTACGATCGAGCCCGGACTTTATTTTATTCCGGAGCTGATGGATCAGTACAGGGCGGAGAAGAAGTATATGGATTTTATCAATTATGATAAGCTCAATGCGTTGCGTGATTTCGGGGGGATAAGGATAGAAGAGGACTTGTTGGTCACTGATTCGGGGAGTCGGTTACTCGGCAAGCCGCTGGCTAAGACGGCTACGGAGATCGAGTTATTGCGTAGCTAGGGAGCTGTCCGTGAACGGCTCTGGGGAAAGCGCCTGAAACGGTAGATAAGACTTAACAATAGTATTCTGCCCGGCAGGTTGGTCTGCCGGGTCTCTACATAGTTGAGGCCGACGGTTTGTGTGAAATTATTGACGGTATTGAGAATACCGAACGCTGAGAAGCGGATCTGAAGGCTGCGATCGCGGAGGAAGTCCTTGTAGACGCTGGCGTTCCAGAGCGCAACTGATCTGGAGGGCAGTGTGCCCTGGCTGCCCGTTATCTGGAGGACGTAGTTGGAAGTCACCGTTACCGCGCCGGGGAGCTCGTAAGAAGCGTCAATTGAATAGTTCTGCAGCCAGGTTTTGGTATTCTGGTTGGGATAGATCGAATATAGTGATCCGGTATAGTCTACGCTGCCGAGCGCCTCGATGAACAGGCGCTCTATCGGGTGGAAGTTCAGCTTGAGGTTGGATCCCCATCCGAGTCCCGTTGTAATATTCTGCTGTCCGTTGACGTAACTGACGTCGCGCCCATAGCGTAGGTGAACGCCCACGGAGCTGTTGCCTTTCCGCTGGTCGCCGATGGGGAAGCCATAGGTGAGGTTTGAACTCAGGTGCCATACGCCGTCAACATTAATATACTGTATCTGCTGGACGCCGCCTGAGAGGACGGTCGTTGCCGGTGTGATCTGGTGCTGGGACAGGTCGCCCTGCAGCGCGAGCTGGAGGTTGCGGAAATTGCGGCTGTTGAAGCCCGTATAGCTGGCGTTGAAGTTATGGGTCAGCTGCTGGAGGAGATCGGGGTTGCCGATGTGGACCAGGAAGGGATTGGTCAGATCCGGCAGGGGCTGGAGCTGCTGTATCGTGGGGCTGGTTGTGTTGGCGGAATACTGGATGTTGATCGTCCGGCCCTTTTCAGGCGTGTAGATCAGGGAGGCCCTGGGATACCAGTTGATCTGGTGCTGGGTGATGGACGACTTTGTTGTCAGGTTATGGTCGTCCAGGTCGCTCATCTGGAGGGTCAGGCCGAGCTGATAACGGTATTTCCCGTCGGTGGCGTTGTATCCGGTGCTCAGCCGCTGTATGGTATTGTAGTTGACAAAATGGTTCGTTGTGAGCGTGTCGGGGATATCATATCTGCCCGAGGTGCTGTCGAAGTCAAAGGACTGTTTGTCCGAGCGGCTGGTAGAGTGGTTGAGGCGGTACGTGAAGTCGAGCACGTGGCCGGGCTTGATGGGTTCTGTGTAGGAGACGGAGGCGCCGTAGCCGTCGTTCCCGGATAGCTGTCCGGAGGCCTGGTCGATAAGGGTGCGTTGCAGCTGTTTGCCCGTGCTGTCGAAATAGTTGACGAGGGAATAGGTAGCGGCCGGCTGGTCCTGGTGGTCATAGGACTGGGAAAGGCTCACGAAGAGGGTCCGTCCCGGCAGGCGCCAGCGGCGTCGGAAGTTGAGCGTATTGTTGATAGAATAGCTGTCGGAGTGGTTGTCGTTGTTGGTATGTCCCTGGTTGCTGACCCATGGGTCGGCGGATCTTTGGGTCGAGATCTGCACCGTGTCCCGGGAGCTGTTGCGGGATGTCTGCGGCGTGTAGACCGACCGGAGGTTGATCACTGTAAAGCTGTCGATGTTGTATTCGAGGAATGCGTTGGCGTGGTAGCTCTGGCTCCTGGAAGTCGAGCTGCTATAACGGTTCTCCAGGAGGGAAGAGTCGGTAAGAAGGGTCTTCCGACGGGTAGCGGTTGCCAGCGAGGTGTGGACACCGTTAGTCCCCGCGTTGAGGGTGACGGCGAGCTTTTTGCTTTTGTCGTTGCGGAAGTTCAGCTGGGCGTCGTTGAAGGTCTGGAGACCGCCGCTGCCGGGGCCGTTCTTGTTGTCTTTTCCGGTGAACTGGTTGTTCATGTTATTCAGGTTCCCGGTGGCGAAGATCCAGTTGGTGCCGAGGCTGGTGGCCGTAGCGCCGGCAGAGTAGCTGCTCGTGACCCCGGCCTTGCCGTCTCCGCCGCCTGAGCCGGTGCCTGCATACGCCTTGCCGAAATAGCCTCTTTTTCTATTTTTCTTTAATTTGATGTTCAGTGTTTTGGTGCCGGTCGTTTCCTTTATGCCGGTGAGACGGGCGCGTTCGCTCTGCGAGTCGAAGGCTTCGATCTGGTCGACGATGTCTGCGGGCAGGTTTTGGGTGGCGGTGCGGGGGTCGTTGAGGAAGAACTCTTTCCCGTCCAGGTATATCTTGTCTACTTTCTGGCCTTGCATGGTTACGTTGCCGTTCTTGTCGATGTCGATGCCCGGCAGTTTGCGCAGGAGGTCTTCCACTGTGGCGTTCGGCCGTGTTGGATAGGCGCCGGCGTTGAAGGCGATGGTATCGTTCCTGACGATCGCCGGCGGGATGGCTGCGCGGACCACAACCTCCATCAGGGCATTGGAGGATTGGTGCAGGCTGATGCGTACCCGTCTGGCGGTGTCGGTCCTGTCGATCGTTATAGACAGCGTATCGGGGGAGTAGCCG
This sequence comes from Bacteroidota bacterium, assembly GCA_018267585.1. Classification (GTDB taxonomy): domain Bacteria; phylum Bacteroidota; class Bacteroidia; order Chitinophagales; family Chitinophagaceae; genus Puia. The sequence goes on from JAFDYE010000249.1 coordinate 24,029, forward strand.
AGATAGGTGGTGGTGATGCGGTAGGGGCCGGGAGTCAGATTGCCGAATACAAAATCCTTTTTGCTGCTGCGGATACGGCGCACGATATTGCCGGAAGGCATTTGCGTGAGAGTAACCGTTGCGTCCTCCAGGGGTTGGCGGGTCAGGCTGTCTGTGACGATACCGCGGATGGAAGGGGCCTGGGCGTAAGCGCAATGAAAGGTGATCGACAGGGAAATAAACAGGAATAGCTGGCGCATAGACGAATGCGATAAAGATAGGAGAAACGACTGCAACCCCTGGGAAAATATGTTGAACGGGGCTTAGGGATGGATGAGCTCTTTCAGAAAGATGTAGTCTTCGGGCCGGTCGATGTCTTTTAGAATATGGTCGGTGGGCATGGGGATGCGCAGGTGGTGGGCGTGGTGGAGGCGGACCAGGTCGCGGCAGCCCTCTTTTTCCGGGTGGGAGAGGATATCCTCCCGGAGGGTGGCTGGCAGGATGACGGGATTTCCCTTCTGGCCCTGGTATTCGGGGATGGCGATGCAGTAGTCGTCGACTGTGTATCTTTTTTCCCAGGCCGACGCCAGTGAGGCATATTCAGTGGGGCTGATCATGACCATATCGGCGAGGCAGATCATGTACCCGTCTCCCGCGGCCCGGCGGACGCCTGCCCGAATGGAACTGGTCATGCCCTCTTCGTGATCGGGGTTGTGTACGAACTTCAGGGGTAGTCCTTTCAGCGCACCTGCGACTGCGGGGGCATCGTAGCCTGTGACGACGATCATCTCCTGCAGGCCGGCTGCAAGCAGGTTGGATGCGGTGGCGGCGACGACGGTCCGGTCCTGCCAGGGCAGCAGGAGCTTGTTGTCGTCTCCCATGCGCCGGGAGGACCCGGCGGCAAGGAGTATAGCGCTGAGCATGGATCGAAGTTACGACAATTTATCAGGTACGATGGGGAGGGGCGGACGTCTGTGTCCTGAATTCCCGGCGATCCATAAGTGCGGAGTTTTAGGAAAAAAAATAAGTAATTCGGGCGCCCGGGACCGGACATTTAGTAGTTTTGGCGTCAACCAGAAAGACCGCATATGAAGCCTAACCATGCTATTTTAAAAAATAGCGTTCTCCTACTTCTGATCCTATTGCTTGGCGGACACCATCATTTATTTGCACAACAGCAGCAACAGCAGCCCCCCTTTTGGAATGAGATCGCGGAATTCAGGAAGAAGGATAGTGTACAGCATCCTCCTTCGGGCGCTATACTCTTCGTAGGGAGCTCGTCTTTTCGCAAGTGGACGAGCGTGCATGCCGACTTCCCTGGCTTTACGATCATCAACCGCGGCTTTGGCGGGTCTACGCTGCCGGATGTGATACGCTATGCGGGCGAGATCATCTATCCTTATCATCCCAAACAGATCGTTATCTATTGCGGAGACAATGACCTGGCTGGTTCGAAGGTATCGGCGAAGAAAGTTTATAAGCGGTTTGTAAAGCTCTATGATCTAATTCGTAAACACTTACAAAATGTGGATATCGTCTACGTGTCGATAAAGCCGAGTCCCAGCCGGGAGAAGCTGATGCCCTTGATGGAGGAGACCAATGACCTGATCAGGGATTTTACGGCCACGCACAGCCATGTCGTATTTGTGGATGTGTATCATCTGATGCTGACGCCGCAGGGCCGGCCGATGGACGATCTGTTCGTGGGGGACAAGCTGCATATGAATGACAAGGGTTACAGGATATGGCAGCGGGCTTTATTGCCTTATCTGGATAAATGAGGGAGAAGTGTGGATAAACGGCATTGAATATTAAGGAATTGTGATTTCTGGCGTTAACAATTGGATGAGCGGGGATACTGAATATTTTTGCGGATTAATTGGGCAAGTTATTACCTTTACTCGCGAAAGGAGAGTGTGGCCAGGAGGGTAAACGTAATATGCTAACGTATGTTGAAGGATACCATGGCGCTACGAAAGAAGATACTTTTCACGATAGGATCTCCGAACCAGACGAGCCAGATGCACCAGATAGCGTCCCAGCTATCTGACTATGATTGTTACTTCAGCCAGCTATACAGCAAGCATCCTGTCGTCAGGCTTGTGCAGCGTACGGGGCTGCTGGATACCACCATTCTTGCGGGTGAATTTAAAAGAAAGGGGGATGCCTACCTGGAAAAGCATCAGCTACGCAACGATTATGCCCGCGGCATTTACAACAATTCTTATGATCTGGTGTTGATGTGTTCCGATCTGCTGGTGACGAAGGAGCTGAGGAAGATGAAGACGGTCTGGGTCCAGGAAGGGATGACCGATCCTATCACCGGATGGGGGAAGATGACGCGGAACCTGGGGCTTCCCGGCTATTTTGCCAAGAATACGGCATACAACGGGAGCAGCAACATCTGTGATATTTATTGCGCCGCTTCGGAAGGGTACAAGGAGCAGTTCGCCCGTCTGGGTACGGATGCGTCGAAGATCGTCGTAACGGGTATCCCCAATTATGACAATGCGGCAATTTTTCTCAATAACGATTTCCCGCACAGGGACTATGTGCTGGTAGCGACCTCGGATATCCGGGAGGCTTTCAACAGCGATGACCGGCCGGCCTTTATCCGCCGTTGTGTGGAGATCGCGGGCAGCAGACAGCTGATCTTCAAGCTGCACCCGAATGAGAAGAAAGAGCGGGCTGTCGCGGAGATAAAGGCCATCGCGCCGTCGGCCATTGTCTATACGGAGGGCAATACCGAGCATATGATCGCCAACTGCGAGGAGCTGATAACGCAGTATTCTACGGTAGTCTATATCGGGATCGCGCTGGGAAAGAAAGTACATTCTTATTTCAATATCGAGCAGCTGCGGCGGCTGGCCCCTATTCAGAACGGGGGAGTATCGGCGGCCAGGATCGCGGACATATGCCGGCAGTATATCGAGTTCAAGGGGGCGCCAGGTGATTTTTTGCCCAGGTA
>JAFDYE010000024.1 GCA_018267585.1 Bacteroidota bacterium
ATACGAATTATCTGAAATTCCTGATCGTGCAGGTTTTATAACCTAAATTATTTATTTACCTGGAAAATCCCGGAATCGGTGATGCGGCCGGTCTCGTCTTTTAGCTGGAAGGTGTAGAGACCGCGGTTGAGGTCGCTGAGGTTGACGGTGCGTTTGTCGGTGATCTCTTTTTCGTCCTTTACCATTTTTCCGAGGAAGCTGAAAATTTGGAGGGTGTAGCTCTTGGCGCCTTCTTTGATGAGCTCGAAAGTGATGTAGGAAACTGCGGGGTTAGGATAGAATTTGTAAACCTTGTGCTCCGTACCAGGAAAAGGGCCACGGGCCTGGCTTTTAGCCTGGAAGGAGTTCATAAGAAATATGGATAACAAAATGTAAAAAATCCTCATCTGCGGGTACATTTTACAAGTGATTCCAAAATATAGGTTTTAACTCAAAGATACAAATCCCAGGCCGAATTTCCGACAGAAATTTGATGATCGGTTTTGGGAATGATTATATTTATTTACTTGGTTATTAATGCTTTTTGCCGGCAGTTCGGGCGAAGCCGCTCAATCCAGTCGAGGGTGGGGAACCGGGGGTTGGGGAAGCTGGGGATTGGCGTCCCTGTAGTGGGGGTTTTGGGGATCATGCGGAATGGGCCGGCTTCCGCGGGGTGGGAAGCCGGCGTGTCCGAATTTTTTAGGATAGCTCAGTCAGGGTCTTCCGGATGGCCGAAAAGTCGGGAAGGTCGCTTGCTTTTTCGAGGACCTCGGCGTACCGGACGGTGCCGTCCTTGTCGATGACGAAGGCGCTGCGCTTGGAGACGCCGTGCAGGTCGAGGACAAAGGTTTCATAGAGACAGCCATAGGCGGTAGAAGCTTCTTTGTTGAAATCGCTGAGGAGAGGGAAGTTGAGTTTTTGTTCTTCTTTGAATTTGGCAAGGGAAAAGGGCATATCGACGCTGATGCCGAATACCTGGGCGTTGGACCCGGAGTAGAGGGCGATGTTGTCGCGGGTGCTGCATAACTCCTGTGTGCATACGCTGGTGAAGGCCGCGGGGAAGAAAAGGAGAAGGACGTTCCTGCCCCTGTAGTCGCTGAGGGTCACTTTTTGTTTGTCGGAGTCGTATAAGGTGAAGTCGGGTGCCTGCTGGCCGATCCGGATGGTACTCATTTGAAAAATTTTAGTGGGTGTGAGAGTAAAATTTTAGAGGGTGTGAAGGTAGTTAAAACTTCGGGCAAAGAATTCGGAGCTTCGCATTTTGCTGGTCGAGAAAGCCGATATA
>JAFDYE010000250.1 GCA_018267585.1 Bacteroidota bacterium
AATAATATGACCAGGACCAGGAGTGAGCGGACCGCGATGTACAATGGGTCGGGTTCGCTCACGGATACGGCCAACTATACCTATACCGGCACCGATGCGCCGCTGAGCGCGCCGGCCAGCTCGTATGACCAGAACCGGGACGTCTGGATGGACATTTCATTGAACTATGACCGGAGTTTTGGCGATCATGCCGTGACGGGGCTGCTGCTGGCCAACAGGACGCAGTCGGTGCTGAGCGGCCAGATACCCTTCGTGTCGCAGGGACTCGTCGCCCGAGTCACCTACAGCTATCGCAACAAATATTTCGCCGAGCTGAATGCGGGCTACAACGGTACCGACAATTTTGCGCCGGGCAACCGGTACGGGCTGTTCCCTGCGGTCTCGGCGGGATGGGTGCTGTCGAAAGAGAAATTTTTGCAGGAGAGCAGGGTGATCGATTTCCTCAAGCTGCGGGGCTCCTATGGCATCACGGGCAATGACCAGATCAATGGGGGAAGGAGATGGCTGTTCATTTCGCAGTACCAGGCGGGTACCGGCTATTCCTATGGCGACCCGTTGACTTCGGTGGCCGGCGTAACGGAAGGTCCTGCCGCCAACCCGAATGTTACGTGGGAAAAGGCTCACAAGGCGGATATCGGTATCGAACTGAAAATGCTGCACGATCTTTTCGGCCTGACGGCAGACCTGTTCCACGAACGTCGCACGGACATCCTGCTGACCCGGGGGACCGTACCGGCCTCTCTCGGTGTTGCAGCCGCCAACCTGCCACCTGCCAATATGGGTATCATGGTCAACAAGGGATTTGAAGTAGAGCTGACCCATCGCAACCGTATAGGCAAGCTCACCTATTTTGTGAAAGTCAATGCCTCCTATGCCCGCAACAAGGTCATATTCATGGACGAGGTGAGCTATCCCTATGACTATCTGAAACAGACCGGGAAGCCCTGGGGGCAGATATTCGGGTTGACGGCGCTGGGCTTTTTCAAGGACCAGGACGAGATCAACAAGAGTCCCAGGCAGTTCGGTACCGTCATACCCGGCGACCTCAAGTACAAGGACCTGAACCATGACGGGGTGATCGACGCCAATGATGCGGGCCCTATCGGGAGGACCTATACGCCGGAAATACTGTTCGGGCTGTCGGGCGGTGTCAATTGGAAGAATTTCGACCTCTCGGTGCTCTTCCAGGGAGCGTCCAACTACAACGTAGTCTTCGACCACGAGGGCGCCTGGGAGTTCTACAACGGGGCCAAGGTCATGGTCCAGCATCTGGGGCGCTGGACGCCCGCCACGGCCGGCTCTGCGACCTATCCGGTGCTCCACTACGGGCAGAATGCCAACAACCACCAGACCTCTACCTTCTGGATGAAGGACGCCAGCTATATCCGGCTGAAGAATGTCGAGTTCGGCTATACGTTCAAGAATGTCCGTCTTTCCAAATCCACGCATCTGTCCGCCTTCCGTCTGTTCGTCAGCGGGGAGAACCTGGCTACATGGGACAGGATGGGCAATCACAGTTTTGACCCCGAGGCGCCGGCCGGGAAGGGCTTCTATTATCCCCAGGTCAAGGTCTATAATGTTGGTGTATCCACAGATTTCTAAATAATACGACAATGAAAAAGCATATCTATAAAAAATTGGCTTTTGGCCTTGCTTTCCTGATCGTGCTCAATACAAGCTGTAAGAAGATCAACAGCTACCTCGACAAGGCGGAATCGGGCGGGACCACAGAAGACCAGGTATTCAACAGCTATGTGCAGGCGCAGGGCTTCCTCGCGAATGTTTACAGTGCGGGTCTGGGCACCGGCGACTGGTTCGCGGGAAACAACGCCTTTACCTGGACGGCGGCAACGGACGACGCGAGGTGTCAGTATAACTACGCCTATGCGCCGATAGTCTATACCAACGGGTCGCTCTCTCCGACCAATAACCCGATAGATGCCTGGGGTAAATACTACCAGGCTATCCGGAAGGCCAATGATTTTCTCGGGCATATCGACGTAGTTCCGACTAATAATGATCCCAATGAAGAAGACGGGAAGAAGCGAATGAAGGGAGAGGCCTATTTCCTCCGCGCTTATTATTATGCCGAGCTCTACAAGCGCTATGGGCGGGTTCCCATTATCGACCACGTACAGTCGATCGATGACAATCTCAATATTCCGAGGGGCACCGACGAGCAGACTGTCGCCTTTATCACAAAGAACTGCGACAGCGCCGCTATGCTGCTTCCCGTGACCTATCCGGCCAACAACCTGGGGCGGGCGACGAAGGGTGCGGCGATGATGCTGAAGGCGAGGACGCTGCTGTTCGCTGCCAGTCCGCTGCACAACGTGTCCGGTGACGGACAGAAATGGAAGGACGCTGCTGCTGCTGCCAGGGCCGTGATGGACCTCGGAGTCTATCATCTTGCCGACAACTACAAGACCATGCTGCATACGCGGGAGTCCACGGAGATCATCTTCCAGAATACCGTCAATCAGGTCTTCAAGGTGGCCACCGACGACTGGGTGAGGGTGCAGCAGCCTCCGGGTCAGGGTGGGGGATGGGCCAATACGCAGCCCCTGCAGAACCTGGTAGACGAGTATGAGATGAAGAACGGGCTGATGATCACGGACCCGGCTTCGGGCTATGATCCGCAGAATCCCTACAAGAACCGGGATCCGCGGATGGCTATGACGGTTATCTACAACGGCGCTCCGTGGGCGGGGACGACGATCTACAGCTATGTCGGCAGCGGGACCAACGGACTGAACTTCAAGCCGGGTTCGACCCAGACAGGTTATTATATGGGCGGGAAGATGCTTGATGAGACCTCCACCCTGATCACCTCCTATCAGCCGGGCAGCCATTATTGGGTATACATGCGCTATGCGGAGACCCTGCTGGACTATGCCGAGGCCCAGAACGAGGCGGTGGGACCGGATCAGAGCGTATACGACGCTATCAATGCGATAAGAGGCCGGACGGGCGTGGCAATGCCGCCGTTGCCTGCCGGTCTGACGAAGGATCAGATGAGGGACCGGATACGGCACGAGCGTCGCGTCGAAATGGCGCTTGAAGACTCGCGGTTCTGGGATATCCGCCGGTGGAAGATCGGGATGCAGGTAATGACGGCGGCCTACGGGATGCGCGCGACCAAAACGGGCAGCACCTACTCCTATCAGCCCTTCCTGGTCGAGAACCGGGTATATAAGGAGGCTTATGATCTGTGGCCGATCCTCCAGACGGAATTGTTAAAGAATAAATCACTGGTGCAAAATGAAGGATACTAATGCCAGACGCCGGTTCCTGAAGCAGCTGACGGGGACCGGCGCAGCTGCGGTCGCGGCTGAGCTTTTGCCTGTGACGGCGGGGTGGGAGGACAGGCACGTGTTCCTTACGCAGCCATACCTGCAGGACCCTACGCCGAATGGGATAGTGGTCAGATGGATCACTGGTCTGCCGTCCTACAGCTGGGTGGAGTGGGGTGAGAGCCCTGCGCTGGGACAGAGGACGCATAGCATTACCAATGGCCTGGTGGACGCCTACAACCGGGTCAACCGGATAGCGCTTGCGGGTCTAAAGCCAGGGGCGACCTATTACTACCGGGTGTGTTCGAAGGCGATAACGGAATTCAAACCTTATCAGCTGACCTATGGAGATACCATCCGGAGCGACGTGTTCAGTTTCCGCACGGTCGCGGAGCATCCGGACAGCGTGAGCTGGCTGATATTAAACGATATCCATGACAGGCCGCAGTCCATCCCGCACCTGTTGAATATGCGCGGTCCGGAACCCTATGATTTCGTCTTTTTCAACGGCGATGTTTTCGACTTCCAGGAGAACGAGCAGCAGATCGTCGATCATATGCTGAGACCGTGCACCGATGTTTTTGCTTCGGAGACACCGTTTGTCTACGTGCGGGGGAATCACGAGACCCGGGGCTGCTTCCGGTCGCAGTGGCAAGACTATTTCAGCAATCCGGGCGGACGGGAATATTTCAGCTTTGTGAGGGGACCTGTGCATTTTACGGTGATCGATACGGGGGAGGATAAGCCGGATGATACCCCTGTGTATGCGGGTATCGTCGATTTTGACGCCTACAGGCGGGAGCAGGCTGTCTGGGCGGAAGAGGTGATGCAGAGTCAGGCGTATAGAAGCGCCGCGTTTCGCGTCGTACTGATGCATATCCCCAATTATTATTCGGGCGAATGGCATGGAACCGTGCACTGCCGGCAGCTGTTCGATCCGCTTTTTAACAAATACGGCGTTGACATCGCCATTTCGGGACATACGCATCAGTATGGCGTACATCCTCCGGTGGAAGGTCGGCACCGATATCCGATCATTATCGGCGGCGGGCCGCAGGACGGGAAGAGAACGTTGATAAAAGTCGGGGCGGATCGGCAGCGACTCGAACTGACGATGCTGGATGATAGCGGGAAAAAGGTCGGGGAGTACGAATTAAGGAGCCGGGGGCGCGGGAAATAGTCGGGTGGCACCTGTTGGGGATTTAACGTAAATTTGTCCCCCCATGTACGCTGATGTCATCATACCCCTGGCCTTGCCCAGAAATTATACCTGGTCTGTACCCGAAAAATGGATGGGACAGGTGCGGGAGGGATGTCGTGTGGAGGTGGAGCTGAGGAACAAGAAATATGCGGGTATCGTCCGGCGGCTGCACAACGAGAAACCGGCCGCCTTTGAGCCCAAGGCCATCGGGAACCTGCTCGACAACGAGCCCATCCTGCATCCCGCGCAGCTGCGACTTTGGGAGTGGGTCGCGGGATACTATCTGTGCAGCGAAGGTGAGGTAATGGCGGCGGCGCTGCCCGCGCATTTCAAGCTCAACAGCGAGACTATCCTGGTTTTTAATGAAGAGGCGGGGGATGATTTCTCCCATTTGGACAACGACGAGTTCGTCGTTGCGGAGGCGCTGCATATCAAAAAAGAGCTAAAGCTGACCGAGGTGCAGCAGCTGCTGGACTCTTCTCATGTGTACCCGGTCATCAAGCGGCTGATCGAGAAAAAGATCTGTTTTGTCTGGGAGTCGCTGAAGGAGACCTATGCTCCCAAGACGGAGAACTATGTCATCCTCAATCCGGAATACAACAATGAAGACCGGCTGGCCGATCTGCTGAACAACTGGGGCCGGGCGCCCAAGCAGCAGGAGTTGCTGCTGGCCTATCTTCATCTGTCCCGTACGGAAGGAAGTGTCAGCCGCCCGGACCTGCTGAAGAAATCCGGGGCATCCGATGCGCAGCTAAGGGGATTGGTGGAAAAGGGTATCCTGCGAATCGAAAAGAGGCAGGTGGACAGGATCCGGTATCTTCCCCGTGACCTTCAGATCGATTTCGAGCTGACGCCGGCGCAGCAGGCGGCGTATGAGAAGATCAGCGAGGCCTTCCGGCAAAAATCGGTATGTCTTCTGCACGGCGTGACCTCGAGTGGAAAGACATTGGTCTATATCCGCCAGATCGAGCAGGCCATCCGTCAGGGAAAGCAGGTGCTGTATCTGCTGCCGGAGATAGCGCTCACGTCGCAGATCATCCGCAGGCTGCAGCGGCATTTTGGCGGGCTGATCGGTATCTATCATAGTAAATTCAGCCAGAACGAGCGGCTGGAGATATGGAACAAGATCCGTACGGGCGAGCTGAAGATCATTTTAGGCGCCCGTTCGGCTATATTCCTGCCTTTTCATGACCTGGGACTGATCGTGGCCGATGAGGAGCACGATCCTTCTTATAAGCAGCAGGAGCCGGCGCCGCGTTATCATGCGCGGGACGCCGCCATCTATTATGCGTCGTTGTTCGGGGCGAAAGTCCTGCTGGGAAGCGCTACTCCGTCGGTCGAGACGTACTATAACGCCCTGTCCGGGAAGTATGCGCTTGTCGAGCTGCTGGAGCGGTACGGGCAGGTCCGGCTGCCCGAGATAACGGTGGTCGATACGAAGGCGTTGCGGTATGTGAAGAAGGCAGCTCCCGCAGCACAACCCTACAGGGGGGCGGATTGGTTGAGAGACAGGGAGGCGCCCGGGGAGCCGGAGGTCCCGGAACCGCAGACCGGCTCGCGCGACAATGGCAAGCCTATTTTGAGCCCTGCGCTGCATATGGCGATAGATCATTCGCTGGCGGCGGGCAGACAGGTCATCCTCTTCCAGAACCGCCGCGGCTATTCGCCCTACCAGGTCTGTGAGGTCTGCGGCTGGATACCCCAGTGCCGCAACTGCGACGTCTCCCTGAATTTTCATAAGCTGACCAACAAGCTGCACTGCCACTATTGCGGGACGGTATATCCGCCCGTGAATACCTGTGCGGCCTGCGGCAATCACAAGTTCGTACAGCGGAACTTCGGGACCGAGCGGATCGAGGAGTACCTGGAAGAGGTCTTTCCCAAGGCCCGTATCGCGCGCATGGATATCGACAGCGTCCGGGGTAAAACGGCGCATGACAGTCTTATCCAGCAGTTCGAGCTGCAGCGGATCGACATCCTTGTCGGCACGCAGATGGTTGTAAAAGGGCTGGACTTCGACAATGTCAACCTGGTCGGTATCCTCGACGGGGACAGCATCCTCAATTTTGCGGATTTCCGCGTCAACGAGCGGGCCTTTCAGCTGATGGAGCAGGTCAGCGGCCGGGCGGGCCGTAAGGATGGGCAGGGGAATGTATTGATACAGGTAGCCAACACGGCGCATCCGGTACTGGCCTATGTGAAGGAGCACGACTACAAACTATTCTTTCAGCACGAGATCGTTGCCCGGCAGCAGTTCGGCTATCCGCCCTATACCCGCGTGATACAGGTGACGTTCCGGCACCGGGACAAGGAGGTGGTGCAGTCGGCGGCGTCCTTCTTTGCCAATAATATGAAGAAGGATTTTGGCCCATATATGGTGGGACCGGCCGAGCCCGTGGTCGGTCGTATCCGCAACCAATATCTCATGGAGCTGATGCTCAAGCTGCCGAAGGACGGACATACGATCAATTTCGCGAAGCACGTCATCCAGCAGCAGACCGCCATCGTCCAGAACAGCCAGAAATGGAAGAGCGTGGTCATTATTCCGGACGTCGACGCGATCTGATCCCATGCCGCTTTCGGAGGCTATCCTTTCTTCTCCAGCACCATCACGATCTTATTGAAGTCCGCGGCGGAGTTGATCACCTTGCGGAACTTCTCATACTCCGACAAAGGATAGGTCAGCTGCCTGTATTGTTCCATCACGTGGATCTTTATAACTGAGCCGTCTATGGTATAATCTGAAGTAAAACCCATCGTGATCTCCCCCTTAGTCTGAAAGTCATTGTGGATCCTGAGGTCATTAAGATTGCTTACTATATATCCATCCGGCACCTGGAAGCTGATCGTTCTTTCCAGTGTATGTGCATATTCGATCATGACCGGGAACTGCCGCGCCTTCTCCTGGTACATCTCTGTCTGTGGTCCGATGATCTCGCCGATCTTGACAAGGATCTTGTTCCCGGTATTTTCCATCAATTCTCCGGATTTGATAGATGCGTTCAGGACGAATGGCTTATTGTCGCGGAAACTCTCGAAATCCGCATTCTCGAACCGGGATGATTGAATGCTTTCGGAATTGGTACTCGCCTTTGCGAACTCTTTGATCAGCTTTTGCTGACTCTCCGGTGTGCTCAGGATGAAGGCGGCCCGGAGAGCAGCAGCCATGTATCCGCCAGTAGTATCTTTCAGGTCGACCAGGACCGTATCTTTTCCCGGATCGAGCCTGACCTTAGCGTCAGTCTTTTCAAACGATTGAGAAAAGTCTTCCAACGGGATCATCCTGATCTCGGCAATTGCTGTCGTAAAGGAGCCAAGGGTCGTCGTCTTACAGAAGACGCCGTTATGGCCGCCCAAAAAGGGATTGATCCATGGATATCGGGTATAAGAAACCGTTGGGGTCAGGAACTTTTTAGTGGCAGGGAAGTAGAAGAGGTAGTCCGTTGTGTTATTCCAGTTCTCAAAAGAGCGATCGATGTCTGCGTCCTCCCGGTTACAGGTGAGCACCAACT
>JAFDYE010000251.1 GCA_018267585.1 Bacteroidota bacterium
CGCTCAAAAATTTCTCGTTCTTCATATTCCACCCGACAGAGACCGCCGGATAAGAATGGTACTGATGGCCCGGCGCAAGGACGGACGACGCATCCGACCGAAAGGCCGCCGAGAGAATATACCGGCTATCGTATGAGTAAATAATGCGACCCATATAGGACAACAGCCCATACTGGGCATATGTGCCGTTCCCAACCGTGGCAGTCCCGCTCTGATCCGCCAGAACATAAGAAAGGTTGTAGAACTGGAAGGCATCCGACGGCAAATGCGTGGCCGAGGCGCTCGAAGACCATTTCGTATTTTGTTCCACGGAATACAAACCCACCGCGCTGATACTGTGCTTCCCAAAGGTCCGGTCGTAGCTAAGCATATGCTCGACCGTATAATCGACCTGTTTCATATTGGAGTCCGACGCGCTCGATGCAGCCGTCGGGGTCCCGCTGAAGACTCCGGTCCCGGTATATGTACCATAATCGTCCTGGTGAAAATACAGGCCAAGATTGATCCTGTACTTCAAGCCCTCCACCCCGGGGATCCTTATTTCACCATATACCGAATTGTTTGTCGTATACGCCCTGTCAAGGTCGATATATTTATCACCCAACCCCTTTAAGGCATGCGCCGTGTACGCCCACTGCGGTCCGGAAGTATTGATGTTGACCGTTGACTTCCAGCTGCCGTCCGGGTTGCGCGGATTGATGATCGGCGTCAGGTTCAGCGTGGCATAAGGCCCCAGGTTCTGGTCGTGATTGTTGACATAATAATTATTCGTCGTCAGCCCTACGCGGAACAACTTTCCGATACGCTGCTCCAGCGAGGTCCGGACACTATACCGCTCGTAGTACTGCAGCGGAATTACCCCCTGGTCCTTAAAATAATTGAAGCCTACACTGTAGTTGCCCCTGTCGGAACCACCGGTAATGCCGAGGTCCTGATTGGTGACATAGCCATTCTGGAACAACAACTTCTGCCAGTCCGTATTGACACTATCGTTCTCGTCCAGCGTATTTAAATGGATGGAAGCGCCGGGAGTCGCATTGTTCGCCTTACGCAAGGCCACATATTCAGGCCCGTTCATCATCGGATATTCGCCCCAGATCTTCTTGAGTCCCGCATACCCATTATAAGAAACACGCGCCTTCTGACCAGCCACGCCCTTATTCGTCGTCACCAGGATAACCCCATTGGCCCCGCGCGAACCATAAATGGCCGTCGCAGAAGCATCCTTCAGAATATCGACGCTCTTGATCTCGCTGGGACTGATATCATTCAGCGTCCCGATAAAAGGAATACCATCGAGCACCACCAGCGGATCGTTGGTGGCATTCAGCGACCGGGTACCTCGGATACGGATCTGCATTCCCGACCCGGGCTTCGACGAGGTCTGCGTCATCTGCACCCCCGCGATCCTTCCCTGCAATGCCCTTGAGATGTCCACAGCCGGTACCTCGTTCACCTTCTCCCCGCTGATCGTCGCAACGGCCGCGGTCACGTCCTTCTTTCGCTGCGTACCATAGCCGATGACGACAACATCGTTGACCGCGACAGTAGAAAGCTTCAACGTCAGCGTCAGCTCAGTCCGGTTTTTCACAGGTATCTCCGCGGCCGCATATCCGACCGAAGAGACAACAAGCACCCCGTTGGATGGGGCGGAAATAACAAAATTGCCCTCCTCATCGGCGGCAACTCCCATCTTCTGACCTTTTACGGTAACGGAGGCCTTGGGAACAGATTTACCATCCTCATTGACAACATGTCCCCTGATTCTTAACGTGTTTTGAGCGAAGACGGGGATCGAGAAGAAAGACAGCACGGCCATGACTCCAATGGCGATGCCCCTTTTCAATAGCAGCAGTCGGTCCTGGTAAGATTGCATAAAAGTGTGTTTTAGAATCGGTTTTATTTCATACGATTGCAACAAATCAGGGTTTTTTAGCAAAAGATCAGCACCTTTGCCCCTGACGGGGTTAAATGAAACAGCATTGGTTGAATGGAGATCGCCCGGAAAAGAGCAGAAAGGAAGGAAGAAAGTCCAATAAAAGCAAACTGTTAATTATCAGTACTTTAAGACCATCTTTCTCCTCATATCACAAGCAATGACCGATGGCTGACGGGCGCAGAACGCCTTTAATTGTCAAACCAACATTTCAAATGTAGAACATTTCCCGAAAAATTCAACCGATTGAAATAAATTAATTTTAGCTTTGGGGACATCACTCACCGGAATTACGACCCCATGCGAAAGGATATTACTATCTACGACATTGCAAATCAGCTTCAATTGTCTACAGCAACCGTCAGCCGAGCCCTTGCCGCGGACCCGGTTGTCAAAAAAAAGACCCGCCAGCTCGTTCTCGAAACCGCCAATAAGATGGGCTACAGGTCCAATTACCATGCCCGCAGCCTCCGGAAGAGTCGGACGAATTCAATCGGTTTCATGGTCCACGAACTGCAAAGCACCTTCATCAACTCCGTACTGGCAGGCGTAGAGAAGATCACTACCGACGCCGGCTACGACCTAATCATTGCCCACTCCCTCGAAAGCTACGAGGCCGAGGTCGCCAACGCGCGAAACCTCTTCCACAAACGCATCGACGGCCTCATCACGTCTCTCTCCTGTGAAACAAAGAACCTCGACCATTTTCAGCCTTATAAAGACAAAGGAGTTCCGGTCATCTTCTTCGACCGCGTCGACACCGCACTGGACAGCACCGCCGTGATCATCGACAACTACAAGGCCGCCTATGAGGCCACCACGCACCTGATCGACCAGGGATGCAGTCGGATCGTCCACCTCACGGCAAACCTGACGCGCAACGTCTATTCCGAACGCCTGCGCGGCTACCGCGACGCCCTGCACAACAACGGCATTCCCCTGGACGAAGGCCTGGTGATCATCAACAGCCTTACCGAAGAGGCCGCCGTCGCATCGGCAAAACGCATCTTGTGCATGAACCCTTTGCCCGACGGAGCATTCATCACCAACGACTTCGTCGCAGCCGTGTGCATGCGAACCTTTAAAGAATACAAGCTCCGTATCCCCCGGGATATCGCGATCGTAGGTTTCAACAACGACGCCATCAGCACGGTGACCGAGCCGGCGCTGACAACCATAAATTATCCCGGGGAAGAAATAGGCATGACCGCCGCAAGACGCCTGATCAGCCATCTCGAAGGCGCCGGCAGCATCCATCAGATACAGACCATCGTCCTCAATTCCCGGCTTATCGTCCGGGGGTCATCACAAAAGAAAGCACCGAACGCATGAAGAAAAGGAATTGCATCCTGCTCGCCTCCCTTCTTTTCCTCAGATTCAGACTGGCAGCAGAAGACGGATACCCCGGCGGCCTCAAAACCGCCTCCCTGCGGGCTGTCTCAGCTACAGCGGCAGACAGCCTTCGCCTGCCCCGCCTCATCCGCGACAGCATGATCTTACAGCGCGACGCACACGTCACCATCTGGGGCTGGGCTCAAAAAGGCGAGACCATCCGCGTCCGGTTCAACAATCACCGGTACCGGACAACAACAACCGCCGACGGAAAATGGATGATCCGGCTTTTCCCGACACCCGCCGGCGGCCCCTTTACGATGGACATCGAAGGTAAGACCAGCATCAGGCTGCACGACATTCTCGTCGGCGACGTCTGGCTCTGCAGCGGCCAGTCCAATATGGTCCACCAGATGAGGCTACACAGCGTCCGCTACGCCAGGGAGGTCGCCGACGCGGACAACACGGATATCAGGCAATTCTGGGTACCCAACGAACCCAGCCTGAAAGGCCCCAAAGCCAACCTGGGCTCCGGCTCCTGGAAATGCGCCGACCGGCAGAACATCGGCGAATTCTCCGCGGTGGCTTATTTCTTTGCAAAAGAGATCTACCGCCAGGAACACGTTCCCATCGGCATCATCAACGCCAGCGTCGGCGGCTCCCCGATCGAAGCCTGGATCAGCGAAGAGGCGTTGAAAGCCTTCCCGGATATCGACAGCATCGTCACCCGCATCAGCGACACCGCCCACACAAGACGCCCTCAGCTTTCATCCCCACAGCCTAACCTCCCATCCGCACCCCCAACCCTCCCATCCGGAAATTCCCCACGTCCACCCACAACCGACCCTGGTCTCGCCGGACGCCACCCCTGGTACGACACCGCCTATAATCCCATCGGCTGGCGGATGATCGGTATCCCCGGCTATTGGGAAGACCAGGGTGTCAACAGTCTCGATGGCGTCGTCTGGTATCGCCGCGAGATAGAAATTCCTGAAAAGATGCTGCATTCCCCCGCTCGCATATTCCTCGGCCGCATCGTCGACGCCGACCAGCTCTACATCAACGGCGTGCTTGTCGGTAATACCACCTATATGTACCCGCAACGTCGATATACAGTCCCCGCCGGGCTCCTCCACCCCGGAAAAAACCTCTTCGTGATCCGTATTACCAACACATCGGGCAAAGGCGGCTTCGTACCCGACAAGCCCTATTGTCTCTTCACAGCCGACGACACCGTCGACCTCAAAGGCTACTGGCAATACAAAGTCGGACAGGTCTTCTCCGGCCGGCGAGGCCCCGGCAACGGTCCAGGCGGTCACGCCGGCGGCGGTCCGGGCCCTAACCCCCGCGGCGGTCCAGGCAGCAACGCCCGCGACTACCCCGGTCCTCCCCAAAACCAGCCCGCCGCACTCTTCAACGGCATGCTCGCCCCGGTCATCCCCTACACCATCAAAGGCTTTTGCTGGTACCAGGGCGAAAGCAATACCGGCCGGGCAGCAGAATACGCCCGTCTCCAGCCTGCGCTGATCGACGACTGGCGCAAAGAATGGAAGGAAGGCCCACTCCCCTTCCTCTTCGTCCAACTGCCCGGCTTCGGAGACTACCGCTATACACCGACCGAAAGCCAGTGGGCCGAACTCCGCGAAGCTCAGGCCAGGTCCCTTTCCATACCCAACACCGCAATGGCCGTCGCCATCGACCTGGGAGAGTGGAACGACATCCACCCCGACCGGAAAAAAGAAGTCGGCAACCGCCTGGCCCTCGCAGCGCTCAACCTGGCCTATGGCAGGAATATCATATCCTCAGGACCGGTATTC
>JAFDYE010000252.1 GCA_018267585.1 Bacteroidota bacterium
CACCAAAAGGAATTATTGGCAATCTTATCAGGCAAGGCTGCAGCAGTTAGAAAAAAAAATAGCACTGTCAATGCCCAACAGTTAAAGCATCTTGGAGAAATGTCAGGTTTTTTACAAATTTCCTGACAGGCTAATACTGTAAAACTGATTCGATTTACTGTAAACTTCTTAAAAAGTGAAAATTTTACTGGAAAAGTGATAGACCGGAAGGACTTTCAGTAACTTATCCTAAACACGAGAAACAGGGTTGCCGTACTTACAGTAGCTTCGCTAATTCCAAGGTCCCGGGCGATGTCCTTAACGGCAATACCCCCTTCCTGCCGTTTCAGGGCTGATACGATCTGACTTTCTGTAAACTGTTTCCGTTTCATAATTCAAGTTTAAAGTTAACAATTCATTCCATTGGTAACTCTAATTCTTGTGGCCGAAGTTCGGGGGAGCTTACATGTTCACCGCCTAAGGGTCAAGGGCGAGACATTCAGAAGTAAAGCCGGCTCCTTCAACCTCAACCACTCCTTCGCCTAGATCGTCCGGACCTGATCTTCCGTAATATAAGCCTCTGTCTTCTGTTTAACGGTCGATCTTAACCCGGCGGACGGCTTCATTTCTTTTTCTCAGCTTGTAAAATCGCTTTGCACAAGCGTCAGAGCAGCATTGGTTGACGGTTGTCCGGGCAATGAATTCTTGCTTACAGAATTCGCAAATTTTGATGATCTGCATGTTACTTCTCGTGGGTGGTATTTTGGTTTGTGTTTCGTATAATCTCACCCGGCGAATCGTATTATACCGTATCACAACGTATCATACTGCATCATAACGTATCAATTTTCCGGGTTCATAATCGGAAGATCAGCCGAAAACACCTCGTAGTCTCAGATTAGTAACAAAAATTTGGCTAATAAAGCAGAAGAAGACAAGTAAAGGCAAAGGAAATCGCCTGAAAATGAATGAGAACGAAATATAAGCCGCGTTAAACGTGCATCAACGTTAGTCCCGTTACTTCCCAATACAAAACTTTGAAAATATATAATCCAACCGATCCTCGGTCGTCACCTCCCCCGTTATCTCGCCCAACCAGTGCAAACAAACCCTGATATCCAGCGCCACCAGATCCCCCGGCAGAAGTTCATCCAGTCCGCGGCGAACCGCCCCCAGCGCCACCGCCACCTGCTGCAGCGCATGATAATGCCTGGCGTTAGTCACCACCGTCCCATCCCCCGTCGCCGCCCGCCCCTCCAAAACGATATCAACCAGTCGTTGACGAAGCACATCGATATGCCTCGCATCCCGGGCCGAGATCAACAACTCTTGCGGAAACGCCAAACGCGCCTCCTCCTCCCCCAACACATCCACCTTATTTCCCACCAGCAGGAAAGGCTTACCCCGCTCCACCAACTCCCCGCGAACCGCGGCCACCGCCGAAGGCGAATCTCCAACATCAAAAAGATATACGATAATATCGGCGAGTTCCATCTTCTCCCGGCTACGACCCACACCAATCTCCTCGATAACATCGGCTACATGTTCCCGTATGCCCGCGGTATCGATCAGCCGAAAAAGCACACCATCAATATTCAAAACTTCCTCTATCGTGTCCCTTGTCGTCCCCGCTATCTCCGAAACGATCGCCCTATCCTCATTCAACAACGTATTCAACAACGTCGACTTCCCGGCGTTAGGCCTACCCACGATCGCCACAGCGACCCCATTCCGGATCACATTCCCCAGCTTAAAGGAAGCCAGCAGCGAAGAAGTCACCTCCTCCGCCTCGTCAATCAAATGGTACAGCTGCGTCCGGTCCGCAAACTCCACATCCTCCTGCGAAAAATCCAGCTCCAATTCGATCAGCGCGGAAAAAGAAATCAGCTGCTCACGTAACTCCCTCAGCGCCCTCGAAAAACCACCCCGCATCGTATGCAATGCGGTCCTCGCCGATGCCGCCGTATTCGAAGCGATCAGATCCGCCACCGCCTCCGCCTGCGTCAGATCGAGCTTCCCGTTCAGGAAAGCGCGCTGCGTGAACTCCCCCGCCTTCGCCAGCCTCGCACCACGCGCGACCAGCGCCTGCAGCACCCGCTGCTGCACATACGGACTACCGTGACAGGAGATCTCGACCACGTCCTCACCCGTATACGAGCGCGGCCCGCGGAACAGCGACACGACCACCTCATCGAGCTGCTCCTCCCCGTCTTTCAGTACCCCGACATGCAGCGTGTGCGACGCCTGCTCGCAAAGATCCTTCCCGGTAAAAAGTTGATTAACAATGCTCCAGCTGGATTTGCCGCTCACCCGGATCACGCCGATCGCGCCTACACCCGGCGGCGTGGCGAGCGCCACGATGGTGTCCTCCCAGCCTGCTAATTTGCCTAACATTAAGCAAAGATACAGAACTGACCGGTGGGAAATTCCTGAAGCGTTCCCGATCAGAGCGAAGGCAACGAACGTTCCCGCGAAATCGAAGGCAACGACCTCGATTCCCGAGGTTCGAAGGGAACAGCCGAGTTCGCGCGTGTCGAAGCAGCGCCAACAAAGGTCTCGATGAACGCAGCGCCAACAAAGGTCTCGATGAACGAAGCGCCGACAAAGGTCTCGACGAAGCAGCGCCAACAAAGGACTCGATGAACGCAGCGCGGACGATGGTCTCGAAGAACGCAGCTTTGACGAAGGTCTGACCCTGGCAAACCAGTTCCGATGAGGTTCCGGGCGGACATCGGCCCCGGCATAACACCCCTCGCTTCTCCCCAAATCTCCCATTGACCATTTATCGCCCTATTTTCCCCAAGAACCGGTCAATAGAGAGCAAATATCCGTCCCCAACCCAACAAACCCAAAAACACATGTC
>JAFDYE010000253.1 GCA_018267585.1 Bacteroidota bacterium
CCCCTGGTACGGATCATGGTATATATCGGAAATACTGGACATCCTTACCAAAAACCCGGACGTCTGGAAAAAAACCATCTTTATCATGACCTATGACGAGAACGACGGGTACTTCGACCACGTCCCGCCATTCGTCGCGCCCGACCCCCTCAACACCGCGACAGGCAAATGCTCCCCCGGCATCGATACCACGGTCGAATATATCCGAAGAGAGCACGAGCTGAAAGAAGGCGTAAAGCCCAAAGAAGCCCGCGAGGCACCCGCCGGCCTCGGCTTCCGCGTACCCATGATCATCGCCTCCCCCTGGAGCCGCGGTGGACGGGTCTGCTCCCAGGTCTTCGACCACACCTCCATCTTCCGTTTCGTGCAGTCCTGGCTTAACAAAAAAAAGAACGCAGGGATCAACGAGACCAATGTAAGCCTCTGGCGAAAGACCGTCAGCGGCGACCTCACATCAGCTTTCCAGCCATACGACGGTACGCAGCAGGACCAGCTGCCCTGGCTGAAAAGACAGCCCTTCATCGAAAAAATATACAACGCCCGCTTCAAACCAGCCCCGGGCTTTAAAGCGCTTTCCCCCGAGGAGATCGCCCAGATCAACAGCGCCCCCCTCATCTCCCCGCTGATGCCCCGCCAGGAACCGGGCATAAAGCCCAGCTGCGCCCTGCCCTATCAGCTCTACGCCGACGGACGGCTTAGCGACGACGGCCACCACTTTGTCGTTCAGCTCGAAGCCCGCAACGAAGTGTTCGGCGACCGATCCGCCGGATCGCCTTTCAATGTCTTCCAGCCAGGCAAAGACCTCCGATCCTATGCCGTTATCGCCGGTGACAGCCTGACCGACCAGTTCCCCGTCAAAGGCGACTATCAGCTCGAGATTCACGGACCCAACGGCTTCTGCCGGCAATACAAAGGAAATAAAAATGGCCCGCTCCTGCAGATCGCCTGCGAATACGAAAGACAGCCCAACAACAGCCGCCGCCTCACCGGCCGCCTGCAGCTAAAGATCCTCAACCGGGACAGCCATCGCAGCCAGAACATCAAAATAAAAGACATGGCCTACGGAACAACGACGATCGCTCAGCAGATAAAACCAAATGCCATAGCAGCCATCCTCCTCGAAACCGCCGCCAGCCACGGCTGGTACGACGTCAGCGTTACAGCAGACGGCTTCGAACCATTCGAACAGCGCTACTGCGGCCGCGTGGAAACTGGAAATGACAGCTATACCGATCCCGCTATTTCGCAACGACCACTTTAACCCCTTTTCCCTCCAGCGGCCTGACCACCGCAGACGGTACCCCCTCGTCCGTAACAATATACCGCACAGGCTCAAAGCCACATATCCTCCCCAAACCCCGACGCCCGAACTTCGAGCTGTCGGCCATGATCACCAGCACCCGCGCCGCAGCACCTCCACATTAGGCCGGTGACACAGCTCCATCGCCACTTTCAGCGCAGGAGTAATCACCGTCAGCCGCCTCATCGGATGCAGACACCGCGCCAGCTGAAAAACCGTAGTCCCGGACCCAATGATAATGGAATCATTCTCACCGACCAGCTCCAGCGCCGCCCTCGCAATACGCTGCTTCTCCCGCTCGTTGATCCCCTCCTTCTCATTGATCGTCCGCTCGACAGCATAAGGATTGCTGATGGACGCACCACCGCGCGTGAGAAATAAAAGATTCTTGTCCTCCAGCAGCTTGAGATCCTTCCAAATCGTCACCTACGATCTCGCTTTAAAACCTGGAGAATTTTCTTTCAAAATATTTAAAATTATTATTTTTATGTTTAAAATATCTTTACTTTTATTTCGATTGCTTTATTTTACCGACAATTTCAAGCAGCATCCAAAACTGATAGCCATATGCAACATTTCCTCCCAGCCGGCCAGTCATTCCGTCGAATCCTTGGCCTGCTCGTCTTCGCTCTATCCGCTTTCCTCACCTCCGCACAGAACAAGCCCTTCCACGGCACCGTCACCGACGAAAAAGGTACCCCCCTCGCCGGCGTTACGCTGTCGATCAAAGGCACGTCCAAAGCCGTTACTACCAACGAAAGAGGACAGTTCGACCTGCCCCCCGCCGACGCAGGCGCCACGCTCGTCTGCTCCAGCATAGGCTTCGCGACACAGGAAATAAAGCTAAAAGGCCACAACACCCTGACCATCGTCCTCAAGGACGCCGCCAGCGGTCTCAACGAAGTGGTCGTCGTCGGATACGGCACCCAGAAAAAGGTCGACCTCACAGGCGCCGTCAGCCAGGTCGGCAAAGAAGTGTTCGAAGACAGGCCCATGCCCAACGTCACCCGCGGACTCGAAGGCGTCATCCCCAACCTCAACATAAAAATGACGGACGGCAAGCCCATCCGCAGCTCCGACTACAA
>JAFDYE010000254.1 GCA_018267585.1 Bacteroidota bacterium
CCTGTTCAGGGTGTTTCAGGAAGCGTTGACAAATATTGCCCGCCATGCCGCCGCTACCAGGGTGGAAATTGATCTAAAGATGGTGGGCGAAACGATCTGCATGAATGTCCGCGACAATGGAAAAGGGCTTGACCCTTACGCGAAGAGAACCGGACTTCATCTGGGCCTGCTGTCCATGAAAGAACGGACCAGCGCGATTGGCGGCCTGCTTACTATCGAGAGCGTGCCCGGCGTCGGCACCGTCATACATGTCGAGATTCCTGCCTAAAATCCCAAACAGTCCCAATGCGTATACTGATCGCAGATGACCATGCAATTGTACGGAAGGGTATTGTCAGCATCCTTCGCGAGCTGTTTCCCCTGGCGGAAATGGTCGAGACGGGTAATTCGGAAGACCTTATCAAGCTTGCCCTTGGCGGCCAATGGGATCTGATCATTAGCGACCTTTCCATGCCGGGACGCGGCGGTCTGGAGATCATCAACGACATCAAACGTCATATGCCCGCCGTTCCCGTCCTCGCTCTCAGCATCCATCCGGAAGAGACATATGGCATCAGGGCACTCAGGGCCGGCGCATCCGGCTTTCTCAACAAGGACGCACCTCCCTCAGAATTGAAAAAGGCTATCAATCTCATCCTGCAGGGCAGGAGATATATTACGCCCGGCATAGCCGAAAAATTGGCGGCCGGCCTGGCCCATGAGAGCAGCAAAAAAGGCCATGAATTGTTGTCGGACCGTGAGCTTGAGGTGATGAAACTGATCGCGTCCGGCGAATCCTTGTTAAAAATTGCAGATCTCCTCAGCATCAGCCCCAGCACCGTCAGCAGCTACAGGACCAGGATACTGAAGAAGCTGCAGGTGCAATCCAACTCCGAGCTCATCCGCTATTGCATTCTCCTTGGTCTGACCTCATAGAATTCTTTGGTGTAGCTGAAACTCTACAAAGGATCGGCGTTTGGCGCCGCAATTTTGCGGTAACGACGTCGGTATCTTTGTTCTCACGAAATAATGAAACAGCGGGATAAAATGACACCCCTAAGACTCCTGATCGCCGATGACCATCGCATGATGCGGCAAGCGATCATCCAGATCATCAAAGACGAGTGGCCGGATGTCGTTTGTGAGGAAGTAGAAGATGGAATGGACCTGGTATCGAGCGTAATGCAAAATAAGTTCGACCTGGTCATCTCCGATTTGTCTATGCCCCGCATGAATGGCCTGGAAGCGTTGCAGGCGTCTAAAAGGCATGTCCCGGACCTGCCGGTGCTGATCTCGAGCATCAATGGTGGTGAAAAATATGCGCTCAGAGCATTAAGACGGGGAGCGGCCGGATATGTGCCAAAACTTCAGCTTCAACGGTCGCTGATAAAGGCGATACGAACCGCGCTGCGAGGCAAAAGATATGTATCCATAGAATTAGCGGTCAGACTGGCTGCCTCACCATGAATCAATATATCTTAAATCCGGTTCTTAAATATGAAAATATCAATTACTCATCTGTATCCCTGGAGACTGACCGCGGCGCAAGGGGGCAGACTCCTTAGTTTACTCGGTCTCTTCGGTCGGTCTCTGGCGACAGGCAATACCGGCCAGGCGTCAAGAACGGACGAACTGATAAGAGAAAGCGAAGAGAAATACCGAACCCTGATAGAGGAGGCTTCCGACGCCATATTTATCGGCGATAGCGAGGGACTTATCCTGGAGAGTAACTTGAGCGCCTGGAAGCTATCAGGGTTCGATAAAGACGAACTGACATCGATGAATATCAGACAGCTTTATTCTCCGGAAGAGATCCGGCAACGTCCCCTCCGGATCCGCGAGCTCCTGGAAGAAAAAGTCGTGCGTTCGGAAAGGACGATCATCCGCAAGGACGGCAGTGGAGTGCCGGTGGAAGCTACGGTCAAGCGCTTATCCGACGGAAGGTTCATGGCCATTCTCCGCGACAACAGCGAAAGAAAGCTTGCCGAGGACAAATTGAGGGCCGCCGTCGAAAAGTATGAGCTCGCCGCCCAGGCGACCAGCGATACGATCTGGGATTGGGACATTGTCCGAAACACCAAGACCTATAACGCAGGTATAAAGGAAGTTTTTGGGTACGACGTTCACGAGATCCAGGACGCTTCGCAATGGATCATCGACAAGATCCACCCGGAAGACCTGCAACACGTAGAGGAATCTTTTCAGCACGTGGTCGACAATATGACCCAGAATCTCCAGCTGGAATACAGGTTCCGGTGTGCCGACGGCTCTTACCGGCATGTTTTCGACCGGTCATTCGTCATCTACGGCAGCGATCACAAACCCGCACGGCTCATTGGCGCCATGCAGGACGTCACGCAGAAGAAAGAAGAAGAGAAGCGCATTGCGTCGGCTATTTTGGTCGCACAGGAAAATGAACGCCAGCATCTCAGCGGTGAACTGCACGACAATGTGAACCAGATACTCGCCTGCGCTCACCTTTTCCTGGATGCGACGGATCAATATGATTCCGAACCGGACAAGATAGGCGAGCTGATAGCGGGCGCTAAGGAAAACATCGAGATGGCGATCAACGAGATAAGGAAGCTCTCTCACCACCTGTCTCCGGCGGCGACGGAAGACACCTGCCTGAAAGACATCATAGAGGAGCTCCTTGCCCGGATCAATGTCCGGGAAGAATTTACGATCAGGTTCGAATTCGACAACGAGCTCCTCAATATTAAAGACGACAACGTCGTCATCAATCTGTATAGAATTATCCAGGAACAGCTGAAGAATATTGTAAAATATGCGGATGCGCGACGTATCTCTGTAGTCCTTTGCAGCCGTCAGAATACCATTTCGCTGAAGATAGAAGACGATGGCCGCGGCTTTGACCCGCGCACCACCTTCAGGGGGATCGGTCTATCCAACATCAAAAAAAGGATCGAATCCCTTTCCGGAAAATTTACTTTGCAAAGTGCGCCAGGAAAAGGGTGCACGATCATGGCCGAATTACCTATGGAGAACCAATGTCCGCAATAGCCCAACCCTGGCGATCATTGTGCAGATCGCCAGGCACAGGCCGTTTAAGAACAGCGCAGATTCCCTTTTTAGACTCTGAACCCGAAAGCCTTGAAAGCTAATTGCTTTGCAGGGCTTTCTAATTTTGTAGGAAATGAGAGGGAGACTACCTTTGAATATGATAAAGCATTGGACAGCGGATAAAGGATTTAATAGGAAAATTCTAATCACCGGGATGGTGTTTTAGCCGTATAGCTTTTATTCTGATGGCCATGGCGCCGGGTGCTGGTTTTTTTCGCGGCTGGACCGGTTGCAGAAATTGGAGTGGGAGAGTCACGGGGCCGGGAATGGGTAAGTCAAAAAAATAACGAGTAACCACTTCCTTTCCCTTTTTTGGGTTCAGCGCTCTTAGACATAGCATCATTATAGGAAATGATTTCTTGTTCAAGGTGCTTAATGTATTGCCCGAACATGAACGCATAAAAAATCTGCATGTCCTCTTGTTTCCGTGTCTCCTGGAGCGCCACATAATAGTCTGCTTTATCTTCTTTAAATACTATAGCCAGCGGCAATCCATGATAAGCCTGGATATAATTCATTAGCAGCCGACTGGTGCGGCCATTACCGTCATAGAAAGGATGGATCGAGACAAGATCAAAGTGGGCCGAGAAGGATAGTTTTAATTGCTCTTCGTCACCGCGGACTTGGACAAGATTGCTGACATTCCCCATACGGAACATTCCTTTGGTAGCATCGATCTCACCAAAAACTGTATTGTAGATGCTCCCGGTATTCTTCATAACAAGAGCATTAATTTGCTGGATGAAGTCAACAGTGATGGCCTTTTTGCCAGCAGCTGCTTCCAATACAAAACGAAGAGCCGTGTAGTGATCCTTAGTCATTAGGCTATGGGTGAGAGGTTTACCTTTGGGCGTTATATCCTCTTCTAATAGCAACCGTGTTTCTACTTCGGTTAAAGTGGATCCTTCTATGCTGGACGAGTGATGGACAATAGCATATTCGTTGAACCTTTCGTGATCCAAAACATCCTGCAGGTTCAGCGCCTTGTAACGGCTCAACAATATGGAGATGTTATCCGGCATTTCAATAACAATATGCTGATAATCAAATATATGCAATAGTGGGATTATTGATCCCACTTTTTAAACGAAAAACCCGCCATGAGACCATTCTTCTATAGTAGGTCGGCGGGAAGTTCACTTACAAATATACGGAATTTCGAGTCACCGAGCCCATATTGCGACACCCCCGTCATCGCCCTGACCGCCGACGCCATGAAATAGGACAAGGAACGATGCCTCAGGGTAGGGATGGATGATTTTATTTCAATGCCTTTCCGCATCGAAGAACTGACAACGGTCATGAACAATATTACGCGCAAGACACAGACCGACGACAACGGCGGCTCAATCGGGAAGGTATGTGGCCATATTCTATTTAACATAATGTTAATTATAAGACAAAAACTGAACAAACATTACTCAGCTTAACCGCTGAGTAAGATCATAAACCCTGTCGGATTCGGATTATATTTTTATTGCATGTAAGTGAATCTTAAAACTAATCGTATGCAATCGGGATTAATCAGGCTGATCGATCCGGCTATGGTCGCCCGTTCAACCACACTGCTTGTCTATATTTTTATCGGCTGCCGGCTATTCGGTCAACAGCCGCCCCCGTGGGTAGCGCCAAAGGACGCTCAGTCCATTAAGAATCCGCTGGTATCATCTCCGCAGGCGCTGGCAGAAGCTAAAACACTTTACACGGCCAACTGCGGCCCATGCCATGGCGAAAAAGGCAAAGGCGACGGACCTGCTGCCCAGGGCCTGAACCCAAAACCCGCAGACCATACTTCGGCCATCGTTCAAAACGAATCCGACGGATCACTCTTCTGGAAACTCTCTGAAGGCCACAACCCGATGCCGGCGTATAACAAAGTCTTCACCGACCAGCAACGCTGGGAATTGATCCTTTATATCAGGTCCCTGGCTCGCAGCGGCAAAAAGAAATAGGCACCCGTCATTAGAACTAAATACAACTGTTATGAATACTTTGGCATTGGCCCGCCGAACGGCCATCGGCGTACTCTGCGCTCTGTGCACGCTGACGGCCAGCTCACAACAATCCACCGTCGACTCCAACCTCCTGCGAAGGATCGACGCGCTTGAGCAACAGATCGCAGATCAGAAACCCGGCGAATCTCATCTCATGATCGTCGGACTTGCAACCTTTGGTTTTAACGTTAACAAGACCACTATCACACCGCCGGGCGGACCCGGCCAGTCCCAAAAGACGGTAAGCCTGGGCGACGCAGACCGCTACGAATTCAGCCCCATGCTCCTGTGGCGACACGGCACAAAATGGCTCGTCGAATTCGAGCCCTCCTTCGACGGCAACACCATCGGCGTCAACTGGGCAAATATCTCGTATTTCGCCGTGCCGGGACTAATCATCCACGCCGGCTACTTCGTCCTGCCGTTCGGCATCTACAACAAGAAGCTAGCCGCCGGCTGGATCGACAAGGTTGCACCCGACCCAGCAGGACTGGACCTGCCGGGCACCGATTTTGGCGTAGGCGTCAGCGGCGGCCTCCCGCTGGGAAATATGAAATGGACCTACGACCTGAGCCTCACCAACGGCCTGCAGCTGATGCCGGACGGTGAGTTGCAGGGCGCAGGCATCGTCGACAATAACCTGAACAAGACGGTGTCGGGCAGACTTTCTCTGCTGCCCTTTTCCAACGGCTGTCTGGAAGTCGGCGTTTCCGCCCTGTATGGAGGTGTGGCAGCCGGCGAACCTTTTAATAATGCCAATACCACCATGTATGGCGCTGACCTCAATTTTGTCAAGACCTTTTCTCCCTTCCTGGTCAATGTCAAAGGCCAATACAGCAGGATGCTCGTGAACAGTCAGCCATACATCAAACCTACCGACTCATCTGAGTATACCTTCGATAACCGGAGCAATTCCACCTTTATTCAGTGTTCTTTCAGACCAGTCTCGGCGCCGAATGCCTTTGTCAGGAACCTCGAGCTGGCTTTCCGATACGTCAACTACGAGACGCCGGCCAATTCCTTCTGGGGACAGAACTACCACGAAGAGGACCTCGGACTCGACTACTGGCTGTCATGGCGGACGGTGTTCAAAATAACTTATGCCTGGTCGAGGTCAACCAATTCCTCCGACATCACCAGCGGCCAGAAAGGAGTAGTCACGGGGATGAATAACCTATACTTTCAATTTTCCATCCAACTTTAAGCGATTTGCATATGAAAAATA
>JAFDYE010000255.1 GCA_018267585.1 Bacteroidota bacterium
CAGCACCAGCTTCCTGCCCGTAGACCTCAGCAGGTTTAACTTTTCGATGATTCCGGGAGCCACAAGACCCTGGTCGGCAAGCGTGCCATCATAGTCGGAAGCTAATACCAGGTAACGCATATCAGGCTCCGGCCAGACCGGCGTTTTCTATGTAGTATTTGAAATGGTGGATATCCGCCTCTATCCTGTCCTTGAATACCGGCGTCAGCAACCGCCCTATCCGCTCGCCCAGAACCCCCACGGGTGCACGATAGGAGACCATGACGTCGACACGCGTAGCCCCGCCGGGAGTATCCGTAAAATTAACCTTGGCCGTATTCTCGATCGCCGCCCCCTCGACCGAATGCCAGGACAGCTCCTCGTCCCTGACATCCTTCACGATCCTCGATTCCCATCGCACATCTCCCAGACCCGCCGGCAGCCGCAGCTTCCACGCCGAGGTCTTTCCATCGATCACGTCGATATGATCGATATGCTTCATGAACAGCGGAAGGTTCTCCAGGTTCCGCCAGAACGCATAAACCTCCGCCCGCGGCCTGTTCACGACCACCTGCGCCCGGACATTGACGTTCGACGCACGCTCTCCCGGAACCGCCCCCCTGAATAAAGACGTCAGCGGACAATGCCCCGCAACAGCACGATACAAAAGATAACCGCCTCCGGCCAGCAACAGACTGTCTACCCGGTGTCTTTTGGCGACAAAGTATAACAACAACGAACCAGCGATGGCAGACAGCGCACGCTCGCCCTCACCCAAACTAACGCCCGGCTTGCCGGCCCGGATTTCCTGCTGTGTCATAAGGAGCCTTTTCGACAAGAATATGCAATTGCCATTCCTCAATGGGACAGCGAATCAGGCGGCACGCCCGCCCTGTCCTCACCGCCCGGCGCCGGCGATGTGGCCGCAGGCGGCACGGGTTCATTTATGGCAGGCCTTCTTCTCCCGCCATACCACTTACCCGCAAAAAAAGACATGACAATGATAAATATGACAACCATGAGCATCACATACCTTCGACGGTTGTAACGCCCGAACTGATCCGGATTGGCCATAAAAAACCTTTACTCTTTCTTAAGC
Organism: Bacteroidota bacterium; assembly: GCA_018267585.1. Lineage (GTDB taxonomy): Bacteria > Bacteroidota > Bacteroidia > Chitinophagales > Chitinophagaceae > Puia. The sequence continues at coordinate 1,079 of JAFDYE010000255.1, forward strand.
AACCCCTGTACCAGCGTCTTCCACTGCAGCTTCGAAAGCCCTATAGCGCCCAGCGAACCAACCATCTTGTTCCTTAATTTATCCGGATTCGCCGTCAGCCTGGTATTCGGCACCTCATTCCGCCCATAGACGGTCATCGACACCCTTTTTCCCTTCCTCTCCAGCACGAACGTACTCGTCGCCGAATCCTCCAAAAAATGCGCCGGCTCCGCCCCATCCTTCACCGGCGGCGCAGGCGAAGGCCGCACCTGTATCACAAACAACTCATCCGTCCCATGACTCACCGGCTGCTCCACCTTCTCGACCTGCACCCAGTCATATCCCCTTCCCTCCTGCGGACCAGGACCAGGTATATCGATCCGTATAAAATCATCTATCGCCGCACGCCCCTGCAGATCATGCCCCCTGTCATCGGTCAGCTGAAAACCCGCCGCCAGCGCCCCGCACATATCCGTCCAACCATTCACATCCAGCAACCGCTCAGACGCCCGCTCGAAAACATACCGCGCATCATCTTCCCGCTCAGTCTCAACAGCCGACGCCGTCTGCGTCGCCTCCCCCCTGACCTGCGGCGGCAGCAGATCCTCAATATACCCCGGTATAGCCTCCGTCACTACCCCCTTCTCCTCCATCGACGCCCACCGGATCGCCTCGTCCAGATGCTCCGTCGCAAACCCCCTGTACTCACCCGGCAACAAATGGCTGATCGTGTCCGTGAACCGCCTGATCCGCTCCACATCCGAAATGATCGCCACCTTGTTCCAGCGGGCAAACTCCTTGATCCCCATCCAGATATCCCTCAACCACGCCCCGGCAGAGAAATTTTTAAGGGAGGTATCGACATAAAAGACAAAATTGAGATGCCCAAAGGTCTCCACGTGACGACGTATCTCAGGAAAAACAACATTCTCATAGTCCTCACGGGTCACTTCCCCGCTCGCCTTGAACCCCGCTACATTTGGAGGAACACCAGGTAAAATTCCGATCATGGAAGGCTTCATTTTATTCCAGAAAGTTACAAAACTCCTGCCAGTGGACACAAATTACCCGATCCCGGGCGCCAATCCGCCCCGAACAAAAAAATTTTAATTTTTTTACCGACCTTTCTTACCTTGTCCTGTGTTACGACTTTAGCAATCAACCTTAAAATCTCTGCCTATGTATGATTTTTTAAAGGCTGGTGATGAGGTAACCTTTCCTGGCTTGCTTGACATCAAGCTGATTATTGAAGAGGTCAATGAAAACAGAGGAAACGTCCGCTGTAAATACTATGACGACCACCTCA
>JAFDYE010000256.1 GCA_018267585.1 Bacteroidota bacterium
ATAGGAGCCACTGGTGTTGGAATGCAGCGTTTTGAACCCGATGCCCAGATTGCCGATGTTGGCGGAAGAGAGGTTGCCGGCACCATAGCCGAAGAAGGTCCTGGAGTTGACCGAATCTATTTGGCCCGCATTGACATTGTTGACCCGGAAATGGATGGGTTTGTCGTCAGTCGTTCCGATAAAATTAGTGGCCGCGTCGGTTCCGCTATTCCCCTTCAGCGTCCATCCGTCGGCCGCGGAGACGGCCTTCCAGGAGGGGGCCGCCGAGGTGCCGGCATTGTAATAAAATCCGGCCGTATTATCCGTCTGGTAGATCAGCAGGCCCGCGGCGGGGCCGGCGATGGCGTTCCGCTGGGTCTGGGTCATCCTGGGGATCAGCAGTCCCCTGGTGGTGCTCGAGATATCCAGCTGTGCGGAAGGATTGGGAGAGGAGGTCCCGATGCCGATGCCCTGGGCACGGGAAAAGGCACACAGCACGCAAATAGCGAAAAAAACCAGGATCAGTTGCTTCATAAAGCTCTTTTTAATGAATGATAGCGGGCGTTCAGTGGTAGGCAGCGGCAGAAATGGTCTGTCAGGGGAAAATGGATGGAAAGACCGGGCAAGAAAGAAAATAAATAATGCCGGTAAAAACCCTTTCTAAGGAGCGGTCGTCCGGAGACAGCCAGCGGCGGTCCGGATTTTTAATACGGCGCTAAATATCCGGCGGTACTGTTCGGGAGCGGTTCTTATTCTTCTTTATTGAACAAATTTTTTATTTTTAAGCACCGGGCTAATCCCTGCAGCTGCTATATGCGCGGTCATATTCTCCTTACGATATTGATACCGGTCCTTATCCGGGGCCGGCTGCCCGCGCAGTCCCTGAACGAGAGCGATTTCACCTGTTATACCCGGGTGCAGGGCCTGTCGAATAATTCCGTTTCCGACATCGTACAGGATCCGACCGGCTATCTTTGGGTCTCTACGTCCAAAGGTCTCAATCGCTTTGACGGACGTTTTTTTACGAACTATTATATCGGATCACCCGAACTTCCTCTTCCCGATAACAAGGTCAACCGGTTGAGGATGCAGGGCAGCGAGATCATAGGCACTACGTTTGTCGGCGCGTTCGTCTTCGATACAAAGACCCGGAGCTGCCGGCATCTTGTCGTACCTGTCGACTCGCTGATCTTTTCCTGGACCAACAACGGGATGGCGACGATCCGAGACAATAAGGGCCACTACATATTCTCCAGCAAGACGGGCCTGTATGTATTTGACAGTACAGGCAAAATTGTCAACCGGTTCGATTTTTTCCGGCCCGGCGACGCCCGCCGGAAGGAGCTGGCTTTCGGCGAAGGGTTATCCGAGCTCAGCAACGGGTCGATCCTTCAGAACAACAGCCTTTTCCTGTCTGCCTATGACCCTGCGCGCAACCGGATAGATACGATGTACGGCATGCACGACCCTGCCGTCATGAAGCTGCTCACCGACTCCGCGGGCCAACTACGGGTTGCATTTGGCGGGAGGCAGGATCAGCTGTTCATCGTGAACGAAGAAGAGAACGCGATCGATATTTTTGATATGGACCAGCGCCGGACCTTTTCCATTCCCATGCTCTTTAGTGCAGGCGCGGATATCGACGATCACAACAGCCGGCTGATCTATCTCAACGATACGCTGCTGGCGCTGACGGGAAAGGTCAGCGGCTTTTATCTTTTCGACTATCATGCCGCTTCTCATCAGCTAAAGCAGCGCGGGGCGAAATTATTTGCGGGCAAACACTGCACAACGGTCTTTCTCGACCGGGACGGACGACTCTGGGTCGGAACCAACAATGGTCTGTATAAACAAAACCTGTACAGTCCTTTTTACAACGCCTACGATCTGGCAGAACGATGGCCCGATCTGCGTAACTGTGACATCAGGGCCATCTATACGATCCATAACAGACTCTTCGTTGGCCTGCGGAATAATGGTGGCCTGCTGGAGCTGGACCGGACAGACCTTAGCAAGGGACGCCGGTTCGATCTCTCAAAATACGGCCCGTCCTGCAATACGATCTTCAATATCTTTCCCTATAGCGCGGACACGCTGTGGATCGGTACCCGAACCGGCCTGTTCTGGCTTAACATCTCCGACTATAGTTCGGGTCGGGTGGCCTTTCCTCCTGAAATGGCATGGGTCAACGGGATCAACACGATCTGCCTCATGGAAGATGAAAAAAAGAACATCTGGATATCATTAGGGCAGCTTAATTCGGTCGTATACTTCAACCGCAGCACCCGCAGGTTTGTCGATATCTCCGGCCCCAAAGATCCTTTGCTGAAAATTACCTATTGTTTCAGCATGGGAAAGGACAGACAGGGGAATGTATGGTTCGCAGGCGACGGCCTTTGCCGCTGGAATTCCGCCAAACAAACCGTCGATACCCTTATCGAATATTCGTCGGTAGCGCGCGCATTGAACAGCTATATCGTCATCCTGGATATGGATAACGACAACAATCTGTGGCTGTATTCGTTTGACAATGGGATCATTCAGTATGACTGTACCAATAATAAGATGTATCTCCGCAAAGAAGAGAATAATTTCCGGGATGGGGATATCATAGCCAGTTCTCCGGTGATCCATGACCATATCTGGCTGGGTATCGACAACGGTATATCCGTCTTTGATATCCGTAATTACTCCAGCAGGCTCTATACCTATGCAGACGGTCTGCCCATGGCTATCACTTCTTTTCGGAAAGGAGGCTGGTACGATGAAGAGCAGAACGTCTATTACGTGGGGTCCGGGCATCATCTCATCAGCTTTAAGCCCGATCTTTCTCATTCGCAGGAGGCTCCGCCTTCCTTGTTCATCGATGGGATCAATACGCCGTCCGGTCAGGTTAACGACGCCTCCGGAGAGGTGATCCTGCCTTATACTGCCAATTCCG
>JAFDYE010000257.1 GCA_018267585.1 Bacteroidota bacterium
CCTCTTCCATAGCCGCCCGCGTAGCATTCAGGGCGTCATCTACAATATCCTTTTTCACGTTCATCTCGATCTCGGAAGACGCGCCGACATAGACGACCGCCACCCCGCCCGAGAGCTTTGCCAGCCTTTCCTGCAATTTCTCCTTATCGTCGTCCGATTTGGTATCCCTGACCTGCTCCCTGATCTGCGCGATAGCCGCCCTGATCTTCTCTTTATCACCCCCTCCTCCGATGATCGTCGTCTTGTCCTTGGTAATGATCAGTTTTGCACACTTCCCGAGCAGCGGCAGGTCCGCATTCTCCAGCTTGATCCCCTTTTCTTCCATGATCACCGTGCCGCCCGTAAGCACCGCGATATCTTCCAGCATATCTTTTCGCCTGTCGCCAAAACCCGGCGCCTTTACCGCCGCAATCTTCAATACTCCACGCAATTTGTTGACCACCAGCACCGCCAACGCTTCCCCTTCGACATCTTCCGAGATGATCAAAAGGGGGCTGTTCGACTGCGATACCTTATCCAGGAGGGGAAGCAGCTCTTTCATCCCCGATATCTTCTTATCATAGAGGAGGATATAAGGATTGTCATAAATGGCGCTCATCTTCTCCGCATCGGTTACAAAATAGGGAGAGTTATATCCCCGGTCGAATTGCATCCCTTCCACCACTTCGACATACGTCTCAAAGCCCTTTGCTTCTTCGATGGTGATCACTCCTTCCTTCCCCGCTTTCTTCATCGCCTCGGCGATCAGTTTACCGATCTCCGGGTTATTGCCGGCCGAGATGCTCGCGACCTGTGCGATCTTCTCGCTGTCCGTTCCCACGGGGATCGCCTGCGCCTTCAGCCGCCCGGTCACGGCCTTTACCGCTTTGTCGATGCCCTTCTTTATCTCCATCGGATTGATACCGGCTTCCACCCGCTTTAGTCCCAGGTCGATCATCGTCCTGGCCAGCAGCGTGGCCGTCGTCGTTCCATCTCCTGCCGCCTCTGATGTCCGCACCGCCACATCCCGCAGCATTTTTACACCCATCTCTTCTACAGGGTCCTCCAGTTCGATCTGTTTGGCCACAGTCACCCCATCGCAGGACATTTGCGGTGACCCGTCCATCTTTTCAAATACGACATTCCGCCCCCTCGGCCCCAGGGTGATGATCACCGCCTTTGCCAGGCGGTCGACCCCTTCCCGAAGTTTCTTCCGGGCGTCCAGGTCATAGTCAATTTGCTTTGCCATAGTCAAAAGTTTTTTATCAGTCCCTGCATCCTGCCTAAAGATATTATTGTCCCGGCCCCCGGACCGTGACAAATATTATCGGCCAATATGACTTCCATCACGTACCCCCCGCATTCCTATCGGTAGCTTGGGTACAAGACCGCCAGACACAGGAACACGGCCAAAAACTAAGCAACACTGAATGGAGCCAGACCGGAAAATATTGGAGCTTCGGGACATCAGACGCGATTTTGTCGTGGGCGTCGAGACGATCCACGCCTTGCAGGGCGTCTCCTTCAGCATAGAGCCCGGCGAATTCGTGACCATCATGGGCAGCAGCGGTTCGGGCAAGACCACCCTGCTCAACATACTGGGCTGCCTCGACAGACCCACCAGCGGAGCATACCTGCTCGACGGAATAGAGACCAGCGACCTCTCAAGGAACGAGCTCGCCCGGATCCGCAACCGGAAGATCGGGTTTGTCTTTCAAACCTACAACCTGCTGCCGAGGACGACCGCCGTCGAGAACGTGGAATTACCCCTGTTGTACAATCGCGAAATAAATACAAAGCAACGCAGGGAGCGCGCCATACATGCCCTCGGGCTCGTCGGCCTGCAGGATCGCCTGGATCATACGCCCGCCCAGCTATCGGGCGGACAACAACAGCGCGTTGCGATCGCCAGGGCAATGATCAACCAGCCCGTAATGATCCTGGCCGACGAAGCCACCGGCAACCTCGATTCCCGGACATCCTACAGCATCATGGAGCTGTTTCAGCAGCTCAACCAGGAAGAAAAAAAGACCATCGTATTTGTGACCCATGAACAGGACATTGCCGCTTTCAGCGGCCGCACCATCCTGCTAAGAGATGGACAACTGCTAAAGGACAGCATCAACAAGGATATACGGCAAGCCAGGGCGGCGCTGTCTGCCCTTCCCGTACCGGAGTAACAAGGTCGCCATCCCCGGAGTTTCGCATCCTCTGAGATCCCGCCCCCACAGATCCCCCCAGGAGGTTCCCATCCTCACAGATTCAGCGAATACCTGGCAGAAATGCGCAAATAGGGATAACCCCTGCTGACTTCCCGATGCGACCTGTAATAGGTGTTCAACCTGAAATAGCCCGGCTCGGCGCAAAGCGAAAATCCATTTACGAGCATATATCGCCACTCGCTGGTTATCGCATGCAGTAAATGGTAGCTGGCATTTCCATTCACCGTTTTCATCCAGCCTCCCCGGTAGCTGAAGCCACAAAAAAAATGCCCCGCAACACCTGCCTGCACATTCGCATGAAAGCTAAGACCCGAACAAAAATCATAGTTCCTTCCTTTATACAACGAGCTATCCGGAACAGCAGACAATATAACCGGCCCTGCTCCGGCAAAACTATTGATCTTGACCTTTCGTGACAACGTGAACGCGGACACCAGGTTAAGCCGGACACTCTGTGCACTGTAAAAAAACGCCTGGTTGTTGATATAGTCATAATTCATCGTAGCCATCAGCAGGTGCCTGGCTCTCTCATTGTTCCCCAGCCGCCATCCGGCGAGAGATCCGTATGCGCTGAGGACGTTGAGCTTCGAGCTGTCATCCGCTCCAAATTCTGCATTGACGTAAATATTGCTAAAAGGGGCCCTGTAATTTTCGAAAGGCGTCCCATAAAGGAGCTTTATATGCCCGTAAAGCCCCAGGCCCCCGTCACCACCATTTACTTTGAACCTCCTTCCCCCAAGGTCGAATTCCGCGTACACATTCGACGAGTCATGTTCTAAAGGATTTCCATAGACCCTCCCCCATCTTCCATCCAGTATCCTCGTCAGTCCGTTCATCGGGTTCAAAAGCATCGCACACACTTCACGCACCTGTCTTTCGAAACCCCTGCTCCGGTTATTCAGGATCTTGTTGGCGAACCTGTACGTCATTTCGCCGATCGTAATGCCACCAAAGCCGGTATTAATGAGATCATTGGGAGCCGGGGGCTGATTTTCGGAAAAGGTTTCCCACAAATAGCTTCCGGCAAAAGCCGCGGGCATCGATTGCCAGCAACTGTAACCGCTGGCCCGGAATGAGCTGTAGAAAAAGGAGCCGTGATACGGATGCCCGAACTGATTTGTCGTGAAAGGGTCGTTGTCCCATTCCCAGTGACCAGGACTAAGGTTATACCACGTAGACTGCCACGTCAGATGCGTGTAATCCACTTTCCTGATGCATTCGTCCACTACCCAGGGGCCCACCTGCGCCAACATAAATTCACCCGTTGCCAGACCAAACCGTTTCCTGCCCGGGGCCGCTGCGGGGGCTGCTTTTGAAATGCTATCAGGAACAGAATACTGGGCAGCGACCGGCCGCATACAAGCAAGACCATAGACAAATACCAGCAAATATCTCAGGATATATATACTTCGGGCTGTCATCTTGGACCTTTTCGAATAGCCTGAATTTATCGCATTGAAGCATGCCGCCTCATGACCTGTATCAGTCAATCGCCCAACCATTGTCACCCAAATGACGGGAAAGGAATCATACGACCGCCAGGTCGCTCACAGGCTTCAGCGCCGCCGGGCGCCGCACAGGCTTCAATACCGCAAGGTCGCTCACAGGCTTCAGCGCTGCCAGGCCCCACACAGGCTTCAATACCGCAAGGTCGCAAATACGGGGTAGTGATCGCTCGACTTCGAGCTGCGTATCGCACGGGCGTTCGCAACTGCAAACCCCCTGGAGAATAAATAGTCGTTCATTGGCGTCACCAACCCCATCATCGCCTTCGCCGTGCTGCCGACCCCTGCCGTTTGCCAGTCAAATCCACAGCTGCTGAATTCTTTCACAACCGACCGGGAATATTTTGGGAAGGCCGTATTAAAATCCCCGCCTATCAGGACGTATTTATACCGAGACGATTCCTGTTGACCATATCGAACGACGGAATCGACCTGGTCCATTCTCATTTTCCGGCTCATCGCGACGGTTTCAGTATGCACGCTGTACACCAGTATCTTCCTTTCATGGATATCTACCTCTCCGATCGTAACGCCCCGGCGTTGCTGGTTCTGCCATTTGGCATGCGGCAATATCAGTTTCTCGGAACGCCGTATGGTGCCTCTCGTAAGAATAGCGTTCCCTATATCCTTCTTATCCGCCTTGTCATAGGAAAAGGGAATATACAGGTAGTTCAGACCCAGATCCGCTGCAATCGTTGCGACGCCCTCTTCATTCATTTCCTGTAAGAGATAAATGTCAACGGGTGTTGTTCTTTCCAGCACTTTCAGTTCGGAGACCGCCAACGCTATCTTTCTTGCTTTTTTTATGTTAAAGGTTACCACATTCAGCGAGTCCGGCGATCCCGTGCCGGGAATATCCTTCTCATAAGAGCTGAATATCGGCGTGTCAGCATCACCGTAAAATTTAAGCGCCTGGCAGGATAACAGGCAGACGAGTAACAGACCGGGACACAGGCTCCTCACAACATTTCTACACATATGATCTCAAAATTTCACAAATATATGATTTTTCACTAATACAACAAGATGGGCCGCCTTCTTCGATATTCGCCCTTTTTCCTGCAGCCGGCCTAAGACTCGAACGATGGTCCTCTCCAACCAATAGTCTAAATTTACACCCATGGAGCCTTCCGAATCTCTCATCGCGAACATAGAACGCTTTATCACCCTCACCGATGATGAACGGGAATATTTGACGGCGATCCTGCGCGTGACCGCCGTGCGAAAAAAACAATACGTCTGCCAGCCCGAGTTCGTATGCCGCTATAGAAGCTACGTCTTCAGTGGGTCACTACGCTCTTATTTTGTCGACGCCAATGGCCAGGAGCACACCATCTCTCTCGTGATCGAAGACTGGTGGGTCAGCGACTTCTACAGTTATACCTA
>JAFDYE010000258.1 GCA_018267585.1 Bacteroidota bacterium
ATACGCGACGGGAATATCCCCGGAAAAAATATTATGATCCTCGATGACTCAGCGGCGGACGGCGGCGGGCTGGACGGCTCGGGCCAGGCCGACAAGGGATACGTCATCCGCGGAGGCAGAACCTTCAATTTCACTTACGACTGCACCTACGACCTGCTATCGTCCATACCCTCCCTGAATGGCGATCACGTATCGGTATACGACGAAATTCTGGCATTCAACAAAGAATACGAGCCGCATTTTGGCACCAGGCTTATCGGCAATAAAAGGCGGATGATCGATGCCTCTTTCATGCCCCTCAGCGACGACGACCTTTCCTCTCTGGAAAACCTCCTGGCGACAACAGAATCCCTGCTCGACGGCAAGAGCATCAAAGACTGGTTCTCATTATCCTTTTTCAAGAGCAATTTCTGGTACCTCTGGGCATCGACCTTTGCCTTCACTCCCAGCCACAGCCTGGCAGAATTCAGACGCTATCTCCTTCGCCTCGTCCACGTGCTTCCTTATATAAACAAGCTGGCCGGAGTGGACAGAACCCCTTTCAATCACCACGATTCCATTGCCCTCCCGCTGATCGACTGGCTGAGAACTAAAGGAGTGCTCTTCATAACAGGCGCAGAGGTCTTTGACCTCGACATAGACAACGACGGCAACAACCTCTCGGTTCAGCGCATACGCCTCATGAAAGACGGCGAACCGGAATGCCTATCCGTCGCGCCCGGCGACCTCGTCTTCATAACGATCGGGTCCACGACCAGAGGATCGGCGCTCGGCTCGATGAACGAACCACCCCTGCTGACCCCCACCCGCCACGGCCCCTGGGCCCTATGGGAAAAACTTGCCGCACGATCCGCGACCTTTGGCCGGCCCCTGAATTTCAGCAGCCGCACCGACGAGTCTAAATATATATCGTTCACCGTCACCTGCAACAACCCTTTCTTCTTCGACTGGATGAAGGAATTTACCGGCGCTAAAGCCGGAAAAGGCGGACCGGTCACATTCGGCAATTCCAGCTGGCTATTATCCGTCGACATGCTTCACCAGCCTTATTTCCGCAACCAGCCGGCGAACGTCGGAGTATTCTGGGGCTATGGCCTGTTCCCGGATAAACCCGGCAATTTCGTCAACAAAACGATGAGTAAATGCTCCGGCGCCGAGATACTGACCGAGCTCTTCTCGCACCTGGAACTGACCAGCGAGCTCCCCGGAATGCTGAACACATCCATCTGCATCCCCTGCACGATGCCCTATATCTCAAGCCCCTTCCTGACCCGCTCAAAAGGCGACCGTCCCTCCGTCGTCCCGGCGGGTACGGTCAACCTCGCGCTGCTCGGCCAGTATTCGGAAATAGACGACGACCTCGCCTTCACCATCGAATATTCGGTACACGGGGCCATGATCGCAGTCTATAAATTACTCGGCTTCAACAGGACACGGCCTGTTTAGCAGACTAACTATGACAACCATCCGGGAACAAATCAACCCCTGCTCTGATCATCGTCATATTTCGGCTGCCCTTCCCGGTATACTTTTACTCCGTCAATTAATTAAGCTTCTCAAGTAAAACTTTTCACCATGAAAGCCAGACCTACTCTGGCAGCAGGAAGAACACTGCTTTTCCTGTTGTCATGCCAGCTATTGTCCTTACTAACCTCCGCACAGGTACGCTATACCGGAAGCTCGGTCGACCTGGTGGTCAGCGGCACATCTACGCTGCACGACTGGACAATGAAGTCCGTCAAAGCCGATTGTAATGCCGTATTCCTCCTCAATCCATCCGGCAACATCACAGGCGTCCAGACGATGACCTTTTCGACTCCAGCCACCGGCCTCAAAAGCGATCACA
>JAFDYE010000259.1 GCA_018267585.1 Bacteroidota bacterium
CACAGAAGCGACCTTCGGCGCCCTCGACCCCGACAGCTTCCACGCGAGATGCGAGAGCGGAGGTCTCGAAGGAAATATATACCGGACAACCCGCAGCATCCTCGGCGACTATAGCAACCAGGAGTCCATCCGAAAGGAATTCCCCAAAAAAAGCATCGAAAGAAGAAATACCGGCTACGCCCTCGACGTCCTGCTCGATACGGCCCCCTTCACCGCCGGACAACCCGACTTCAACTTCTGCAGCCTCCTCTCCGGCTCGGAAGGAACCCTCGCCTTCATCACCGAGATCAAACTGGACCTCAGCCCCCTGCCCCCAAAAGAGACAGGACTGCTCTGCGTCCACTTTAATTCGATCGACGAATCCCTGCGCGCCAACCTCATCGCGCTGCAATACAGCCCCACCGCCAGCGAGCTCATCGACCACTATATCCTCGAGTGCACAAAGGACAATATCGAACAAAGCAAGAACAGGTTCTTCGTCCAGGGCGACCCCGGCGCCATCCTCGTCGTGGAATTTAAAAAAGATACCCGCGAAGAGATAACCGCCATCGCCGCAAAAGTCGAGGCCGATATGCGCGCAGCAGGGCTCGGCTATCACTTTCCCCTCGTCTTCGGCGACGACGCCAAAAAGATATGGTCCCTCCGGAAGGCAGGCCTCGGACTGCTCAGCAACCTCCCCGGCGACGAAAAAGCAGTCCCCGTCATCGAAGACACCGCCGTCGACGTAAAGGACCTCCCCGGCTATATCCGGGAATTCAACGGGATCCTGAAGAAATACGATCTCTACTCGGTCCACTACGCCCACGCAGGCAGCGGCGAGATCCACCTCCGCCCCATCATCAACCTCAAAACTAAAGAAGGCAACCAGCTCTTCCGCACCATAGCCGAAGAGATCGCCACCCTCGTCAAAAAATACCAGGGATCACTCAGCGGCGAACACGGCGACGGCCGCCTCCGCGGCGAGTTCATCCCCCAAATGGTTGGCGAAAAGAACTACCAGCTCTTCCGCCGGATCAAGCAGACCTGGGACCCCGAGAACATCTTCAACCCCGGCAAGATCGTGGACACCCCATCCATGAACACCATGCTCCGCTACGAACCCGGCCAGCAAACTCCTCCCTTCCCCACCATTTTCAGGTTCCATGACCAGAACATCCTCCAGCACGCCGAACAGTGCAACGGCTCCGGCGACTGCCGCAAGACCCAGCTCTCGGGAGGCACCATGTGCCCCTCCTTTATGGCTACCCGCAACGAAAAGGACACCACCCGCGCCAGGGCCAATATCCTGCGCGAGTTCCTCACCCACTCGGACAAGCCCAACCGCTACGACAATAAAGAGATTTACGACGTAATGGACCTCTGCCTCAGCTGCAAAGGCTGCAAATCAGAATGCCCCTCCAACGTCGACCTCGCCAAACTGAAGGCCGAATTCCTGCAGCACTACTACGACGCCAACGGCGTTCCCCTGCGCAGCAGGCTGATCGCAAACTTCACGACCTCCGCCCGACTCGGCTCCATCGCCCCGGGCATCTACAATTGGATGATGCGGCAGACATGGGTAAAAAAAGCCGTCGGCTTCGCCCCCGACCGCTCAATGCCCTACCTGCACAAGACGACCCTCCGCAACTGGTACAAGAAACACAGGAAGAAGACCTCCGATAAAAAGGTCTATCTGTTCTGCGACGAATTCACCAACTATAACGACACGGAGATCGGCATCAAAGCCATCCTCCTCCTCGAACACCTGGGCTACGAAGTCATCATCCCCGACCACAGCGAGAGCGGACGCACCTGGCTCTCCAAAGGACTCATCCGCCACGCAAAGACCATCGTCAACCAGAATATCAGAGCCCTTTCCCCCCTTGTCAGCGAACAAACACCCCTCATCGGCATCGAACCATCGGCTATCCTTACCTTCCGGGACGAATACCCCGACCTCGCCGACGACAACCTGCTCGAAAAAGCAAAGGCCCTCGGGAAGAACAGCTGGCTCATCGACGACTTCATCGCGGCCGAAGCCGCAAAAGGCGCCATCACCAAAGACCAGTTCACCAAAGAAGCTCGCACCATCAAGCTGCACGGACACTGCCAGCAAAAAGCCCTCGGCTCGACAGCCGGCTCCGTCCAGCTGCTCTCCCTCCCGGAGAACTATACCGTAAGCACCATCCCCTCCGGCTGCTGCGGCATGGCAGGCTCCTTCGGATATGAAAAAGAACACTACGACATTTCCCAAAAGATAGGCGAGCTCGTCCTCCTCCCCACCGTCCGCCAGCAGACCGCCGACACGCTGATCGCCGCCCCCGGCACCAGCTGCCGCCACCAGATAAAAGACGGAACAGGACGCATCGCCCTCCACCCCATCGAAATTTTATACGATGCCTGTATCCGTTAACCGGTCGGCCGTTAACTTTGCAACACTATGGCATCAGAAATGAAAATAGACCCGAAGCTAAAAACCAACAACGACACAGGCTTCGGCACCAACGCGGCTAACTACGGCGGCAGATTCATCAACCGGGACGGCACCTTCAACCTCCGCAAAGAAGGCGTCTCCCTGGTCAACCGCCTCAGCATCTTCCACTTTATGCTGACCCTCCCCCGCTGGAAGTTCATCGCCCTCCTCGTCCTCTCCTACTTCGCCATCAACCTCCTGTACTGCAGCGTCTACCTCCTCATCGGCCTCGACCAGTTGCAGGGCCTGATAGCAACCACCCCCTGGGGTAAGTTCAAGGAAGCCTTCTTCTTCAGCACAGAAACCTTTACCACGGTCGGATACGGCCGCGTCAACCCCGTCGGCGGATGGGCCAACCTCGTGGCCGCCATAGAAAGCATGAGCGGCTTCCTGTCCTTCGCCCTCGCCACCGGTCTCATCTTTGGACGCTTCGCCCGCCCCCGCGCCTATCTCCTCTTCAGCGACTTCGCCCTCGTCAGCCCCTACAAAGGCGGCAAAGCCCTGATGTTCCGGTTCGCCCCTTACAAAGACAACCACACCCTGACCGACGTCCAGATCCGCGTCAATATCGGCCTCAAAGTGCTCCAGGACGACCTCAGCGAAGAATACAGATACTACGACCTCAACCTCGAACGCAGCAAGGTCGAAAGCCTGCCCATGAACTGGACCGTAGTCCACCCCATGGACGAAACAAGCCCCCTCAAAGACTTCGGCTATAAGGACATGGCCGCCGCAGACGTCGAGATATACGTCCTCATCCGCGGCTTCGACGACGTCTATTCCAACTTCGTCCAGCAACGGACCTCCTATACCTACCAGGAAATAAAATTCAATGGAAAATTCGTCCCCATGTACCGGGAGAGTGAAGACGGCAAGACCACCATCCTCGAACTCCACAAGCTCAACGAATACACCGATCTCGCCGACCGCTCATAATCCACCACACTTTATTAACAGACCTATTACCAAAAAAGACGTAAAATTGCGCAACTCAGCCCGTCCTGTTCCATACCCTCTAAAAACATCCCCTCTCTCACTAACCTATATTAAACACCGGTTTAAACCGTTTTATTAATCACCAGTCTCAACGGGGTACTAATAAAAATTTGTTGCGTCTACTTGCTAAAATATCCCTTCCACTAATCCTTTCATTCCTCCTGACCACACCCGGTTGGGCTCAGGACTCATTGAAAAACAATCGGGTAGACCTCGTGGACGTCGGCCGCTCCTGGCTCAAGGGTCACAGGACCAAAAGGATAGACACCGTCCCCCAGAAAGAGGGCAAGCTCCACATCTCCGCCCTTCCCGTCGCCGGCTATACCCTCCAGACAGGCTTCGCAGGCGTCCTTTCCTCCAATTTCGCCTTCTACACCAGCGAGCACAGCCAGGCCAATATGTCCTCCATCCTCACCAGCATCACCTACTCTCAATACGAACAGGTCATCCTCCCCATCCAGGCCGATATCTGGACCAGGGGAAATAAATATAACATCATTACCGACTGGCGCTACCTGCAATACCCCTCCCAGACCTACGGACTCGGCGGAAACACCAGCGTGGACAGCGGCTATAACATCGACTACGGCTATCTGCGGCTTCATCAGGCCATTTTAAGGTCCCTTACCCGGGACCTCTACCTCGGAATCGGCTATGACCTTGACTATTTTTTCAACATCCGGGAAGTAGACCCTCCCTCCGGCCCCGGCAAGACCACCGACTTCGAGCGATACGGCTTCTCCAGAACAGCAGTCGCGTCCGGCCTGTCCCTCCACCTGCTCTTCGACAGCCGCCGCAACCCCATCAACCCCGAAAAAGGCAGCTACGCAAGCGCAACCTATCGCCCCAACTTCACCTTCCTCGGCAGCGACGACAACTGGCAGTCCCTCCTCTTCGACCTGCGGAAATACATTCCCTTTCCCGGCCGGTCGCATAATGTATTGGCACTCTGGAGCTACGATTGGTTTACGGTCGGCGGCGGCAAGCCCCCCTACCTCCTCCTCCCCAGCACCGGCTGGGACGCCTACAGCAATACCGCCCGCGGATATATCCAGGGCCGCTTCCGCAGCAGGAATATGATCTATCTCGAATCGGAATACCGTTTTGGCATCAGCGCCAACGGGCTCATCGGCGGCGTCGTCTTCGCCAACGCACAGTCCTTTACCGAACCCGCCTCAGGCAAATTCCAGTACCTCATCCCCGGCTATGGCGGAGGCCTCCGGATCAGCCTCAATAAGTTCAGCCGCACCAATCTCTGCATCGACTACGGCTGGGGCATCCACGGCTCAGGCGGCTTTTTTGTCAACTTGGGCGAAGTTTTTTAATTTACTACCCCCGGCTACCTTCACGACATGAAGTCCTATCCCTGGAACCCTCTCCAGAGCTTCCTCACCGGGTTCCTCAAAATAAAAAAGGTAACGTAGTGGCGGGTCGTCCCTACGTTACCTGACTTGATGTGACAGGGCTATGCCAATGTCTTGGTTCTGCTCAGATCTAGACGGAATACTCTCTTATTGGTTAATCACAGGAGAAAGCCTGTATATATGTATTGGGTATATAAGTCCCTAATTTGCCGCAAAATATGTACCACAAACGCTCAACTACCCGCTTTTGCAACAAATCTTGATCCGGGTCACGACCGGATACCCCAACCGTCCCGTATATTCCCCAACAAACCCATTACCCGCTGATCGACACATCCCCTGACCGAACCACAAAAAAAATCCTCCCTGCCCGGTTACATTTCCCCCACCGGCGCTGACTACTATTACCATTAAATCTTTCAGGAATGACCTCGACTGATCGTACCACATTATTTGAACAGTTCATCGACCTTTACTACCCCTCTATCTTCTCGGCCATCCGAACCCTCGCCGGAATAGCTGACGAAAAAGAGCTGGAGATACTCACCGTAAAAGTATTCGTGGACCTCTGGCAACACAACGAAGACCTCTTCGGCGAGGTCCGCCCGCCCGCCTATATATACAAGATACTGCTCCGCCACGTCCTCGACTATCTAAAGAAAAAAGGAGCCAGCGAACACATCCAATACCTGCAAAATACCCTGCTGATCGACCCGGCATTCTACGAAAACATCATCCCGGACAAAAAGAACGACCCGAAGTAGCTCCATCACAGATCGCGGAGATCGATGATCCCATTCTGCAACGCAAACCGGATGATCCCGGCGACATTCTTCGCCCCGATCCGCCTCGAGATATTGCTCCTGTACTGCTCCACCGTCCGCTCGGACAGATATACGATCTCGCTGATCTGCCTCGCCGTCTTCTGCTGACAGACCAGACGGATGATCTCGATCTCACGGGCCGAAAACCCCGTATTCGCCACGATCAGCCGGGCATGCTCCTCCTCGGGGAAGACCCGGTGTATGATATGGTTCCTGGCCTCCTTGCAGAAATAGTCCTTTCCCTCCAGCAGGAACTCCACCGCTTTATTGAACTCCGTATCGTCCTCGCTCTTGATCACATATCCGTTTACCCCCGCCTCGAACATCTTCAGCACCGCGGCCGGATACCCGTTGAATGAATAGGCCAGTATCCTCGTCCGCGGACAATGGTACTTCACCTCCTTTACTATTGAATCCCCGCTACGGTCAGGCAATACCTGGTCAACGATCACCAGCTGAGGCTGATGCTCCATCGCCAGAGCGATTCCCGCAGCCCCGTCATTAGCCTGGTAAAAGGCCCTGAACTGTTCCCCGACCAGCAGCCTGATCCCATTGATGATCATATTGTGGTCGTCTATCACCAGCAGGGAATGGTATTTCTTTGGCAATGGATTCATACTAATGGGATTGTTATATCGACCGAATACCCCCTGGGCCAGGAATTGTTCAGCATAAAACTTCCATTCATAGACTTCACCCGCTCTCCTATATTCTTCAACCCGATCCCTCCCCCCGCAAGCGAAGGATTGATCCCCTCCCCATCATCCGAATAATTAAGGACCATCTTCCTCTTCTCCACACCCAGCCGCACCATGATCTCCCGGCACTCCGAATGCTTGATCGAATTGCTGATCAGCTCCTGCACGATCGCTTCCAGCTGCGTCAGCTGTCCATAGGCCAGTATCTGCCCGCTATTGCCGACCTGCAGGGAATAGTCGATATCCGTCGCCGCCTTCACCTTCTCCAGCAACACCGAAACCGCCTTCCCGAATGAGCCTACCGTACTCAGCTCCGACGATTTCAGGTCATGCGAGATATCCCGGACCGCATCCATGATCAGGGATATATGCTCCCGCATCTCCTCATCCCCCCGCTTCCTGGCCAGCACACTACCATACAAAAGCATAGGACCTATCTGGTCGTGGAAATTGCGGGC
>JAFDYE010000025.1 GCA_018267585.1 Bacteroidota bacterium
AAGAAATCGCCGACTTATGCGGGATCAACAAGCACCTGACAACCCACACCGCCCGCCACACCTTCGCTACCACGATAACACTTGAAAACGACGTACCCATCGAGACGGTCAGCCAGATGCTCGGACACAAGAGCATCAAGACAACCCAGGTATACGCGAAGGTGACCCAAAAGAAGGTCAGCAACAATATGCGGGAGCTAAGGGATAAGCTATTCGGAAAGGAGTTGAGCGACTTGCAAACGAAGTCGTAGTATGGGATTAGCTCCCGGATAGGAGCTTGTAAATGCCGATTGATATAAATACCACCCGCGCAATTGACAGGATAATTTTGATTTGTTTAGGGGTCTGTTTTGTTTCTATTGTGAAATCCTTTGGGTTATTAGGATCATAGATCACGGTTACCTTATCACCCTCTTTAAATTGGTTCGTATACAGAACCATAAAATCGGTGTTCAAATCTTCCGTTATCCATTCAAGTTTTTGTGTGACAAACCGGATTGTAATCTTGTCCTTGGTAATGGAATCGTTGGACATTGGACCGCTATGGTCTTTGTAGCCTAGTTCAAAAATCACTCCTTCGCAGCGTTC
The DNA here is from genome assembly GCA_018267585.1 of Bacteroidota bacterium. GTDB lineage: Bacteria > Bacteroidota > Bacteroidia > Chitinophagales > Chitinophagaceae > Puia. The sequence goes on from JAFDYE010000025.1 coordinate 589, forward strand.
CCCCGTGCTCTTAAGTCGATTGCCAGTTGGCTTGGACAAAAAGGGGACCAGAATCATAACAATTCCAGCGAGGATAAAAATGTAAGGGGTAAGGGCTATTGACTCCATTCAGGAAAAGTAAGAAATAATTCGGGAACCTGAAAAGGTCAGATTGGCTGATATCCGTGTTTCGCTGTCGGTCCCCAATGGCTGTTCACTATTAGGGCGACTGTTGCACGCTCGCCCGGCAAGATGTTCCATTGTGGCACGGCCACAACAGTCTTGCCCCTTGCCTCCAAAGTCGGCGGGGAAAAGCAGGCTTTCGGCTCCGAAGTCGCCGAAAGAAGATGACGCGATGGCAAGAGAACAGGCGGCCGCCGGCGATGGGCGTTCGTGAATATCCGGACGATAGCAACGCCGTTGGCGCTTCGAAGAAAACTATTATTGCGGCGATTCCACGCGGACGGAGGTAACTAATGGCAATAATAGTTCCCTTCGAAGTTGTGTTTCGCCCGTCCCGTTTATTCTTCTAATGGGCGGGAATCTTAAGAAAGTTCCTGTACTCTTCAATGGTGGTTTCAACATCTTTCTTCAAGCTTTCCAGATGTTTAATGAAAGTGTTGGCCAAAGAGCGATCTAGCGCAGTCTGGTCGTCTCCATTGAAGGCAAATGATTTTATACCCGGTTTCTCCAGAACTATCCCCCTTTCTTTGGCAAGTTTCGCGAAATGAGCATAAACGGCTTTATGGAATCGGTCACTCATCGGCTTAGTACCGCTCAAATATGCGCTAACATTGCTTTTACCATATCCCAACTTCTTTGTCAAATAGGTCAATGGGAAGCGAATCTCAAACAGGGCAAGGTCAGCCTTTAACTTAACCAACCTCGCTAGGTCAGGCGGCTTTAAGAAATCCATATCGTTATGATTTAAAGTTATTACTCCTTTCTTTGGCCTGCTATTAGCGCGCTGGCCTCGACACACCTCACAAGCCAGTTAATGTAATGTAGGCAATCGCTCCTGACCTCCGGATCGGAAAACGGATGTCTATCAGTTGTTAAGCAGGTTTCGGTTACGTCGCCCAGGAACTTCCTTACTTCATGGAGCTTGTGATCAATAAAGAGGCTGGCAAGTGTATCATGCGGGTCTTTTGCCTCCTCCGGCGACAATAGCAATATTTGCTCTGGCAACGATTGCTGTTTGAAAAGGGGAAACATGGTTGTACAATTTTTGTATTGATTAGAATGCTTTCTTATGCTAAATAAGGAAAGAAAAAAATCATTCGTGGCGTACATGTATACCAAAATGAAAGCGCCACAAAAAAATGAGTAAGAAACCTGCCTTAAAATGGAGTAATTTAAAAGGGCCTGGTTCCATTAGACCGAGGCCCTCCTTTTTTCCGATTTTTGCTAAACGGCCTTTTTCCCGGACTGCAATAGCTCTTCAATAGCTTCCCAGTCGTGATAATGCACTCCTCCCATTTTCGAATACGGAATGGCGCCTTTTGCCTTCAATTGCTGGAGCGTCCCCGGCGAGATGTTTAACAACTTTCTCACCTCATAGGATTTAAGCCACCTTCTGGGTGTGGAACCCAAATGCTGCTTAAGCAGCTGTTCTAAATCACTTACCATTTTTTGCCTGAAATTTTCCAGGTCTTGCCCCGTCACCAACTGGTTGGGATGGAGTGCTGAAGTGTCATTCTGCTTCTTCAAACTTTCCATACAACTACATTTTCATTACAGAATATTATTTACCGCATCAAAGTAAACCAAAATTTATCCGTTTTGATCGTTTATCCCCTTTAGAATATGAAGGGGATAAAGTTACCAGACATAGGCTGCGCCCTTTTCTTCCTCCAAGATCTACCAAGGGCGCTTATTCAATTGTAACTGCTCGGTTGCAAGAGCTGGTTTAGGGACAGTTTGCATACGTGGGAAAAAACAACTAACTTGAATGAGTTTAATTCACCTTTATTATTAAAAATCAGCTACTTAGGAAGTGGAACCATTAGAAAAGCCCAAATTGACGGTCTTTTACGAGAAGAATCCAATGTACCGGACAGTTTACGCGGACGGATTGATAGGTGGCTTCACCAGTGCCAATGCTGTCAGCTTAAGTTTCTATGCCACCAGGAATTCGATTCCCAAATCAGTGACATATGAAATTGAGCCAAATAACACTCTCAATCCCGTTGGCGCTGTCAGCCAGGATTCTAAAGTTGGCGTTATTCGGGAGATAGAGGTGGGTGTCTACATGAACCGCGATACCGCCAGAGAGATATATGAATTTTTCAAAAAAATGTTTGAAGAAAATGTTAGGTAGAGTTTTTGCGACGACTACAAATAACACGGTTAACCTTGATAACTTGCAGGTGTCTCAGAGTACGGGAACACAGAGAATGTTGTTTGAGTACTTTTTTACCACCGCAGACTCTCTGAAAGAGCAGAATAAACTCTTCTTCATTTTTCTCCAGTATGCAGTGAATAACAACGGCCATGAGTTAGTTCAGCGGATTCTGTCCGACGATGCGTTAAAAGATATCCACCCATCACTTATTAAAAGCGCCTTGATCATGACTGAGCACGTGCCCGGCTTGGAGGCGGCCACCAAAAAAGCGCATGAAATTCTTCTTTCAAAGTTGTAATCTCAACTCTTCACCTTGTTACGATATCGCGATCAATTTTTGCGGGATCACGCCGAAGATGGAGTAGCAGTTTGTGGACTGTATATTAGGGGCGACGCAGTGCACGTAGGCCTTTACTGGAAGACCGGGCAGGAACGAAAGGTGGTGCATTTTCAAGCTGGCGATAATATTCCGGTAGAGGAAGTTACAAATCCAGGTTTTCAAGTTTACTTATTTAATCCCATAGCCGATTTCCAGAATGAGTTTCTTCCTTCTATTGCTGCATTGGCAGAGCTTGTTTCACAGAATCAATTGAATGGATTTGTTTTCAATCGCGTAGGTATTGTCTACGAGGGGGGCAAATTTGACTTTCAGTCTGGGGCGTTTACCGGTAAGACCGCTGCCGAAAAGTTTGTCAACTGTGCAGTTTTCCTAATAGCATTGCTGAAAACCTACGATTATACCTTGCTGAATTGGGAATCTTGGCCAAACCTTCAACCCGACCACGCGTTGGAGTTATGGCTGGATCATCATCAAGTGCCTGACGAGCAAAAAGAACCATTCTATAGCATGAGAAAGGAGATCAGAGGAAAACATGCTCTAGTAGCACCCAGCACTCAATCCAAGCCTTCTGAATATGTGGAGACTGACCAAATGGCTTTGGAGTTAATTAAAGAACTAAATGCCTGACACTCAGGACTGCTAATCATTTAGATTCGGGGATAAAAACTGAGAAGGCTAGGCTATTCAGATAATCTTCAGCAAGTTACATTAAATCCTCTGTTTTCGATTAAGGTATATTCAACTACAATTTGCTTTAAACCTTACATTTTACTTTATCCAACTTTATTTCTTTCCCCGAAATTTCTAACCTATTTTACTACTGTTTTTTTGGGAGAGGTCACGCGTTCCTTATGTAAGCTCCCCCTAAAACTAGGCCACCGTCAGTTAGAGTTTTCCGGTTTTTCAAATATTTTATCCACTAAACGGCTCTCTTCAATTTTTGGAGGATTTCCGTTCGCCGTTTGTGGATAAAGCCT
>JAFDYE010000260.1 GCA_018267585.1 Bacteroidota bacterium
GCTGGTATCTGCAGTCCGAACTGGAGGTGGAGGGTCCGCAGCTGTTCTCCGGACCGTTGCCCCTGCCGGGAGGTAGAGCAGGTTATGACAAGGTGTTCAACCCGCCGGGATTCAAAGAATATATCGATCTGCCGCTGGACGTCCTGGACTACCGCGATACGGCAATTGTAGCTATACCGTCTCGCGGCTCCCGCATCACCGGTCCGCGGGCCGCAGTGCTTGACGCCAAGACCAACCACCGCGACGCCAGCAATTTTATCATGGCTGTCGACGTGATGAAGCCGCTCCTGCAACAGTGGTCCGATGAGCCGCTTGACCAGCCGGTGCCGGTGCCCGAGGTGATCGACCTTACCGGCAATATGGATAAGGACGGCAAGCTGGTCTGGCAGGTGCCGGCGGGAAAATGGACCATCGTCCGCACGGGTCACCGGATGACGGGCTCGCGGCTGATGATCGCCCAGCCGGAAGGCGACGGGCTTTCCGTAGACTGGTATGATCGCCGCGGGGTCGAACTCCAGTTCGAGCATCTCGGCAAGCTGTTTATCGGGGAAGCCGCAAAGGTGGGGAACAAGCCGAAGTATTTCTGCGATGATAGTTTTGAGGACGGTTTTCCCAACTGGACGACGAACATCCTCGAACAGTTCAGGAAATACAGGGGCTATGACGCGACACCCTATCTGCCGGTGCTCTCGGGTTATATTATCGGGAGCGCTTCGGTCTCGGACCGGTTCCTGAATGACTACCGCAAGACGCTGGGCGACTGTATGGCAGACGAGCACTACCAACGGTTTGCCGAGCTCTGTCACGGGCAGGGCATGCTGGTGCAGAATGAAGCGGCGGGTCCGAGCCGCTCGGGAACGATGTGTATGGACGGTTTGAAGAACCAGGGACGGAGCGATCTGCCGATGGGCGAGTTCTGGCTGGGACCGCAGCACGAAGACGAGTCGACCCTGACCGATGACAAGCCCTATGGGACCTCGCGGCTGGACAAGGGACAAAATAAGGTAACGAAGATGGCGGCTTCGGCCGGGCACTTATACGGTCATACGGTGATCTCCGCCGAGGCATTTACGAGCTTCCGGCACTGGATGGACTATCCCGGTTCGCTGAAACAGGCGCTGGACAGGGCTTACTGTGAAGGGATCAACCGCATCGCCATCCACACGTCAACGGCTACCCGCCCGAAAGATGGCAAGCCGGGGTATGAGTATGGGGCGGGTACGCATTTCAATCCGAACGTTACGTGGTGGGAAATGTCGGGGCCCTTCTTCGACTATGTGGGCCGCTGTCAGTGGCTGTTGCGCTCGGGGCTTTTTGTCGCAGACGTGCTTTTTTATAACGGAGATATCACGCCCAATCTCGTGGCGCAAAAACATATCGATCCGTCATTGGGCAAGGGCTACGACTATGACGTTTGCAACGAAGAGGTCCTGCTGACGCGGGCGTCCTGCCGCGAGGGGCGTCTGGTACTGCCCGACGGCATGAGCTATGCCGTGCTGGTGCTGCCCTCGGCGACGCGGATGCCGCTAAAGGTGCTGCAGAAGATCGCAAGCCTCGTCGATGCGGGAGCGACTGTCATCGGTCCGCGGCCGGTAGAAGATTCGGGGCTGCTGAACTACCCGGCCTGCGACCAGGAGATCGGGGCTCTTTCGGAGCGGCTCTGGGGATCGGGCAGGATAGGCGACGGCCTAAGTATCCGCGAGGTGCTGGCAAAGAAGAATATTCACCCCGACTTTGAATACAGCGGAGACGGCTGGCTCGATTTTATCCATCGCAGTACGCCGGATGCCGAGGTCTATTTTATTACCAACCGGCATGGACGAGCCGTCGCATCGGACTGCTCGTTCCGGATCACCGATCATACCCCGCAGCTGTGGGATCCGGTGAGCGGTGCGATCCGATCGAAGATCAACTACAGAATGGACCGCGGCCGCCTGGTCGTGCCGCTCAGATTTGAAGGTTTTCAGTCCTGGTTCGTGGTCTTTCCGAAAAAGGCAGGATTGGTATCCGCGGCGGCCGGTGACAATTTCCCGGAGCGCCGCGTGGTGCAGGAGCTGACCGGGGAGTGGGACGTAGCGTTCGATACAAAATGGGGAGGACCGGCAAAGGTTAAGTTCGACCGGCTCACAGACTGGGCCACCAGCGAAGACCAGCGGATCAAATATTATTCCGGGAAGGCAGTATACCGCAAACAGTTCGACATCAGCACCAGTGGCCCGGTGTGGCTTGGGCTCGGCGTGGTGAAAAATATAGCGCGGGTCTTTTTGAACGGGAAGGACCTGGGTATCGTCTGGACGGCGCCTTGGGAGGTAGAGCTGACTGCTGCGTTGAAGAAAGGCAGGAACGAGCTGACCATCGAGGTGATCAACCTATGGCCGAACCGGCTGATCGGAGATGCCGCGCTGCCGCAGGAGCAACGGTTGACGAACACGAATATCCAGCTGAAGAAGAACGCGCCGTTGCTGTCTTCGGGTCTGCTGGGACCGGTCACGCTGAGCACGCGGTGACCCGTGCCTAGACCGTCATGACCTTTATATCCCGTTCTTTCAACGCCTTCACTGTATTGGCGGAGACGTTGCGGTCGGTGATGATATAGTGCACCTGTTCGAGCCCGCAGATGCGTCCCAGGCCGCGACGATCGAATTTGGTGCTGTCGGCGAGGACGACGACAGTCTGGGCCGTCTCGATCATCTTCTGGTTCAGCGCGGCCTCTGTAAGATTGGAGATCGACATGCCAAAACTCAGGTCGATACCGTCTACGCCGAGGAAGAAGATGCCGCAGGAGATATCCGACAGCATGCTCATCGCGTAATCGCCCATGACGGAGGAGGAATTGGGGCGGATGAGACCGCCGAGCTGCAGGACTTCGACGTTGGTGCGGTTGCTCAGCTCGAGCCCTACGCGCAGGGCGGGCGTGATGACGGTGAGGTGCCTGGGCGGATACAAGGCCCTTGCGACCTCGAAAACGGTGGTCCCGGACCCTATCATCACGCTGTCGGTATCTGCGATCAGCTCGATGGCGGCCCTGGCGATCCTTTTCTTCTCATCGGCGTTGATCAGCTCTTTTTCATAGATGGGCCGGTCGGCGGCATAGGGGTTGTTGATGGACCCGCCGCCTCGGATCTTGTACATCAAATGCTTGTCTTCCAGCAGTTTGAGGTCTTTCCGGATGGTGACGCCGGAAACGCCCATTTCCTCTACGAGGTCGAAGATGTTGACCTTGCCGTCCTTTTTCAATTTTTCGAGGATGTATTGGTGCCTTTCGTTGATGTTCATGATAAGAAATAAGAATATGAAGTAAAAATAACAATTTTATTTTCAATAATTAGGGAGATTTTAAAGGGCGAATGCTATTTTATTTTGCTTATTTTAATTAAATTTTGTTTTATTTTATTTCATTTAGTTATTTTGTCAACATAACGATTTTTGTTTTTAAACATTTTTAAAACTAAAAAAGCCATATGGTCAAGCGCGGCATACTATTCGAAAAGGCGGGTCTTCCCGGTCAGCTGGTCTGGGGGTATCTGGGCATTCTGATCTTTATGATGGGCGACGGGGTCGAGCAGGGGTGGCTAAGTCCCTATCTGATCGGCCGGGGGCTGGCGATCGAGCGGTCTGCGCTGTTATTTACCGTTTACGGCGTAACGATCGCCATCGCCTCGTGGTTCTCGGGCGTATTGACGGATGGCTTTGGTCCGCGCAAGACGATGTTCGCGGGGATTTTGTTGTATGTGGCGGGTACGGCCGGCTTCGTCGGACTGGGATTGCCGCACGTCAATTTTCCCGTCATGCTCGCGACCTATGCCGTTCGCGGCTTTGGCTATCCCCTCTTCGCCTACTCCTTCCTGGTATGGATCATGTACCGCAGTCCGAAGAACAAGCTGAGCACCGCCGCCGGCTGGTTCTGGTTCGTATTCACGGGAGGGCTCAACGTATTCGGCGCCTATTATTCCAGCTGGGCCATTCAGCGGCTGGGCTATCTCGATACATTGTGGACCTCGATCTTCTGGGTAGCGCTGGGCGCGTTCTGTGCGCTGGTGCTGAATCGCGACAGGCTTGTTCCGTCGGGTGGTTTGGGCAAGCTGGCAGAGCTGAAGAAAGGATTTACGATCATGCGCGAGGAGCCCGGCGTATTGCTCTGCGGCATCGTTCGGGTCATCAACACCACCTCGCAGTTCGCCTTTCTCGTCTTCATGCCTATCTATATGGCAAAGCATGGCATCGGCACCACCGGCTGGCTGCAGATCTGGGGGACGATCTTTACGGCGAATATCGTCTTCAATCTCATCTTCGGTTTTGTGGGGGACAGCATCGGGTGGCGGCGAACCGTCCTCTGGTTCGGCTGCGTGGGGTGCGCCGCGAGCTCGCTGCTCTTCTACTACTCCCCCATCCTCTTTGCGGATAATTTCTGGGCCGTGCTGCTGTCGGGCTGTCTTTGGGGCGCGCTGCTCGCGGGCTTTGTACCGCTGTCGGCCCTGACGCCTTCTCTTGTAACGACGGACAAGGGCGCGGCGATGGCCGTGCTCAACCTGGGCGCAGGACTTGCCGTATTTGTCGGGCCGGCGATCGTGGGCCTCTTTATCGGAGCCCTGGGCAGCGCCGGTGTCATCTGGATCCTTTCGGGACTCTATGTTGCCGGCGCGATACTGACTTCCTTTATTTCAACCACAAAAAACATAAAAACCATCACACGATATCATGAAGATCTTGATAACCGCGCCGTACAATGAACAAGGCAGGGAAAAGCTCGCCAGTCAGCTGGGCGAAGTGATCTATAAAGAATGGAAACAGAATGGCAGGGCATACAACGAAAAAGAGCTGAACGAGCTGCTCGACCGGTCGGGGGCAGACGCGCTGATCACCGAGCATGATCACGTGACAGCCGGCGTGATCAAGGCCCATCCACACCTCCGATTTATCGGCGTATGCCGGGGCACGCCGTCCAACGTGGACCTGAAGGCGGCTCATGAACACGGCATTCCCGTCTTTCACACGCCGGCACGCAATGCACAGGCGGTAGCCGAAATGTTCCTTGCCAATGTCATCAATCTGATGCGCAAGACGATTCCCAGCTGGCAGTGGCTCACCGGTCACAACTGGGACGAAGGCGCCCATACTTCCTATCTACAGTTCAAAGGCAACGAGCTGGCCGGCAAGACCATCGGCATGGTCGGTTTTGGCGCGGTCGCGCAGCGGATAGCGGAGATGGTGAGGGGCTTCCCTTGTTTCATCCAATACTATGATCCCTATATCTCGTCTGCGGACGCCGGATTCAGAAAGGCAACACTGGAAGACGTCTTTGCGCACAGTGATATCGTATCGATCCATCTCCCGGTGACGGATGAGACGGTCGGAATGATCGACAAGCGGCTTATCGATACCATGAAGCCCGACGCCATCTTCGTCAATACTGCCAGGGCAAGCGTCGTCAACCGCGACCACCTGCTGGCCGCCATCGAAGATCGGAGGATCGGGGGGGCGGTGCTGGACGTTTTCAATTTCGAACCACCGGATGAAAAAGACTACCGCCTAATCAACAGCCCGCTGGTGCTTGCCACGCCGCATACGGCCGGCGCCACGCACGAGGTGGAGGACCACCACGTGGACATACTGAACAAAAAAATTCTGGATTGGGTAAATTTACAGTCATGACGAAAAGAGAAGCTTACCTTATCATCGACATCGGCACGGGCAATGCGAGGGCAGCGGTCGTGTCGCCCGGCGGCGAGCTGCTGGGTATCCAGCGGGAGGATATCCTCTACCATAAAGACCCGCTATATCCCGAGGCACTCTATTTCGATCCGTCTCAGCTATGGGAGCAGATCTGCCGGATCGCCTCGGCAGCGTTGGGCGCTGCGGGTGGTGTGAACATCCTGGCCGTAACCTCGACCAGCCAGCGGGAAGGGATCGTCCTCGTCGATGCGACGGGAAATGCGCTGATCGGATTGCCGAATATTGATCACCGTGGAAGAGAATGGGAAGACATGATGCCCGATCCCTCTCGTGTCTATCAACTGGCCGGCAGATACCCCGGCTCGTTGTTCCCGGCGATGAAACTGGTTGGCATCCGCGAGCGGCGAAAGGATATCTGGGATGAGCTCGCGTGGTTCACGAGCATCAGCGACTGGATAGGCTACCAGTTGAGCGGAGCTGCGGGATACGAACACTCGCAGGCGTCGGAAACGCTTTTGTACGACGTTGCGCAGAAATGCTGGAGTGGCGAGTTGCTCGGTCTGTATAGGCTACCGGCGGCGCTGTTGCCTTCGCTGGTCGACGCGGGTTCGGTGCTGGGCGCGATAAGACCGGAGGCGGCGGCCGCGCTCGGTATCTTGTCCGGGGCTTTGGTTGTGGTGGGTGGCGGCGATACCCAGCTGGCCATCATGAGCACGGACCCGGCTACGGATGACGTGGTGATCGTCAGCGGAACGACAACACCCGTGATCAAACTGACCGACAGCTATCTGATTGATGCGGAGGAACGCACCTGGACCGGAAGGCATACCGACGAGGGCAGCTACATGTTCGAGGCGAATGCGGGTGTGACGGGGCTCAACTACCAGAGGCTGAAAGAAATATTTTATCCCAATGAGGACTATGCGACGATCGAGCGCGAACTGCGGGCGCTGGATTACGTGCAGTGTGTCGCCTCCCTGGGCTCTTTGCTGGCCGACGAACGGACTCCGCTGACCAGGGGCGGCTTTATCTTCGACGCTCCGGTCTCTCACCAGCTGACGCGTGCGGACTTTGTCTCGTCGACACTGTGGGATATCGCGTGTAGCATTTACGAGAATTATAATACGCTCTGCAGCGTGAGCGGGCATACCAGGGATTATATATGGGCCTGTGGCGGCGGCATGGAGAGCCCTACCCTCCGCCGGTTCATCGCCGGGCTCACGGGGAAGAAAGTGCTGATGCGCGGCAACTATCGTCAGTCGTCGGCTGCGGGTGGAGCGACGCTCTGCAATACCGCGCTGGGACGCGCGGGTGGTTCGCCCGGAGCGCCCGAAGTAGTGGTTCCGGGGGACGACGGACGATACGGCGAATGGTATGCCGAATGGAAGAAGAATCGCTCATCGTTAAGACAGATCTTTTGCAAATGAAACCTTATTTTTTAGGACTGGATATCGGTACACAGGGCGCGCGGGTCGCGCTGGTCGACGCGGACGGCGTGATCCTGGCCACCGCAGGGAAGGTTTTTGAGTTGAACGAACGGTCGCGTGAAGAGCAGTCGCCCGAGGGTTGGTGGGAGGCCTGTGTCGCGTCGATCGCTTCCCTGATGCAGCAGGAAGGAGTCAGGGCTGCGGCGCCTTCCATAAAAGCCGTCGCGGTGACCTCCACTTCCGGTACGGTCATCCCGGTGGATGCCGACCATCGTCCCCTGCACGACGCGTTGATGTATAGCGACAAGCGGAGCGCGGTGCAGGCGGTGCGGTGTACGGAGACGGCGCTGCAGCATCACAACAAGGGTTTTACTTCGTTCAATTCCTCCAGCGGACTGGCCAAGATGGTCTGGTTCGTAGAGACCTATCCGGAGAAGGCAGTTAACCTTCACCGGTGGCTCCACGCCGCTGACTATATCACGGGTCGGCTTTGCGGCGTATGGGGCATCACCGACTATACCAACGCCTTTAAATCAGGCTATGATATCAGCGATTATTGCTGGCCGGAATGGTTGTACACGCAACTGCCGCTGAAGAAAGAGTGGCTGCCGGGTGTGTTGCCTTCGGGTGCAGTCATCGGATCGATGCGGCCCGAACTGGCCTCCTCGCTCGGCTTGCCCGCGGCTGTTGCGGTGACAACCGGCATCACGGACGGCTGTGCGTCGCAGGTGGCCTCAGGGGCCATCAATCCCGGTGAATGGAATACGACAATCGGGACAACTATGGTCATCAAGGGCGTGACCCGCAACGAGGTCATTGACCCCGCGGGCCGGATCTACAGCCATCGCCATCCGGCGGGATACTGGATGCCGGGCGGAGCGAGCAATACCGGGGCCGACTGGGTCACCGGTGAGTTTGAAGACGCACTCGCATCGCTGAACCAGGCGGCTCTGCACCTGCTGCCGACCGGGCTGGTGGCATGGCCGCTGAGACAGGAGGGGGAACGTTTTCCTTTTATCGCGCCTGCGGCACGCGGCTTTGCCCCGGAGGGGCTGAGCAGGGAGCTGCGCTATACGGCCAGCATGGAGGGAGTGGCCTATATCGAGCGATATGCCTATGAGTTGATCGAACAGCTTTCGGGCGAATCCGTGAAGGCCGTATTTACTGCCGGCGGCGCAAGCAACAGCAATGCCTGGCTGGCCATCCGCGCGAGCGTCCTGAACAGGCCGATTCACAAGGCGCGCCATGTCACCGGCGCCATGGGCGCGGCTATCATGGCGGCGTCGACGTCCTGCTACGACTCTGTCATCACGGCGGTAAAGCGTATGGTAACAATCGAGCAAACAGTACAGCCCTCCCGGCCCCTGGTCGGCGCCTATGAAAAGGGTTACCGGGATTTTGTCAATGCCCTTCGCGACAGGGGGTTTATAAAAGAAGAGACCTATGCTTAGCGTATACCTACTGAGACACGGGCAGACGCCCTATAATGCCGACGGCAACCGGTATTGCGGCCACACGGATATCGGGCTGACAGAACGCGGCATCCGGCAGGCGCTGGCTGTCCATGAGCGGCTGCGGGGCGTTCGCCTCGACGCCGTCTACTCATCTCCGCTGCTGCGCGCGAGGCGGACGGCGGAACTGGCATCGGGATGGGACACCGTGCAGACCGACCATCGGCTGATCGAGATCGATTTTGGCAGTTGGGAGCACAAGACCAGGGAAGAGTTCGTATCCGCTGATCCTTCTTCCTGGGAGGCCTGGTCGCGGGACCCCTTGAATAATCGCGCGGGCAATACCGGCGAGAGCGGCGCAGAGATCGTGGCGAGGCTGGATGATTTTTTTAATGAAATGCTGGTCCGGCATGCGGGGCAGACGATCCTGGCCGTGGGACACAATGGCGTGAATCGCCTTTACATGGCGCACAAATTGGGCATGCCGCTGCAGCACTACCGGCGGATCGTACAGGAGAATTCGGCCGTTACCTTGTTCGAACTGGATGACAATGGAGCCTTTACGCTGCATCGTCTCAATGCGTAAGGCCTTTTCCTTATACATATTTTATAAACTAAAAAAATATTGTATTTTGAGCAGGTATCCAATAGTTTATGAAAAACGAAGGGCGTATCATAGCGTTCCTCATATGTATTCTTTTTGTCTAC
>JAFDYE010000261.1 GCA_018267585.1 Bacteroidota bacterium
ATAACTTTTATAAAAACATGAAAAAGTCCAGCGATTTTTTACCGAAGTGCGAAAATCATTGTCCAAATGGCGTAAAACACTATGCCGACATCCTGCGGGAAGGTCCTAAGGATATGGTCCGGGGATCGGGGGTCCTGGGTCTGGGGATCGGAGGATCGGGGGGCCAGCGAATGGGTTTGTCCGACGGGACGGATCAGGGCGGGACGGTCGATATGGTCCAACGTGATTTGCTGGGGAACTGTTCCTACGGGGGATCAGGTCCTGCGGTGGATTTGGTCCAACGGGGGTTAGTCCAATGGGTGGATTGGCCGGAGGTTCGGATCCCTTATTTCTTTTTGAATTTCTGGATCGCGTTCCTGCTGAAGGGGCTTAGGATGAGACGGCCGCTGATGGCGGCTTTTTCGAGCAGCAGGTGGTCCCAGTGTTCGGTGCCTTTCCAGAGGCTTTGTTTCAGGAGGGCCATGGCTTCGGGGTTGGAGTGCGCCAGGTTCTCGGAGAGCCGGCGAATGGATTCGTCCATTTCGGCGACGCCGCTATGCAGTTCACAATAGAGATTTCTTCTTCGGGCCCATTCGGCGTCGCGCCACATGGTGGCGTCGATCGCGAGGCTGCTGAAGGCTGCGACGCCTATTTTCCGTTCGACGGCGGGTCCGACCACAAACGGTCCGATGCCGATAGCCAGCTCGCTCAGCTTGACGTCTGCTCCGCTGACCGCGATGGCATAGTCTGCCGCGGCGACGATGCCTACGCCGCCGCCGACGCATTTGCCCTGAACGCGGACGATGATGAACTTCGGACACTTACGCATGGCGTTGATCAGGTGTGCAAAGCCGCTGAAGAACTGTATCCCCTGTTCGACGCTTTCAATGGCGAGCAGCTCGTCGAAGAATGCTCCGGCACAGAATGCCTTTTCGCTGGCGCTGCGTATGACGATGACCTTTGTGTGCTGGTCGTTGCCTGCGCTGTGGATCTCGTGGGTCAGCGCCTCGAGGAGGGCGCCGGGCATGGAATTGCTTTGCGGGTGGAAAAACTCGATCGTGGTAACGCCGTTATGGGTTTCGGTCCTTACATGTCCTTCTTTGATCTCGTAATGCATGGCAGAGGTGGTTGGTTTTAGGTCTTTTTTTGAACCATCGTAAGTATCGTGGCTATGGCTACGGATTCCCCCGTATTATCATAGACATCTACGTACCACTTAACGATGCCCCGGGGGGTGTCAGTATCTTCTTTTTTTTCCTGGGGGATCTTTTCTTTACAGGTCAGCTTTACGCCGATCGTGGTCCCGGCATAGACGGGTTTCAGGAAACGGCATTCTTCCAGACCATAATTGAGCATTACCGGCCCTTTGCCGGCGTCGACGAAGAGTCCGGCCGCCGCGCTGAGGATAAGGTAGCCATGTGCCACGGGTTTCTCGAAGAGGGTGCCTTCGAGAGAGGTATGGTCCGTATGCGCATAGAAATGGTCCCAGCTGAGATTGGCAAAATTGGAGATGTCGGCTTCCGTTATCGTCCGTCGGTGCGTGATCACCGTATCTCCTATCTGCAGTTCCTCGAAGTATTTCCGGAATGGATGCTTTTCCCCGACGAGCTGGCGGGCCTGGGGTTGGTAGGTACCGGTGAGGGCGGTGAGCATGGTGGGTGAGCCCTGAACTGCTACCCGCTGCATGTAGTGTTTCACGCCGCGGATGCCGCCCATCTCCTCTCCTCCCCCGGCCCGGCCGGGGCCTCCATGAACGAGGAGAGGCAGCGGGCTTCCGTGGCCGGTGCTTTCTTTTGCACATTCTTCATTGAGGATGAGTATGCGGCCATGGTGGGTCGCTGCGCCGAGAACATAGTTGCGGGCGATGCGGGCATCGGCCGTTACGACCGAGCTGCAGAGCGAGCCCTTTCCTTTTTTGGAGAGCTCGATCGCCTCGTCGAGGCCTTTATAGGGCATGAGGGTGCTCACTGGCCCGAAGGCTTCTATCTCGTGCGGCTCCGCGCTGGACATCGGGCTTGTGTTCAGCAGCAGCAGCGGGCTGATGAAAGCGCCTTTCAGGGGGTCCGCGTCGATCACCTCCACGCTGTCCAGCGAGCCATAGACAAGCTGTGATGTAGCCAGCAGACGGCGCACCTGGGTCCTTACCTCTTCCCGCTGGGAGAGGCCGGCGAGGGAACCCATTCTTACCTTTTCGTTCTCCGGGTTGCCGATGGTGGTCTGGGAAAGCGCCCTGGTCAGGGCCTTCCAGCTGTCTTCGAGGCGGTTCTCCGGGACGAATATCCGGCGGACAGCGGTACATTTCTGACCTGCCTTGACCGTCATTTCTTTCCGGAGCTCTTTGACAAATAGGTCCCATTCCGCGCTGCCGGGCAGGACGTCCTCGCCCAGGACCAGGCAGTTGAGGGAATCGGCTTCCATATTAAAAGGGGTATTTTCCCTCATTATCCGGGGGTTGGATCTCAGCAGTTGTCCCGTCGATGCCGAGCCGGTAAAGGTGACCACGTCCTGGGCCTCGACATGATCGAGGAGGTCTCCCGCGCTGCCACAGATCAGCTGAAGAGCGCCGGGCGGAAGGATGCCCGAGCGGTCGATCTCGCGGACGACAGCCTCGGTCAGGAAAGAGGTGACGGTAGCCGGCTTTACGACCGCGGGCACCCCAGCCAGCAGGTTGACGGCGATCTTCTCCAGCATGCCCCATACGGGGAAGTTAAAAGCGTTGATATGGATGGCTACCCCCTCTTTCGGCACCAGCAGGTGCTGGCCCATAAAGGTCCCGGCTTTCCCGAGGCTATGCCCCTCCCCATCGAGGCAGAAGGTTTCGTCGGGAAATTTACGGCGCAGGGAGGCATAGGAGAAAAGGTTGCCAATGCCTCCTTCGAGGTCGATCCAGCTGTCGGCGCGGGTAGCACCAGTCAGATAGCTGATGCGGTAGAATTTATCGAGATGTTCGCGGAGGTGCATAGCCAGGGCCCGCAGCATCCTTCCTCTTTCAGGGAAGGTCATGCGGCGCAGGGCTGGGTTGCCCGTCCTTCGGGCATAGTCGAGGATGCCGGCAAAATCCAGCCCTTTTGTGCTGGCGTTGATGATGACCTCTCCATTGAATGCATTATATAGCGGCTGACCCTCTCCATCGCCTTCTATCCAGGATCCGGTGACGTAGTTCTCAAGCTTCGGCATAACGTACAATCGTTGATTTGTCAAGCCGAAGGTAACAAAGTTTACCCGGCCGGTGTCACTCTGACAGGAAGAAAAGATTGGTCAGCAATTTGTCCCTGTTAGTGCTATGGAAAACGCATATTCATGGATCGACTTTGCCCCTCAGCAGGACGCTGAGCTGCTTGACAGCTACTCCCGGACGATCACCGGGGTAGTAGGGCAGGTGGCCGAATCCGTCGTACATATACAGGTAATGAAACCGGTCGACGAACGTACAGGCGGGGGGCGCGGTGGTCCCCAGCGTCTGCCGCAGATAAAGGGCGAGCCAAAGTTCGCACCGGGTTCCGGCTCCGGCTTTATCATCAGCACGGACGGATTTGTCGTCACCAATAACCACGTAATAGAGAACGCCAGGGATATACGGGTTTCGCTGGCTGACGGGCGTACCGTACAGGCGGAGTTGAAAGGCGCCGATCCTTCTACGGATATTGCCGTGCTGAAGATCGACGTGTCCGGTCTGAAAGCGCTGAGCTTTGCCGACTCCGAGCGCCTGCAGCCGGGGCAGATAGCGATCGCCATCGGCAACCCCCTCGGACTTCAGCATACGGTGACGGCCGGTGTCGTCAGCGCGCTGGGCAGGACCCTACGGGCCAGTAATGGCCGGCTGATCGACGATATTATCCAGACCGACGCCTCGCTGAACCCTGGCAATTCGGGCGGGCCGCTGGTCAATTCCCTGGGGCAGGTCATTGGCGTCAATACGGCCACGATCCTGTCCGCACAGGGGCTTTGCTTTGCCGTCTCGGCGAATGTAGCCGCATTTGTGGCAGGCAAGCTGATCATGGAAGGTCGTGTAAAGCGCGCCTACCTCGGGATAGCCGGGCAGGTCGTCAACCTGACGGGCCGGATGGTCGCCGCCAACAGACTGGAGAAGAATACCGGAGTCTATGTATACGAGGTCGTTGCGGACCAGCCGGCCTACAACAATGAGATCAGGACGGGGGATATTATCATCTCCTTCAATGGTAAGGCGGTAAGTACGGTAGACGAGCTGCACAAGCAGCTGGGCGCCGATGCGATAGGCCGTTCGATCGAGCTGGGTGTCCTCCGCAACGGACAGAAGATACTGCTACACGCTATCCCGGCAGAAATGAGATAGATTGGTTCACGTGACGGCGACGTTCGCGGTTCGGGTCAGTCTATGCCCTGTCCCGCACGTCGATCTCGCGGCTGAGCGACTGGAATATCTCGTCGACATCCCCTTCACCGTGGATATAGACAACCTTATCGTACTTCTTGTAATAATCTGCGACGGCTGCGGTCTTTTTCTCGTATTCGCCGATACGGGCGGCGATGATCTCTTCGTTGACATCGTCAGAACGTCCGGAGGTCAGACCCCGGTTGAGGAGCCGCTTGATCAGCTCTTCCTGGCTTACCTGGAGCGCGAGAACGATCGCGATAGACGTGCCTTTCTGGGAAAGCAGCTTGTCCAGCGCCTCGGCCTGCGCTGTCGTACGGGGAAAACCGTCAAACAGAAAGCCATGGGCCTGCGGGTTGTTGTCGAGGGCCGAGCTGATCATTTCGATGACGACCTCATCAGGAACCA
>JAFDYE010000262.1 GCA_018267585.1 Bacteroidota bacterium
ATTGTCTATGCCTTTTACGAGGGCGTCCTCGTTGAACGAGATGCTGTCGATGCCCTGCTCGACGAGGAAGCGGGCGAATTCGGGGAAGTCGCTGGGCGCCTGGCCGCAGAGGCCGATCTTTGCGCCTGATGATCTTGCGGCCGAGATCATGGCGGCGATCATTTTCCTTGCTGCTTTGTTCTGTTCGCTGAATAGCGGGGCCACCAGGGATGAGTCGCGGTCGATGCCGAGGGTGAGCTGGGTCAGGTCGTTGGAGCCGATGGAGAAGCCGTCGAAGATAGCGGCAAATTCGTCGGCCAGCAGTACGTTGGCGGGTATTTCGGCCATGACGTACACTTCCAGGCCGTTGACGTGCTGTTGCAGGCCGTTCTCTTTCATTTCGTCGATCACCCTTTGTCCTTCTTCCACGGTGCGGCAGAAGGGGATCATGACCTTGACGTTGGTGAGTCCCATGTCGTTGCGTACTTTTCGGATCGCCTCGCATTCGAGGCGGAATCCTTCCTTATAAAGGTCGTTGTAGTAGCGGGACGCGCCGCGGAAGCCCAGCATCGGGTTTTCTTCTTTTGGTTCGAAATTCAGGCCGCCGATGAGGTGGGCGTATTCGTTGGTCTTGAAATCGCTGGTCCGAAGTATTACGTCTTTGGGATAGAAGGCCGCGGCGATGGTGGCGATGCCTTCGGCGAGCCGGTCTACGAAGAAGCGGGTCTTGTCAGGATAGCCGCGTGTCAGCTGCTCTATTTCCTGGCGGACCTTTTCATCTGTAAGCGTTCCGAATCTTACAAGGGCCATCGGATGGACCCGAACGTGATGGGTGATGATGAACTCCATGCGCAGGAGGCCTACGCCGGCGTTGGGATAGAAGGACAGCTCGAAGGCTTTGGCGGGGTCGGCGGTGATCAGCATCGGCTTTGTGCGGCGGGGCATTTTTATCCGGCTGAGGTCGATGTCTTTTTCTATCCATTCGACCTTTCCGCGGTAGACGAATCCGGTCTTGCCTTCGCAGCAGGAGACGGTGATCGGCTCGCCGTCGCTGATGGTGCTGGTGGCGCTGCCGGCGCCGACTATCGCCGGGACGCCGAGCTCGCGGGCGACTATGGAGGCGTGGCTGGTGCGTCCGCCCTTATTGGTGACGATAGCGGCAGCTTTTTTCAATAACGGGTCCCAGTCGGGGCTGGTTATATCGGTGACGATAATATCGCCTTGCTGCAGGTCGTCGGCGTTCTGCGGGCTGTCGAGGATCTTCGCCCTGCCGGCGACGATCTGTTCGCCTACGGCCTGGCCGGTGGCGATGCATTCGCCTTTTCTTAAAAGAGAATATTCTTTGGCGAGATAGGGGTTCTTCCTGGATTGGACGGTCTCCGGTCTTGCCTGAACGATGTATAGCAGGCCGGTGCCGCCGTCTTTTGCCCACTCGATGTCCATGGGACGGCCATAGTGCTCTTCTATTGTAAGCGCCCACTGCGCGAGCAGGATCAGCTCGGTATCGCTGAGCACATAGGCTTCCCGTTGTTGTTGCGGCGTATCCTTGTTGGCTGTGCCGTTGTCAGCGTACACCAGCGTCTTTTCTTTTTCGCCCAGTCTTTTTTGCAGGATGGGGTATTTACCTTTTTGCAGTGTGGGTTTAAAGATCAGGAATTCATCGGGAGTGGATTGTCCCTGGACGATATTCTCGCCCAGGCCCCAGACGCCCGAGATATGGATGACGTCACGGAAGCCGGATTCCGGCTCGAGGGTAAATCCTACGCCCGAGCAGGCCAGGTCGGCGCGCACCATCTTCTGTATGCCGACGGAAAGGGCTACATTTTCGTGCGGGTAGTGGTTGTCTTCGCGATATTTTATAGCCCTGTCGGTATATAGTGAGGCAAAGCAGCGCTGTACGGCGCCCAGCAGCGCCGCTTCACCGGATATATTGAGAAAGGATTCGTGCTGGCCGGCAAAGCTTGCGTCGGGCAGATCTTCAGCGGTGGCGCTGCTGCGGACGGCGACGCTGGCATTGCCGGGCGTGGCGCCGCTCATTTGCCGATACGCGGCGAGGATATTTTCGGCCAGGTCTGCCGGCATGGTAGATCCCAATACAAGGGTCCTGGCCTGGAGTCCGATGTCTGCCAGGTTGGAAAAGTCTTTGCGGTCGAGGTTCCCGAGCAGGCCGGCGAGGGCGCCGGTGATGTTATTTGCTGTCAGGAACTGGCGGAAGGCCGCGGCGGTGGTGGCAAAGCCGTCGGGAACCCGGATGCCCCTGGCCGCCAGCTGCGAGAGCATTTCGCCGAGAGAGGCGTTCTTTCCGCCTACGATAGGGACGTCTGTGAGGCGGATGTCCCTGAACGGCCGGATATATTGGTCCATGGGTGTGCAAATTTTCCGGCAAGGTATCAGCGGGCGACAATAAGTTATATGAGGCTGGTCATTTGCCGCTATGAGAGGGGTCAGGCGGGCATGAAAATGGAAACAGGTTAGAGGGGCGCGTGCCTACGGAATTATTATTATTTTTAGCACATGAGAATTGCCCTGCTGGCCGATATTCATGGAAATGCGGTCGCTCTTGAAGCCGTACTGGCGAATATTGACCGCGAAGGTGGAGCGGATGAGTATTGGATATTGGGCGACGTTGTCGCTCTTGGACCCGATCCCGTCGGTGTGATGGAACGGTTGGCGTTGTTGCCTGGTCTGCGGATGATCCGGGGGAACACCGATCGTTATGTCGTGTTCGGAGATCGGCCTTCTCCGACACTGGATGAGGCCAGACAAGACCCAAAGCTTCTTCCGACCCTTGTCGAGGTTGCAGGTACATTTGCCTGGACGCAAGGCATGGTCACCGCTGCAGGCTTGTTCGAACGGCTCCGGGACCTGCCGCTTGAGCTGAGGGTGACATTGCCCGATGGGACCCGATTGCTCGGCGTTCATGCGTCTCCGCAGCGGGACGATGGCACGGGTGTGTATCCGGGGATAAAGGATCATGAGCTGGAAGCGTTGTTTGATGGCTGTGATGACACCCTCGTGTGTATGGGCCATACGCATCTCCCTTTTGAACATCGCTGGAAGGGAATACATTTGGTGAATCCCGGCGCGGTCAGTCTGTCGCTTACCGCCGATCGTGACGCGCACTATGCCATTTTGGAGGCAACGCGAGATGGTTACACCCTGAATCCCCGCCGGGTCCCGTACGATCACCAGCTGGTGATCGACCAGCTCATTCGAGCCGGCCATCCTGGCCGCGCTTTCCTTATTAAACACCTTTCCAGGCCTGAGCAGCAGAAGGATTACCCCTGATAAATTTGCCGCTCATTCAGGCGACGATAGTGAGATCCGGCCGGCGGCGGAAGTAAAGATTATTTTACACAAAATCCAGAAAATGTATAAATGACATTTAAAAATACTGTACTATTGTAGTAAAGCATTGCGTATGAAAAAGCTCCTGTTACTTCTCGCCGGGTACTGCCCTGTGCTGATCGCGCACTCGCAATCTGCTGATTATCAAATACGCCCAGTTGGATTTACCCAGGTACGTCTTAGTGATTCATTTTGGAATCCCCGGATCGAGCGGAATCGCACCGCCACTATTCCTGCGTCCTTTATGCGTTGTGAGAGCACGGGAAGGGTCCAGAACTTTGTGATGGCGGCGCAGAAGAAGGGCAGGTTCGGTACGAAATTCCCATTCGACGATACGGATATCTACAAGACGCTGGAGGGCGCCTCCTATTCGCTTGCTGTGCATCCGGACCCGGAACTCGAGCGATACGTCGACGCCCTGATCGATACGGTGGCGAGGGCGCAGGAGCCCGATGGTTATTTGTATACGGCGAGGACGATCGACTCGCTGCATCCGCACGAGTGGTCGGGGAACGACAGGTGGGTGAAGGAGCACGAGCTGAGCCATGAGCTTTATAATAGCGGTCACTTGTTCGAGGCGGCTGCCGCCCACTACCTGGCGACGGGGCGTCGGAATCTGCTGGACGTCGCATTGAAGAACGCTGATCTGCTGGTACGGACGTTCGGGCCGGGCAAGCGGGAGGTCGCGCCGGGTCATGAGATCGTGGAGATGGGGCTGGTGAAGCTGTACCGGATAACGGGCCGTACGGACTATCTGCGGCTGGCGAAATTCTTTATCGATGCGCGTGGCAAGCGGGTTTATGACAAGAACAGCTCTGACGAGTGGAAGAACGGGAAATACTGGCAGGACGACGAGCCTGTCGTGGACCAGGACGAGGTGGAGGGCCATGCCGTGCGCGCCATGTACCTGTATTCGGCGGTGACGGATGTGGCGGCGCTGACCGGTGACAAGCAGTATATCGCTGCGATGGACAGGCTGTGGGACAATATGGTGGACAAGAAGATCTATGTGCAGGGAGGCATCGGCGCGGTGCCGGCCGGGGAGCGGTTTGGCGGGGACTATGAGCTGCCCAACGGGACGGCCTATAACGAGACCTGTGCGGCCATCGGGGACGTCTACTGGAATCAGCGCATGTTCCTGCTGCATGGAGAGTCGAAATATATCGACCTGATGGAGAAGGTGCTTTACAACGGGATGTTGTCGGGCGTGGGACTTGACGGAAAATCATTCTTTTATACGAATGCGATGCAGGTGACCAACGGGTTCAGGCATGACGCCCTCGAGCGGCAGCGTTCGGGCTGGTTTGAGTGTTCCTGCTGTCCGACGAACATTTTACGACTGCTGCCTTCGCTGCCGGGGTATTTGTATGCGCAAAAAGACCGCGAGCTCTATATCAATCTTTTTGCCAGCAGCAGGGCCACCGTGAAAATGGCGGATGGGCCGGTGGAGGTTGTGCAGGAGAACAACTATCCCTGGGACGGGCATTTGTCTTTTACGTTGAACCCGGAGTCGTCACAAACCATGACGGTGCGGATCAGGATAC
>JAFDYE010000263.1 GCA_018267585.1 Bacteroidota bacterium
AATTCTTCCGGGGTACGAACATCGAGAATGATCGCCCCGCTGTCGTAGATGGTTTTGAGATCGGCTGACTTTCCAAATAAATTTTTAAAGAGATTTGACATGATATGAAATATTTATGATAAAGCAAAACTACCCCGTTCGAAACGCCTTTGCCGTGACTTTGGTCACGCCGCCGGCCGCAGCTTCCCTCTCGAGTTGTCCTGTACGAGGTGTACGGCTCTTCAAAAGCTCCATTTCAGCCTAAGAAACCCATTATACGCGACCCCTTCGAAGGACCCGCCGACATCGGCAAAAAAGGATTGCCAGATCAGGTCGATGTCCAGGTTTGTGGCCAGGTTGTATTTTAGGCCGGGTAGCAGCAGAAAGAGCTTCACGCCCGGCGAATAGATCACGCTGAGGTTGGTGCTGAAGAGTGGGGTAATCTCCTTGCTGGTGGTGACTGCCGCTGCCCATTTAACCGGCAGAATATTCTTTGCCGAGAGATTGAAGTTTAACTTTGACCAGTCGGCCACCGGGGCGTCGAGGCCATCGGTATTCACCAATCCGCCGACATTCACATACCAGCCTTTTTTAAACATATAGTCCCATTCCATGGTCAAATTCAGCAACCCTGCCGAATCTCCCTCCGGCGCGAAATACATCACTTCACCTTTGAAGCCGGCCTCTTTGATACTGCCAGCCCAGCCGGCTCCGGCTATGAAGCCGGTCTTGTACCAACCGGAGATCAGTTGGAAATCATAGTTCCATCGGTTGGTAAAAAGCCGAAGAGCCCCGATACTTCTATGCTTGTCGTTCGATGCGGCGACAGCCACTTCGGCGCCTGACATAGAATTGAGACGATAAGCCGCCTTTACGGCATCTGAGCCTGGCCGTTCTTCATAGTCGAAATCCAGAAAATTGTACGTATTGAAGATGTCATTGGGGTTCCACAGGGTGGCGATGCCCCAATTGATCCGTTGCCGGCCGGCCCGGACCTCCCAACGTTGCCGGCGCCATTCCAGCCAAAGGCGCTCGATATTGGTGTGGACGATGAAGTTACTGCGATTGGCCCAGGTCTTGGACATATTCACGAGTTCACTGGAATTTTTCAGCTGATCGACAAAATCCGGAGTTATGGCAACCTGATCGCCCCAGAAGATACGGTTTCGCGCTTCCAAGGCGCCACTTATGAAGGAAGTTGGTTGCCACTTCAGGTTGATGCGGTTATGCAGGAGGTCGCCGCTGACCAGGTGCCGGAAGTCCTTGTCCCAATAGAAAGACTGCATATCTTTAATGTAACCTCCCAATCGAAGTTTTCGCTCCACAACAGTGTCCTGGGCAAATGCGGAGATAGTTAAAAGGCAGAGCAGCAGAAAAATTCTTATGGGTCTTCCCGGGCTCATGTTTGAGATTTTGCGGGTTCCGCAGCTGTGGGTATAACCGGCGTGGAGTGATCTGCCGATGTATCTACTGCATCGGTGTCCGAGGTGATGCGGCCATCTACCAGGGTAATAACCCGTCTCGCCCGCTCAATTACCCGCTGGTCATGGGTGGAGAAAATGAATGTCATGTTCTCTTCCTGGTTGAGGGTCGCCATAATGTCGAGCAGATTGGCTGCGGATTTAGAATCCAGGTTGGCTGTGGGTTCGTCCGCCAGGACAAACTGGGGTCTCGAAGCAAGTGCACGGGCAACTGCTACCCGCTGCTGTTGTCCGCCGGACAGTTCGGCGGGCCGGGCATGGCGTTTGTCCTGCAAGCCGATCTGCCGGAAAAGTACGTCGAGGCGCTGTTGCCGTTGCCTATGCGAAATACCCTGCAACTGCATAATAAACTCGACGTTCTCCTCTGCCGTGAGTACAGGTACAAGATTGAAGGCCTGGAAGACGAACCCGATATTGTGCAGGCGAAAATCGATGAGGCGGTTGGGGGATAGCTGCGTAATGTCTGTGCCGTTGATCTCTATGCGGCCCTCGTCCGGTTTGTCCAGGCCCCCGATGAGATTGAGTAAGGTTGTTTTTCCAGATCCGGATGGGCCTACGAGTGCGGTGAACTCACCTCGCCGGAGATGGAGATGCACATTGTTGACCGCATACACCGGGATGGTTTTCGGGTTGTAGATCTTGCTGATATTATGGGCGTCGATGACGGTGTTCATGTTATCGATGTTTTTATCTTCTTAATGCTTCCACGGGTCGCATCCGGAGGGCCTTGATTGCTGGGAAGAGGGCGGACAGGATGGCCGTTGCGGCTACGATAATGAGTACGGATATTAGCTGGTCCGCCGGGAATCGAGGGTAGATCACCGAACTATAGCCAAAGCTGCTCATCAGGTCTTTGGCGAACGATGCCGTATTGATCCCGTGCCGGGAAGTAAAATATATAGTTCCCCAGGAGAGTACCAGACCGGCGGGGGTGCCGGCCAGCGTAAGAAGTATGGTTTCGGCCAGCACCAGTAGAAAAAGCCTGGGCTTATTCATGCCAAGCGCCAGCATCATTCCGGTCTCCCGGGTTCTTTCGAGTATGGCCATTAGCATCGTATTGATGATCCCAAAGGCCAGGGCAAGCATAATGATGACGATAATAATGAGGGAGAGCTGGTTCGTGGTGCTGATCGCGAGCTCGGTTTCGGGGGATATTTCTTTCCAGCTCTCTATGAGCAGATTGGGAAACCGGGTTTGGAGCAGATGTTCAGCCTTGTCCAGGTCTTCATTTTTGTAGAGCAAAACAGCCAGCTCATGGAACTTGCCCGGCGTATTCAACAAGGCCGCCAGTTCGCGGTTTCCGACATAGACGACACGTTCCTCGAAGGCGGAACTGGTAGACTGAAAGACGCCGGTGATACGAAAGGCGGCAGACACGACATTGTTGTCCTTATCGGTAAAGGTCAGGACGACCTTATTGCCAAGTTGAAGCTTCATCTTGTCGAACAGGCGTTTGCCAATAAGCAGTTCGTTCTTTTTCCCGGAGGAAAAATAATGGCCGGCGGTGATCTTCCTGTCCAAACCGGAGACCAACCTTTCACTGTCGGCCAGCACCCCCCTGACCTCTACGCCGTTGCTGCCGGTTCCGGTAGATACCATGCCCTGGGCAATATTGCGGGGCGCGATGGCTCTTACGCCTTCGATAGTGCTGATGCTCCGGGCAATGCCGCTATCCGGTATAAAATACGCCGCTTCATAGTCCTTTTTGAATTCCGGCCGGTGCAGCTGTAAATGAGATGCTTCATCCTCAATGACAATGCGGATGCGTCCGTCGATCATTCCCTTGTATAAAGCCAGCATGAAGACGCCGGCAAAGAGGCCAATGGCCACGGACGAGAGGATGATCGTGCTGCGGGACTTGTTCCGCCAGATATTTCGCCATGCCATAATGAGGATCATCGTTGCGGGTTAAGTTGTTATTTACGCATTGCTGCAACAGGTTTCATGCGGAGGATGTTGATCACGGGATAAAGGGAAAGTAAGAGACCGATGATAAGAACGATGACGCCCTGGCGCACATAGATTGCCGGGTCGGTTGCCGTTGGGAAGATCGGTTCGAACCCAAATCGTTTGTAAACTTCACCCATTTCACCGCTGATGCGGATCGGATGGGCATGGAGATAACCGACAATCGGGATGCTCGTCACGATACCCAGGAAGCAGCCGGTGGTCACGGTAAGAAGGGATTCGGCCAGCAGGAGACGACAGAGCCGGCCCTTTTTCATTCCGACGGCCTGCAGCATTCCCAGCTCGAAACGCCTTTCTACCATCATCATCAGCAGGGTGCCGAAGATGCCGAAGCAAATTAGCAGATACAAGATGCCTGTGATGATGCTCATGCTGGCTGTGTCGGTTCGGATATGCTGTTTGATCTCCGGCATCATGTCTTCCCAGGTAAGCACTTCATAAGGACTGCCTAGCGTTTCGGCAATGCTGGCAGCTGTCGCTTTCAAGTCACCAGGCGAAGCCAGCGACAGTACATAGGAAGTGGCTCGGTTCTCCGCTGCAAACATCCCTTGTGCGGCCAGCAGCGGCAGGAAAACGATCTTGTCATTCAGATCCGGCGAGCCGAAATGCAATAGTCCTTTGATTCGATATTTACCGGCGGCTACCGTGCCGTGATAACCCTGCGCCAGAAGGACCAGGGTATCATTAAGCTTTAGCTTAAGCCGGTCGGCAAGATCTTCCGCCACAAGGACCGCATTGTCGGAATCACGCAAGTAAGTGCCGGCAGAAAGTTTGCCGCTAAGGCCCGTCACCCTATCTTCCTGAGCCGGCGCAACGCCGGCCACCAGGCAGCCTTTCGTGAGATCGGCAGAAGAGGCGAGTGCAAAGGATTCGATCCTCGGCGTCAGGGCTGAGACGCCCTTCCGGCCGAGAATGGCCCGTTCGGTAGTGTCACTCACTTCAAACGAATTCTCCAGCACCTGGTCATTCCAATACCCTTTCTGGTGGACCTGGATATACCCGGAATAAAAGCTTACCACATTTTTGATGAGGTTATCGAATACTCCTTTTTGCAGGCTGGTTACAACAGAAGCCAGGATCACGGCGAAAAGGATCGCCGCCATGGTAATAAGGGACCGCGTGCGATTCCGCCACAAGTTTTTCCATGCTAGTTTCAGCAGCCACATATCATTGTTGTTGTTTCATTCGATCGACGGAAAAGAAATCATCCCCTAGCGGTCTGTCGAACAGGATCGACTTGTAGATGATCTCGGTTCGTTGCTCCGGCTTGTCGGCCGGGACCATTTCCATACGAGTAGGGATCAACCGGCCATCCATGATCTTTATGTCGTCTGCGCGCATTGTATTCTGCAGGGATCCCTGCTCGTCATAGAAGCGGGTATAGAGTTCCAGGAAATCCTGCTTGTCGATGCACAATATGAGCTTCCCCCAGACGACGGCTGCCTCCGGCTTCGGGGTTAGCCGAATGATATAACAGTTACGCCCGGAGATAACAGTATCGCCGGCGATGCTGTGCGTGTAGTCCTCTACTATGGAGGATTCTTTTACCAGGTCGTCGTTGGTAAAGTCCGTACCCATCCATGACTGGCTCATCATGGATGGTGGCAGCTTGATGGTCCTTTCAAGTGTGGGCAGCCAGTTCCACACTTCCTTCTTTTTTTTCAGAAAAGCCGTGCCCTTGTCCCGGGCCGGCGTTTTGATCAGGATCATGGCGTAGGTCGTCCCCTTCATCCAGGTCCTGATCTCCATTTCCCTCGACCAGGACGGCCGCACTATTCGAATGACCATATTCGCCTGGGACGTAGATCCCC
>JAFDYE010000264.1 GCA_018267585.1 Bacteroidota bacterium
AGAGCTCAGCGTGATCGCCGCCCAGTTGACGCGCTTGTGCGCCCTCACCTGCCCGTGCCGGATAAAATAAAGACTCGCGAGCAGCAGGATCGCCGTGCTGGAGTTCAGGACCGCATGGAAGAGCGGCAATACCCGGGTGTTGAAACCGAAATCGATTTTCACCTGCGGAACAAGGATCAAAAAAGCAACAGCCGCAGGAATCGCCACTGACACGATAATGATCGCCCTTGTATAGTTGAATTCGCGTGAAACCTCGCTCATATCATTTCTTTTTTACTTTTCCTGGTGAAATAAACCACCCCGATCGTCACCAGCAGCAGAACCGCGGCGATCGGGATCATCAATGGGCGCAGCTCGCTGAATGCAGTCGACTTTTTCTTTTTGTCCTTCTCCAGCATGATGAAGACGAGGTCATCACCCAGCCGGGCTACCGCCGCGGTATCGGTCCCGTGATAGTATCCCCGGATCACCCGATCCTTGTCCAGCAGCGCGATATAGTCCGTGTGGACGAAGTTGGAATCGACACTGACGCTATCCTGCAGTCCCAGCTTGAGCTCGTTGAGCGCAAAATCATATATCGTCTTTTTGGGACCGGTCAGCAGCCACCACACATCCGGGTTGATCCCATATTTGTCCGCATATCTCTTTATCACCGGGACGGAGTCATGCGCCGGGTCCACCGTCATCGACAGGAATTGTACAAAGGTCGTATCAATTCCCTTCATATTGTCCCTCAGCTTAAGCCCATCCTGCAAATGACGCATGTTCCTGGTCAGTATCGGACAAATACTGGCGCAGTGAGTAAAGAAAAAGTCGATGATGACCACCTTCCCCTTCAGCTGGTCTAGCGAAACAGTCTGCCCAAGCTGATTTTGCAGGGTAATGTTCGCCACCTTATGCCAGACAGTATCAGTCACCTCCTTTCCATCCCGGATCTTCGTCACCACGGAATCCGGGAAAAACCGTCCGGGCATCGCAACCCCATACTGTCTGGCGATCATATAAAAGAAGAGGGGTATCGCCACCGCGATGCATATCGCTAATAATGCCTTCTTGCTCACTGTTTACGTTTATTTTTAATGTCCTCGGCCTTACGCCGCACCGCGTCCGGCTAAAAGAAAACCATCGCCAGGCAGCGATGGTTCGTTCTGATAAAATATTTTTGACTGCCGTGTCCCGACTTTCGACCCCACCGGGTAATGCCCGGAACCCATTCGGCACTTTCCATTAGTCAGGTTGTCCGGGTTTCTTCGCTGCGGGCTCTTCTCTCGGCGGAGCCTTTATCAGATTCTGCTCGGCATGGTGCCTGTCATAGCGGTTGCGAAGCTCGCGGTAGGAGTTGCCGTCCCACAGGAACGCGATGATAAACCATACGAAGAGCAGCGCCGGGACCGCGATGGTCATGATCATGTTTTTGATCTCATGACGAAGATGCATGAACTCGGCAATGATATAGAACGCCTTGGCACAGGTCAGGATGAGGTAGACGCCATTCAGCACGTACTTGGGGGGGAAGCCCGTTTTCAGGTGAATGGTAGCCAGCAACAACTCGACCATGGTAATTCCGAGCAGGATCCAGAAGGTCCTCCAGATCGGCTTGGTGTCGAAATGCGCTTCTGCAACGTGACCGGGAGGAGTTTCGATATGAGCCATATACTTATAAGTTATTAGTCGTTAAGGAATATACGCCAGTCATTCAGGGACTAGAGCAGGTAAAAACAGGTGAACACGAATACCCATACCAGGTCTACAAAGTGCCAGTACAGACCAGCCTTCTCGATCATGAGGTAGTGACCACGCTTGGCAAAGTCGCCGCGCAGGTTCTTGATCAGCATGATACAGTTGATCACCACACCGGAGAATACGTGAAAGCCGTGAAAACCCGTGATCGTAAAGAAGAAAGTGGTAAAATTGGTAGAGGCTACAGAACCGTCCGCATTCGGGAAAGGATTTCTGCCCCACCAGGCGCCTTCACCATGCAGGTGCGTCCATTCCCAGGCCTGACAGCCAAGAAACATCAGACCACCAATGATCGTCAGGATCATATATTTGGTTACACTCTTCTGGTCATTATTGTGGCCGGCAGCAACGGCGAGCACCATGGTCACCGAGCTGGCGATCAATATAAAGGTCATCAGGCTCACGAATACCAGGGGCAGGTTCGTCTCGCCCATCAGCGGGAACGCCTTGAAAACTTCATTCGGGTCGGGCCAGCCATTGCTGGAGAAACGGATCGTGCCGTAGGAGATCAGAAAAGCGCCAAAGGTAAAGGCATCACTCATCAGAAAATACCACATCATCAGTTTACCATACTCCACATTGAAGGGGCTCTTCCCGCCACTCCACCATTTCTGACCCGCCGGTACTGCTTGTGCCATGTTGTTAATTTGTTGGTTTGTAAAGATATTTAACTAAACTGAATATTATTTTATGGCCATAAAGAAAATGAACAGGTAGATCCACAGCAGGTCTACAAAATGCCAGTACGTGCTCATCAGCTCGACAGGCACGGCATTGTAGCTGCGGACCCTGGACGCAAACGCCTTCCCGAATAGCACCACCAGGGCGATGATACCCCCCAGCACGTGCAGCCCGTGAAGAACCGCCATGATATACAAGAACAGTCCACCTCCCGATCCCCTGAACGTAACCCCCGTATGCCAGATCTGACGAAACCCCGTCCACTGCAGGACTACGAAAAGGATCCCCAATATCGCCGTAGTGGTAAGAAGACTGCGATAACGCAACATCTCCCTGTCCCTGAATGCTTTCAATGCCATCTGTATCGTCAGGCTGCTCACCAGGATGACAGCCGTCGAATACCAGAACGCCTTCGGTATCTCAAAGGTCGTCCAGTTGGGCTGATCCCGCTTCACCACATATGCGCTGGTCAGACCGGCAAACATCATGA
Organism: Bacteroidota bacterium; assembly: GCA_018267585.1. Classification (GTDB taxonomy): domain Bacteria; phylum Bacteroidota; class Bacteroidia; order Chitinophagales; family Chitinophagaceae; genus Puia. The sequence continues at coordinate 2,912 of JAFDYE010000264.1, forward strand.
TAATGCTGCCCAGCGCCACCCACAAAGTAAATTTGTGAGGATGTATTTTCTTTCGTTGTTCGTTCACCGTCTGCTTTGCTTCAATTGATTGTATCATATCATTCTCCTCCTTACGCCATCTTATTGGCCAGTAACGCCAGCAGCACTACCGGCAGATATATATAACTCCCGAACATCACCCTCCGCGCCGCCTTCACGGTCATTTCACGGTAGAGCCTGACACACATACCGACCATAAACAAATTGGCGATCAGCACAACCACCATGCTCACCAGGCCGCTCATCCCCGTGAAATAGGGCAGTACGCCCACCGGCAGGAGCAGCAGCGAATAGATGATCGCCTGTATCGCGGAATACTTTGTCGGCCCTTCGTTGGACGGCAGCAGCTTGAAGCCGGCCGCCGTATAGTCTTTGTGCGCGATCCAGGCGATGGCCCAGAAATGCGGAAACTGCCAGAAGAACTGCAGGGCGAATAGCACCCACCCGCCGGCGCTCAGGTCGTCATTCCCCGCCGCCCAGCCAATAAGACAGGGCAGGCTTCCCGGGATCGCTCCGACAAGCACCGATATAGAGCTGACCTTCTTCAGCGGCGTATAGATAAAGGCATATACGAACAGACTGAAAGCCGCCAGAGCCGCTGTCAGAAAGTTGAAATGCCAGAGGATCAGCACCCCGCCGACACCCGCCAGCACAGCAAATGTCGTGGCTTCCTGAACGCTCATCCGGCCCGAAGCCACCGGCCGGTTGGCCGTCCGCTTCATCAGCGCATCGGTGTCTTTCTCCACGATCTGGTTGATCGTATTGGCGGCGCCGGTAACCAGCAGACCACCCAGGAAGAACAGCCCGATCTCCGCCCAGTCAAACTCTTTCACTTTCGGCGCCAGCAAATAGCTGATCAAAGCAGAGAACACGACCATGAAGCTGAGATTGAACTTGATCAGCAGTTTGTAATCCTGCACTTTGCCGGCAAATTTTAAAGAACTCGGTTGCTTCACGGTCTCCTCCATAGATCATTTATGTTTTCAAAAGGAACGCCGGAGCGTTCCTTTCCATATCTTTCAAGCACGTCCACACCTTAGTGCGCACTCTCGTTAGCTCCCAACGGCTCGGTCTGCGGGATAAAGTCACGCCCATCCTTCGCATAGTCATAAGGCCAGCGATGAACTTCGGGTATCTCGCCGGGCCAGTTGCCGTGTCCGGGCCGGATCGGCGCCGTCCACTCGAGCGTCGTAGAACCCCAGGGGTTCCTCGTCATCACCCTTCTGCCCTTGAAAATAGAATAGAAGAAGTTGAATATGAACAGCAGCTGCACCGCGAAAACAATGATCGCCACCGTCGAGATGAACCTGTTAAGGCCTCCGAACTGGTTGAAAGAGATCCAGTTGCTGTAGTCGAGATAACGACGGGGCATGCCCGCAAGACCTTCATAGTGCATCGGCCAGAAGATCAGGTAGGCGCCGATCAGCGTGATCCAGAAGTGAATATAGGCCAGCACATTGTTCATATAGCGGCCGTACATCTTCGGGAACCAATGGTAGATGCCCGCGAACATACCCAGGATCCCGGACACACCCATTACGATGTGGAAGTGGGCGATCACAAAGTAGGTATCGTGCAGCTGGATATCCAGCGTAGAGTTACCGAGAAAGATACCGGTCAGACCACCGGAAATAAAGGTGGACACGAATCCAATAGCAAAGAGCATCGCCGGTGTAAATCGGATATTGCCCCGCCACAGCGTCGTCAGCCAGTTGAACACCTTGATGGCCGAGGGCACGGCGATCAGCAGCGTCAACAGCACGAATACGGAACCCAGGAAAGGATTCAGACCCGTAACGAACATATGGTGCGCCCATACCAGGAAGGCGAGGATCGCGATCGCGAACATCGAACCGACCATCGCGATATAACCGAAGATCGGCTTGCGGGAGTTCACCGACATAACTTCGGAGACCAGACCCATCGCAGGCAGAATGATGATATATACTTCAGGGTGACCCAGGAACCAGAACAGGTGCTGGTAAAGGATGGCGCTACCACCCTCGTTGGGTAAAGCCTTACCCGTCGTGGCCAGGAAAATATCGGAAAGATAAAAGCTCGTACCGGCGTGACGGTCGAACAACAGCAGGATAAAGCCGGACAACAGTACGGGGAAGGACAGAACGCCCAGGATCGCGGTAAAGAACAGCGCCCAGATCGTCAGCGGCAGACGCGTCATGCTCATACCCTTTGTTCGCAGGTTGAGAACGGTAGAGATATAGTTCAAACCACCCAGCAGGGAAGAGACGACGAACATGGCCATCGAGATGATCCAAAGATCCATACCCGTCTTCGAGCCCTCGGACGCATCCCCCAGCGCACTCAGAGGCGGGTAGGAGGTCCATCCGCCGCTGGCAGGACCGGTCTCGATGAACAGGGAAGACAGCATCACAACGCTGGCGCCCAGGAAGAACCAGTAAGACAGCATATTCAGCATCGGAGAGGCCATGTCCCGCGCTCCGATCTGCAGCGGTATCAGGAAGTTGGCAAAAGTCCCGCTAAGCCCACCCGTCAATACGAAGAATACCAGGATGGTACCGTGCATCGTCACCAGGGCATAATAGAACTCCGGCTGGATCTGACCACCCTTGGCCCATTTGCTGCCCAAAATGTCTTCCAGGAACTGAAAATGCGAGTCGGGATAGCCCAGCTGAAGACGGAACAATACAGACATCAGGCCACCGATGATAGCCCAGATCATCCCCGTGATCAGGAACTGCTTGGAGATCATCTTGTGATCCTGACTAAAGACATATTTCGTAATGAACGTCTCCTTATGATGGTGCACACCATGCTCATCATGATGCGCGTCATGGGAGGTCTGTATCTCAGGATGTCCGTGTAATGTTGCTTCGTTGCTCATTAGAAAACTTTTTATGGATACTCTATACTCTTATTCTTCTTATTACTTGGCGATGCTGGCCGTAGCCGCAGGCGCCGGCAGCGTCACCGCAGCCTTTGCGCTGTCGGCAGGTTTGGCGGCGTTCGGATCCTTGTCAGGGAATACCTGAACGTAGTTGGGTTTCTGCTTCAGCAGCCAGAGCTTGAACTCGTCCTCTTCCACGACCTTGATGATCCCCCGCATGGTATAGTGACCGCGTCCGCACATCTGGTCACAGGATATCTCGTATTCAAAGTCGGGGTTGCCCGTCTTCTTCTTCATTTCATCCGTCGTAAACTTCGGCACAAACCACAGAGTGGTCGGCGTACCAGGCACCGCGTCCATCTTCTGGCGGAACTGGACCAGGCCAACGTCATGGATAACGTCGCGGGAATTGATGATCAGCTTAACGGGCTGGTTCTTTACGATATACATCTCGTTCCCTACGACGACATCGTCATGGGTGCTGGCGTCATCCCAGATCAGACCCAGGGAGTTGTTGTCCTTGTCGCTGATGTTCTGGTAGTATTTCTTGCCAAAGACCTTGTCCTTGCCGGGGTAGCGGAAGATCCAGCCAAACTGCTTGCCGGTCACTTCGACCTGCAGGGCGTTCTCGGGAGCGTCGCCGGTAATCCGGAACCAATAGAACAGGCCAAATCCAACCAGCACCGTCAGCGCGATCGCCGGAACGACCGTCCAGATAACTTCCAGCCGGTTGTCATGGGGAAAATAGTGCGCCTTCCTTTTTTCCGAATACTGGTACTTGTAGGCGAACCAGAACAGAAGTATCTGCGTGATCACGAATACCACACCCGTGATCGCAATAGTGATATAGAGCATGGTGTCGATCTGCTCGCCGTGCTTGGAAGCCGACTCGCCAACGATCTTACCCCGGAAGAGCTCGTTGCACCAGTATACACCGACGAGTCCGAGCACCAGGAAAACGATCATCAGGAAGCCGTTGACGCGGTTGTTCGATTCGAAGTTCTTCTTTTCTCCTTTCAATACACCGACATACTCACTGGCCTTCGCGATCTGGAAAGTGATCAGGAAGCCGAATAACAGGATCAGTAACAGAAAAAACGTTGACATGGTATTAAAAAGATTTTAAGTATGGTGGATAATACTTTCTTTCAGTAAAGGATGGTTTCTTTCGATCAGCGGGAATTTCGCAAGAACCCTTCCCGTCTGCCACATGATCAACCCTACAAATCCGAGCGCGACACCGAAGTCGAACAGGTTCATGGGCACATGATCCTTGCTCGTCGAACCGAAGACCATCTGGTAGAAATCCAGCCAGTGACCGAATACCAAAAGTACGGACATAAATGTTACAGTAGTCCAGTTCCGCTTGGAGCCGCGGCTCATGAAGATCAGCAGCGGGGCCAGGAAGTTGATAATCAGGTTGAGATAAAAGATGCCCTGATAAGGCCCGATGAAACGGGTTTTGAAATAGACCGTCTCCTCCGAGATATTCGCGTACCAGATCAGCATGAACTGGTCGAACCACAGATAGGTCCAGAAGATCGAGAAAGCGAACTGGAATTTACCCAGGTCGTGCAGATGCTCCTCGTTGACCAGCTCGAGGTAGCCCTGGTTCTTCAGGTAGATCACGAAGAGCGTGATCAGCGCAATACCCGATACAAAGGTCGAAGCGAATGTATACCAGCTGTACATCGTGGAGAACCAGTGTGCGTCGAGGCTCATCAGCCACAGCCAGGGAGTGACGGAGGCTACGGTCAGCGCGAACCAGACGATGTAGACGGCTGCCCAGATCGTGTTCTTGAACATGAACTTCCTTCCTTCGCCGATGGTCAGCGGAGTGCTGTCGATCGACCGGGACAGCGCGCGCAGTTTCCAGCCGAGGACCATCCAGAGACCGATGGTGAGGATCGTATATACAGTAAAAAAGCCGGTGCTCAGGAACCCGCTCTTGCCGAGGAGCACTTCGTCTTTGGCGACGGTGTTCTTATCGAGCCATTCGTAGAGGGTAGCCTTTCCGCCGAAGACGATACACATCAGGATCACGAAGGTGATCGCGCCGATGGGGATGACGGAGGCTGCGATCGCCTCGGTCACACGGCGGAAGGCCATCTGGAAACCGCCCCAGGCCAGGGTTGTTGCAGCAAAGAAGAACATCGCAGCATTCACGATCAGGAGGAAGTATACACTATTCTGCAAAAGGGCCGACCAAAACCGGGTCCCCTCGCCATGCGTACCATAGAGCGCAAATCCAACGATCAGGGAAAGTACTCCGACCGCCATCAACCCCATAGACCACTTCTTGTATCGGCCGGGTATTTCAAAATGTTCTTTAATGGATGCCATTCGACAATGATTTAAATGTGTTCGTTATTTTTTTGCTGCTGTTGAGTCGGATTTTGCTGCCGTGGGAGTGCCGGCCGCCGCCGCTGCGGGCGCCTTCCCGGCTGATTGTTTTGATTTAATATAAGCGATCACCATCCAGCGCTGCCTGGTATTGATCTGGGAAGCGTAGCTGCCCATCTTGTTCTTACCATAGGTGACAGAGTAGAACATCTGTCCTTCAGGCATCGACTCATACTTGGCGTCGCCAACCAGCGTAG
>JAFDYE010000265.1 GCA_018267585.1 Bacteroidota bacterium
AGGGAGATCCCTAAAGGAATTATTTCGAAGAATGGGGCATTGCGTTTTGTGATCTTTAATTGCATCGCCTTTGTAGTGTGTACCTGGTTCATAAACCCGTTGTGTTTCGGACTTTCGTTTGTCGCACTGGCGGTGGTCCTCGGATATAGCTATACCAAGCGATTTACGCCTTTTTGCCATCTTGTCCTGGGCATTGGGCTTTCGCTGGCGCCGATAGGGGCCTATCTTGCTGTTACGGGACATTTCGCCCGTCTGCCCATCTTATTCTCCCTCACGGTGATTTTCTGGGTAAGCGGTTTTGACATTATCTATGCCTTGCAAGACGAAGAATTCGATAAGTCTCAGCGACTCTACTCGATGCCCTCGTGGTTGGGGAAAGGGAAAGCGCTAAGGGTGTCGGAACTGCTGCATTTGATGAGCACGGCTTGTGTGGTTGCGGCCGGATGGTATGGCGGCTTTGGATGGTGGTACTGGATAGGGGTGGCCATTTTTATGGGAATGCTGGTTTACCAGCATAGGGTTGTAAAACCCAATGATTTGAGCCGGGTCAATCTCGCGTTTATGACGGCTAACGGGGTGGCGAGTGTTGTTTTTGCAGTTTTTGTTATCTCAGACTTATATCTCCATCATGGTTTTATGCGCATAATGTAAAAAAGTGCGTATATTTGCGATTGAATGAAGGAAAGACTAAATCTTACCATTGATGGTTCGCTGCTGGAGGCGATGAAGGCCTATGCCGCCGGTAAGGGGATGAGTGTCTCCGAGCTGGTGGAGAGCTATTTCCGGCAGGTGACGAAGCCGGTGCAGCGGCAGAACATATTGGATATGGTGGATCGGCTGGAGGCCCCGGATGGGGTGGGTGACGCAAAGGCCATGGCGGCCGGGGAGGGGAAATATGGCGTTTAGGATCTTTCTGGACGCTAATATTCTGCTCGACTTTACGCTCAAGCGGTCGGATTTCTTGGCGGCCCGGCAGTTGATGGAGTGGGCGGTGCAGGGACGGGTGCAGGCCTATATCACGCCCGCGGTGGTGCAGGTCATGGGTCAGCGGCTGGCGATGGCCTATGGGGCGGAGAGGGCGAAGGAGTTATTGCTGGCGCTGCTTGCCGAGGTGCAGGTGATCGACACGGGGCATGAGATCACGGTCAATGCGCTGCACTCCAAGATGGCCAATATGGAAGACGCCTTGTCCTACTATACGGCGCTGCACCACAAGCTGGATTATTTTATCACCAGAAACGATGGACTTTCCGAAGCTGCTATCCCGGCGCTACCGGTGTGCACGCCGGAGGAATTCATAAAACACAATAGTTAGATATTGTATGGCCAGAATACTCGCGATCGATTATGGACTGAAGCGCACGGGGTTGGCGGTTACCGATCCATTGCAGATCATTGCGACCGGCCTTACGACGGTGGAGTCGCCGAAGCTGATCCCTTTTTTGAAGGACTATTTCAAGCGGGAAACGGTGGAGCTGATATTGATCGGCGAGCCGAAGAACTGGGATGATACCGACACGGACGCTACTCCGCTGGTCAGGGAGATCATGAGGAGGCTGCAGAAGGAGTTTCCGGCGATACCGCTGAAGCCGGTGGATGAGCGCTATACGTCCAAGATGGCGTCGAGGGCCATGATCGATATGGGGCTGAAGAAGAAGCAGCGGCAGAACAAGGCGCTTGTGGATGAGATCGCCGCCACTATCTTATTACAGGAATATTTGAGCAGAGTTAACCAATAATTACAAGACCATGATTTTACCTATCGTCGCGTATGGCACGCCTATTCTACGGGCAGTGAGCAAAGATATCACACCGGACTATCCGAACCTGGCCAAGCTGGTCGAGGATATGTGGGAGACCATGTATTCCAGCAGCGGTGTGGGGTTGGCGGCGCCGCAGATCAACCGGGATATCCGGCTTTTTGTGGTGGATTCGCAGCAGATATTTGCGAACCAGGAAGAGGACGAGAAGGACAAATACCCCGACGCTCCGGGGATAAAGCAGGTCTTTATCAATGCACATATCGTCGAGACCCGTGGGGATGAGTGGGCCTACAATGAGGGTTGTCTGAGCATCCCGAAGATCAGGGAGGACGTGTATCGCAGCGAGGAAGTGACGCTGGAATGGGTAGACGAGAATTTTGAGCCTCATACTGAGACCTTCAGCGGCATATCGGCCCGAATCATACTGCACGAATACGACCATATCGAAGGGAAATTGTTCATCGACTATCTGAAGCCGCTGAAGCGCAAGCTGCTCAAGGGGAAATTGGACGATATTTCCCGCGGCAAGATCAATGTGGATTATAAGATGGTGTTCCCTAAATAGGACCTACCGGAGGAGCAGCACAGTTCCTTTCGCGCTACTCTTGTAATCATAAACGTCCGTATAGGACATGGCCCATACGTAGGCGCCGGCAGGGGCGTCCGTCCCTTTTGTGCGACCATTCCAGCCATTATATGGATCTGTTGTTTCGAATACGATCATTCCCCAGCGATCATAGACGAGGATGTGGAACTGTTTGACGATCTCCGGGTATTTTAGCCGGAAGAGGTCATTGTGGCCATCGTCATTGGGCGAGAAGGCGTTCGGAAGGAAAACCCTGCACGATCCTTCTACGACGATCGAGGAATCAGCCGATGAGCCGCACTGATTTGTCGCGGTCAACCTGTAAATGCCCGCCTGGGTTACGCCAAAGGTAGGGCCGGTTGAGCCGTCCTGCCATTTGAGGGCTGCATCGGATACGCCGGGGTCCAGCAACAACAGGAGCCCTTTACAGACCATAGTATCGCGAGGCAGAGAGATAGTGGGTTTGGTGATGTACCGGATAGTGATCGAATCGCTTTGTGAGCAGCCGTCAAGAAGGGCCGTGACATAATAGAGCCCTGGCCCGCTTGCGAGGTAGGTGGATGTCACGCTGTTGTCCTGCCAGGTGTATGTATATGTGTCGGGACCAGGCCTGAGCAGGAGACTTGTATTTTCGCAGAGGCTGGTATCGTCACCCAGGCCGAGGACGGGCAGTGGTTTGTAGCCGACGTTAATTGTGTCTGCGGAGCTGCATCCCTGCTGCGTAACGAGCAACCAGTAAGTGCCTGCCGTACGGATGGACCGGGATTCTGCCTGATCACCATCGTTCCAGAGATAGGCGGCGCCCGGCAGCCGGAAA
>JAFDYE010000266.1 GCA_018267585.1 Bacteroidota bacterium
AACTGCGACAGCCTCCTCGGTTTTGAGGTCGGTGATCTTGTTACCGGGAAGATGATCGCGCACGTCGATGTAAAGGGCTTTAATATGGGACCCGTAAAGAGACACGGATGCCCGAGCCACGGCATTGCGCTGACGCCCGATGAGAAAGAGCTCTGGCTTGCCGACGGCTTCAACGAAGCTATACACGTCTTTTCGCTTGGGCAGCCGGGTGACGAGGCTGCGGGACAGCTGAAGATCAGGCAGGGTCAGACTATCAAATTGAGCGATCAGCCGGGCTGGATCACCTTTAGTATCGACGGGCGTTATGCGCTGCCTTCGACGGGAGATGTCATCGATGCGAGGACGAAGGAGATCGTCGCTACCTTGCGGGACGAGAAGGGTGGTGCTGTGCAGAGCGAGAAAATGGTCGAGATCGGGTTTTCGGGAGGTCATCCCGTGCTTGTTGGCGACCAGTTCGGCATCGGGCGAAAGAAATAAAATACGTGGTTTTTCCCCTATACATAATGGTTAATTCACACTATCTTCGAGCTTCACTGACGAGAGTACCTGCCGTTGCTATGATCACTTCCCGCTTACTTCATACGTGCCGACCACGAAAGGCCCCTTGAAATTGCTGAATTTCAACAAACCCTAATACGTATGAGGTTGAATTTTACCCCTCGCTCCATGGTGGCCGGCATTGCTGTTGTCTTGCTGGTCCAAACTTCCACCCGTGCACAAACGATCAGCACTGTAGCCGGCGGCGGATCATCCACCAATGTTCAGGCAACCAGATTTGGTTTTGACTACCCGATCAACGCAGTCCTTTATCCTCCGACTGGAGACATCTATGTCAACTGCAATGGTGACGGTGCTATCCGTAAAATCAACTCCTCGGGCATTGTTACTGTTGTCGCTGGAGGTAACGGACCGGCTGAGATTGCAGATGGACCGGTGACAGGATCGGGATCATTTTCTGGGCTAAGCGGCTTGGTTGTAGACGGTGCGGGAAACCTGTATGTTACTGAATTCTATGGGTGTAGAGTAAGAAAGATCAGCGCGTCGGGTACTATTAGTACAATAGCCGGAAATGGTACCCAAGGTTTCAGTGGGGATGGAGGTATTGCCACGAGTGCCCAGCTATGGTATCCGCTTGGCATAGCCATCGATGGGTCGGGTAATCTTTATGTTGTAGATCTTTTCAATAACCGGATACGGAAAATAACTACAGGAGGGATTATTACCACCTTCGCGGGCAATGGAACAGCCGGTTTCGGCGGCGATGGCGGGGCTGCCACGAGCGCTCAGCTCAATCAGCCGGAAGGTGTAGCAATTGATGGTGCTGGAAATGTATATATTGCTGACACCTACAATCACCGCATTCGGCAAGTATCTGTGGGAGGTATAATCAACACATATGCCGGCACGGGAGTAGAGGGTTTTAGTGGGGATGGCGGACCGGCTGCCCGCGCTCAACTTGGCTTGCCAAATACCTTTTCGATCGATGGTTTTGGTAATCTGTATATTACCGATCAGGGAAATGCAGATATTCGGAAGGTCAAACCCGACGGGACGATATCGACTATTGCGGGCAACGGTATACAAGGCTTTAGCGGCGATGGGGCATCCGCTATCGACGCTCAACTGAACTACCCATGGGGAACATTTACAAATGCTTCAGGGAACCTTGTGATCTGCGATGAGGAGAACAAACGTCTCCGCGAAATAGGTTCGGATGGCACAATTAACACCATCGCTGGCAATGGCGGTAATTTTATAGGAAATAACGGCCCAGCGACCGACGCTGTTCTTTACGGTCCTAAAAGTCTCTTTGCTGATCATTTGGGCAATATCTACTTTCCGGACGACAAAACAGTCCTCAGAGTCGACCGTTTGGGAATTATATCCACCGTTCTGTATAGGGGATTTAAAACTAGTTGTGTTTACGGAGATGCGAAGGGAAATATATATGTCGGCTGTGCAGAAGGATCTGAATATATAATAGATAGTGTGCCTCACCCGGGAGGATTTTGGCAAATTGCGGGGAACGGTGCGAATAGCTATTATGGAGATGGCGGGTCTGCCCTGCAAGCTGCTATCGGTACACCGCGGGGTATTACGGAGGACACTGCAGGGAATATCTTTTTCTCCGACTCCGACCATGCAGTGATCCGTAAAGTCACACCAGAAGGAATCATTTCGACGTTCGCCGGTACTGGCCATGCAGGCTATGGCGGCGACGGGGGGGGCGCGTCCCTGGCACAGTTTGGCGCTCCGAACAGTATCTGTAGTGATGCTTCCGGGAATATTTATGTCGCCGATAATCACCCCAATTCCGTAAGAAGGATCGACCCTTCGGGCGTGATTACTACTGTGGCAGGAGGCAACAATTTTACTACCGGTAATTCCGGCGATGGAGGTCCTGCGACTTCTGCGCTATTCGGAGATATCCAAGGGTTGGCCTGCGACGCGATCGGGGATCTTTTTATTGTCGATGCTGCCAACAACCGTGTTCGCCGGGTCGATGCCAGCACTGGAATTATCAGCGCTTTTGCAGGCAGTGGTACACAAGGATTTGCCGGTGACGGTGGTCCGGCATTGGCAGCGGAATTTAATGCGCCTATGGCGGCAGCGTTAGATTCGCACGGCGATCTATACATCGGAGACGCTCACAACCTGCGGATCAGAAAAGTGACGATACCTTATACGCTGCCGAATATCACTACGACTATCACTCAGGCAATTACTGACACTTTTTCCACCGACGTTAATGATAACTCCTTCCATCGGGTGGCTAGCATCAGTCCCAGGCCTGGAGTAAACGCTTTAGTCGGCAACGTTACTTTTAGTTTGATTTCTGACCCTGCAATTCAGTTATTCAACGGGCATCCCTATGTGACCCGCCATTACGACATCACTCCGGCGGATAATGCCTCTACTGCGCAGGCGACAGTTACGTTATATTTTACGCAGTCGGAGTTCGACGATTACAACAATTATGTGAATATTCATGGCCTCGGATTACCTTCATTGCCGACCGATGCAACCATTCTCCAATTCCACGGTACCGGTACAGCGCCTGGCAACTACGCGGGAGGAGCCGAGATGATCAAGCCTACCGTCCATTTCAATGCCGTCAACAACTGGTGGGAGATCAGCTTTCCGGTCAACGGTTTCAGCGGCTTCTTTCTGACGTCGGGTAGCGTCCCCCTACCGCTGCATCTGCTCTCTTTTGCTGGCCTTTTGGAAGGCTCCAATGTGACCCTCAATTGGATTACGGCGGACGAGAAGGGGGCGAAAATCTTCCGGATCGAGCGCAGCAGCAATGTCAAAGACTTTGTCACCATCGGTCAGGTTGCCGCAAAGGATGTTGCAGGCCTCAACGGCTATAAGTATGTCGATGAGTCGGTCGCTGCCGGCGTCTGGTACTA
>JAFDYE010000267.1 GCA_018267585.1 Bacteroidota bacterium
ATCAATAAAACACTGCGCAACTGGAAATGGTTCTTCCGCAGCAATATGCACTGGGGATACGACCTTCCGGAATTGCTCATAACGGAAATGATGCAGCGCGATGGCATGCTTCGCGTCGACACCTATGGCCGGACCGATCGCGACGCCTGTTATACGCTGCACCCCGTACTGAAACCAAAAGCCTTTATCGAATCGTTGCCTGAGCTGCTCCGCCGCATCGACAGCAACGACATTCCTGAATCACAACGCGGCTACTACAATGTCCACAACGATTTCTTCGACTTTGAAGGCGTCCGATGAGCGCCCGGCGAATGCCCGTCCTTATTCGGTGTACGTCTATCCCAATATCGGCAGAGCGCTGATGGGTTCGGGTAACCCGTATATCGAACAGCTGAAAAAAGCCATCGGCATGCACCACCTGGCGATAGACCAGTCGGTCACGGATAAGGCGTTCCCCGAATTTCTCGTCAAGGGGCTGCGTTCCGACATGGTCGTACTCAACTGGCTCGAGAACCTGCCGCTGCGCAAAATGGGGCTGGTACAGACGGTGGTCGTTATGATCTACCTCCGCCTGCTGAAGCTACGCGGGACCACGATCGTCTGGATAAAGCACAACAAGGTCTCGCACACGACGAAGGGTTACAAGATCAGCCGCTTGATCCAAAAGGCGCTGGTGCGCTGCGCCGACCACATCGTCACGCACTCGAGCGATATCGACATACCCCATAGCGAAAAGCTGGTGTATCTACCGCATCCCAGCAATATCGGACCCGAGGCGATCGCTGTCCCGTCGAAGGATGAGCAGCCCGTTATTGATCTGTTAATCTGGGGTAGCCTTTTGCCCTATAAAGGTGTGCTTGAATTTCTCGAATTCGCCCGTAAAGAGCCGGCGATGCAGCGGCTGAAAATATTCGTCATCGGAAAAAGTGCGCCCGATTACTGGGAGCAGCTGCAGGCTGCGGCAGGCCCGAACGTGACACTGTCCAATAAGTTCATTGAAACCGACGAACTCACACAACTCTTTAATCAAACGCGTTTTATCCTCTTTACATACAACAAAAGATCGGTCATGTCCTCGGGCGTTCTGATCGATAGTCTCGCGGCCTGCCGCAAGATCATCGCCCCCGACTGCGGCGCTTTCCGCGACCTCGCCCGTCAGCAATCGTTCGTTCAACTATACAATGACCTGTCAGATATTCCGGCGCTCTGCCGGCAACACTGGGACGACTACACGCTGGACTATGAAGAGGTCTGTGAATTCGTGGCACGAAATTCTTGGTACAATATGGGTCAAAAAATTAAAGAACTGGCGGACTTGTAGCAAGCCTCCGTTAAAATCCATTTTATGAAGCTTCGACTCACTTGTGCATTTGCATTTCTTCTCCTCTCTCTTTTCTACTCC
>JAFDYE010000268.1 GCA_018267585.1 Bacteroidota bacterium
AGACCCTCTGTTTGAGATTAGTTTTCAACTCTCAAGTCATTTTATGTACGATATTCTCCAATTGAACGACATGCTCGTTCCGGAACTCCTCGATATTGCTGAGCAGTTAAAGATCACAGGCGCGAAGAAGCTGGATAAACAGGAGCTCATCTACAAAATCCTCGATAAACAAGCCGTTGCTGCAAGTGAAGGAAAAGGAGACGCAGCCGACGACAAGCCCAAACGCAAACGCATCATAAAGGCTACCACGGCCAACTCCACGGAAGAAGCGATTGTTGAAAGTGTAGAAGAGAAGCCCAAAAAGGTCGAAGCAAAAAAAGAAACGCGCACTAATAAAAAAGAAGAAGAAAAGCCGATGTTGAAAAAGGCGGCGCCGAAGAAGAAAGAAGAGACGCAGGAAGCCGCAGCTCCTTCAAAAGCCGCTGCTGCAGCCCGTCCCCAGCCGGTAGTTGAGCGCGCCGAGCGTCATCACGATCGTCCCGAAAGGACCGAGCGCACCGATCGCCCCGAAAGAGGCGAAAGGCCGGAAAGAGCAGAAAGACCCGAGCGGGTCGAACGTCCTGAAAGGGAACGTTCCGATCGCGGTGAGCGTCCCGAAAGACAAGGCGCAGAAAGACCCGAGCCTGTCAACCGCGACAGCCGCGCCGAAGATGCGGAAGAGCAGCCAGAACAGGAGGACGGAATAAATGTTTCGGAGGAGCAGGACGGCGGCGAGAGCAACCGTGGCGGCGACTCCCAGGCGAACAGACTCTACCCTCAACGCCGCAACGAGGTCTTCAACATCGAATTCGACGGTGTAATTTCCGCCGAAGGCGTACTCGAAATGATGCCTGACGGCTACGGATTCCTGCGCAGCAGCGACTACAACTATCTCTCTTCTCCCGACGATATCTATGTTTCTCCTTCCCAGATAAAGCTGTTCGGCCTCAAGACCGGTGATACGGTCCTGGGTTCGGTACGCCCTCCTAAAGAAGGTGAGAAATATTTTGCCCTGCTGAAGGTGGAAACCATCAACAACAAAGGCCCCGAAGAGGTCCGCGACCGCGTCCCCTTCGACTACCTGACGCCGTTGTTCCCCTTCGAAAAGCTGAATCTCTTCACCACGCCTAATGACTACTCCACGAGGATCATCGACCTGTTCACGCCGATCGGCAAGGGTCAGCGCGGTCTTATCGTGGCGCAGCCCAAGACGGGTAAGACGATGCTGCTGAAAGCAGTGGCCAACGCCATCGCCGCCAACCATCCCGAGTGCTACCTGATGATCGTCCTTGTAGACGAGCGTCCTGAGGAAGTTACCGATATGGAACGCAGTGTAAAGGCCGAGGTTATCGCCTCCACTTTCGACGAGCCCGCCGAAAAGCACGTCAAGGTTTCCACGATCGCCCTCCAGAAGGCGAAACGCCTCGTCGAGTGCGGTCACGACGTCGTGATCCTGCTGGATTCCATCACCCGCCTGGCGCGTGCACACAACACCGTTGCCCCCGCTTCCGGTAAGGTATTATCCGGTGGTGTCGAAGCCAACGCCATGCAGAAGCCCAAGCAATTCTTCGGCGCCGCCAGAAAGATCGAGAACGGCGGCTCGCTGACAATACTCGCCACCGCGCTTATCGACACCGGCTCGAAGATGGATGAAGTGATCTTTGAAGAGTTCAAGGGTACGGGTAATATGGA
>JAFDYE010000269.1 GCA_018267585.1 Bacteroidota bacterium
CAATTTAAAGCGGTCGCCCTCACTGGTCCGCGGCAAAGCGGCAAATCAACGCTAGCCAGAACCGCGTTTCCGGATAAAAAATACATCTCCCTGGAAAATCCGGATACCCGGCCTATTGCCATTTTCACAAAATGAGATTCAGAAAATCCCGGACCAGGAATTCGGTTTAAACCAGTTAATATTTTCAGGAGGCTATCCGGCCGTTACGTTTGACCATGTAGACCCGGCATATTGGTTCCCTTCTTATATCAGAACATACGTCGAGCGCGATGTCCGGCAAGTCAAAAATATAACCAACCTCGGTTTGTTCCAAAAGCTTTTATACTTATGTGCCGGACGCGTTGGGCAACAGTTGAATCAGAATAGCCTTGCCATCGAATGCGGGGTGGATCATAAAACCATCGGTGCATGGATGGGCATATTACAAGCAAGCTATGTCATCCATCTATTGCCTCCTTTCTACAACAATTTTTCAAAACGCATTATCAAATCACCGAAGTTGTATTTCTACGATACCGGTTTAGCATGTGCGCTTCTTGGCATTCATTCATCCGACCAGCTGATCAATCATTCGAGCAGGGGTTCCCTCTTCGAAAACTACATCATCAATGAACTACTCAAAAAACGTTTCAACAAAGGCCTCAGAAGCAATCTGTTCTATTGGCGCGATGTAAGCGGTCATGAAGTAGATGTACTAATTGATCACGGATCATCTGCCACAGCTGTGGAATTAAAATCTGGGATGACAATCATTTCGGATTTCTTTAAGGGGTTGGCTTACTGGCAGGAGCTAACGAAATATAACCAGTCATTTGTAATTTATGGCGGAGAAGAAGCTCAAAAAAGAAACAATGGGATAGAAGTAATTCCCTGGAATAAATTGGATATTTTGAAAGAAATTCTATAACGAAATAACATGCCTCTTAAAATATATTGGCTTCACAATTTTGACAACGCTGCCAAGCTTGGAATCATGGCAATACCAAGGGGTGGAGACTGGCTCGAAGATGACAACGTACCTGGTAGCGAGTCGGAAAAATGTAGTCAGAAATTCGACTCCTTGCCAGGCTGAAACAAAAAAGCCTGTGAAGTCGGGGTGTCACCTGGATAAATGTTATTGATCGAAGCCAAACCGATAAAATGTGAATTCATATGACGATCTATCTTACCAAGATTGAAGACAACAAGAATTATCACTTCAGGGTTACCGATGAAGGCAACGGCGTGGATATTGTCCATGGCGTATTTTACCATTGGCTAGGTAAATATTTTGAGGGTTGCGGAGATCCCGACAACGTTGTGATGGTGTATTGATGCTGGAAGACCTTAACGAAACAGGGAACCGGTTTGCTCTACCTTATTTTGACTTCGATAAAGGGCAATATCTGGCTGACTATGAAAATGCGATAGGCCGGGACCTCCCCTCCCTCTATTATGTAAAAGATACCTGGGAGAATTATAAAAAACTAAGATCGGTCATCGACCAACGATTTCATGATTGGCAGCATAAAAAATAAGCCGCTGAAAATCAGCGGCTTAAAACGATTTGTGGAGCTGAGGGGAGTCGAACCCCTGTCCAAACATATCCTCCAAAAGCTTTCTACATGCTTATTCCGTTATTATTTGTCGGGAAACAACAGGAACCGGACAAACCGATCATTTCCTTAGCTGGATGGTCTTAAACGACGGGCACAGCCTTCCGCCGCAGCATCCTGTATTTGTTTTGAGTCGGCGCGGCAGCGTGGTAACAGGCTAACCTGCTGCGGGGCCCAAATGACTATCTAATCACTGATTAGGCAGCCATGGCATACTGAGTATTGCCATTTGAAGTTTGAATATTCAGATTAACGTGCTAATTATCCAACGCACGACATGCTTACACCTTCAAAGATCTACGCTGTCAAAACCAGGGCAGCCC
>JAFDYE010000026.1 GCA_018267585.1 Bacteroidota bacterium
CCATGGAGAGATAGATGGAGGTGCCGTCGAGGTTGAACGAGTAGCCGGTGGGAACGACGAGGCCGACGACGGGCCGGCTGCAGCCCATCTGTTCGAGGCGGGACATGAGGGAGGGCAGGGCTGCTTCGGAGGAGGAGGTGCCCAGGACGATGAGTATCTCTTCGCGTATATTTTTCAGGTAGGTGAAGATATTGAGCTTGAAGTAGCGGAGGATGAGGCCCAGGACGACGATGACGAAGAGGATCATGGTGACGTAGACGGAGCCCATCAGCTTGGCCAGGGGGATGAGTGTTCTTATGCCGTATTTACCGATGGTGAAGGCCATGCCTCCGAAGGCGCCGAGGGGTGCAAGAAGCATGACATAGCGCAGGAGCCGGAAGACGAACTGGCCGGCTTTGTGGAGCGCGTCGGTGATCTTTTTTTTATCGGGGATGAGGCTGATGATGATGCCCGTGACGATGGCCAGTGCCAGGACCTGCAGGGTCAGGTTTGTTTTGAAAAATTCTATCCAGTTGAAACCGTGTGCGCCCTGCCGGGTGTATTTGGAGGCGTCCTGGATGGGGAGGCCGGTCTTGTCGATCTCGCCGGGGCGGAGGATATAGGCTACTCCGATGCCGATGGCCAGGGAGATGGTGGTGACGATCTCAAAATAGAGGAGGGATTTGACTCCGATGCGGCCTACTTTTCGCAGGTCGCTCATCCCGCTGATGCCGGAAACGATGGTGAGGAAGATGATAAAGGGGATGAAGAGCTTTACGAGGTTGACGAACTGTACGCCCATCCATTCGGTCCTGACGGCGGCGGCGGGCGCGAAGTAGCCGAGCAGGATGGCGGCAACCAGTGCGACGAGCACGATCCATGTGAGGTTGCGGGAGAGGCGGGCGAGTACGGAACTTATCATATATGTTGCAGGATATTGCAGAAGCGGTACACGTCTTCGAATGAGTTATACAGGGGTGCGGGGGCGACGCGGACTACGCCGGGCTCGCGCCAGTCGACGACGATACCGGCGTCGATCATGCGCTGGTGAATGGGTTTGCCTTCCGGTCCGAAATGGAGGGAGAGCTGAGCTGCCCGCCGGTGGGGTTCTGCCGGGGTTATGATGCTGAATGCCGGGTTTTCGATAGCGGAGAGCAGCTGGTAGAGATACTCTGTCAGCCGGCGGCTTCTGGCCTGGAGGTTGTCGATGCCGGCCTCGTCGAAGATGGCGAGGGAGGCTCTTAGTGCGACCATATTGAAGACCTGGGCTGTGCTCATGCTCCATCCTTCGGCGGTGGGTTTGGGGATAAAG
>JAFDYE010000270.1 GCA_018267585.1 Bacteroidota bacterium
CAAGACAGCCGGTCGCCTTAAATGCGTCCGTCAGTATATCGGCGACGAAGATTTTATGCTCACTTATGGCGACGGTGTGTCGGATATCGATATCCCCTCCCTGCTCAACTACCACAGATCACATGACAAGCTGGTGACCGTCACTGCCGTCCAGCCGGAGGCCAAATTTGGCGGGATGGAGCTGGCCGTCGATGGTCAGGTTGCCATTTTCAAAGAAAAACCCAAAGGCGACGGCAAATGGATCAACGGTGGTTTCTTCGTGCTCCGACAGCAGGTGTTCTCTTACCTCGAAGGCGATATGGACAATACGATGTGGGAAGATTCTCCAATGGAGCGCCTCTCCAGGGATGGCCAGTTGATGGCCTATAAACATCACGGCTTCTGGAAATGCATGGACGCCATGCGCGACAAGCTGGAACTGGAAGAACTGTGGCAGAATGGCAACGCTAAATGGAAACTCTGGTAAAATAAAGATTATTAAAGTATGAAAGTTTTTGTCACCGGACATAGGGGATATATCGGTCCGCACCTGATCGAGCTTTTGAAAAAGAGTGGTCATCAAGTGACCGCGTGTGATATCGAACTGTTCCCGGAATGCCAGGTCCAGGACGTTGTGGCGCCCGATCATGAACTTAAAAAAGACCTCCGTCACCTCACGGTAAAGGACCTGGAAGGCCATGACGCCATCATGCATCTTGCCGCCATCTCCAACGACCCGATGGGAAATATCAACGCCGACATCACCTATAGCATCAACAGGGACGGCTCTATCGAGCTGGCGAAGCTGGCTAAACAGGCAGGAGTAAAACGATTTCTTTTCTCCAGCAGTTGCTCTATCTACGGAAAGGGAGAACACCTCGACCTGGACGAGACGGCCTCACTGACACCGCTGACGCCGTATGCGGTCTCGAAGATCGAGACTGAAAAGGCGCTTAGCCAGATGGCCGATCCCGCTTTCTCTCCCGTCTATCTGAGAAACTCCACTGCCTATGGCTGGTCCCCGATGTTCCGGATCGACCTGGTGGTAAACAACCTGCTGGCATGTGCGGTAGCCAAAGGGGATATCCGCATCATGAGCGACGGGCGACCCTGGCGTCCCCTGATCCATTGCCGGGACATTGCTCATGCCTTTGTGGCGCTGCTGCACACTCCTGCGGAAAAAATACACAATAAGGCGATCAATATCGGCGGCAATGAAGAGAACTATCAGGTAAAGGACGTTGCCGACAAGGTGCAGCGCCTGGTTCCGAACGCGAAGATCGTGTTCACCGGGGAGGTAGGCAACGATCCCCGCGACTATAGGGTGAACTTCAACCTGCTCAATAAATTATTGCCCGACTTCAAGTTGGAATACACCCTCGATTCAGGCATGGATGACCTTTTCCACCGCCTGAAGAAAATGCATTTCAGCGCCGCGGATTTCGACGGCGAACGATTTGTCCGGTTGAAATTGCTGAAAAAACACTTGTCATTAATCGCATAATCAATAGCCAATGAACTTCTATCCGACTCCGCTGGCCGGGGCCTATATCGTTGAGCTAACCCCTTTTACGGATCATCGGGGATGGTTCGCCCGTGGCTGGTGCAAGAACGAATTTGCACAGATCGGCCACACTAAGGAATTCGTCAATCTGAACCACTCCTATACGAAAATGAAGGGCACCATCCGCGGAATGCATTTTCAGCGTAGTCCTCATCGCGAGATCAAGCTGCTGCGCTGTATTGCAGGCAGCGTTTTCGACGTCATCGTGGACCTCAGGGAGGGTTCTCCCACCTATTCGCAATGGTTTGGCGCCGAGCTTTCCGCTCGGAACAGGAGGATGATGTATGTTCCCGAAGGATTTGCCCACGGCTTCCAGACCCTTGAAGAGGACAGCGAAGTGATCTATCTCGTTTCCGAGTTCTATGCACAGAAATCGGAAGGCGGTGTCCGCTATTCCGACCCGGCGTTCAATATCCAGTGGCCTCTGCCCGTTAGCGATATCTCTGAAAAAGACGCCGCGCATCCCTTCATCAACGAAACTTTCAAAGCGCTTTGATGGGAACGAAAAAAAAGATATTGGTCACCGGAGCAACCGGATTTATAGGCACTTACGTCGTAACAAGCCTCCTCGAAGAGGGCGTCGACGTCATCGCCACATCGGCCCATGAAGAGAAAGCCATCCAGCAGCCCTGGTTCTCCAAGGTCAGCTATATCCCCTTCGATCTGACCGGTTTTGATCCGGCACAGGACTATTACCGCTATTTCGGCGAACCCGACGCAATTATCCACCTCGCCTGGGAAGGACTGCCGAACTATAAATCCGACTTCCACCTCGAAGTCAATTACCCCCGGCACGCCGCTTTCCTGCGGAATCTTGTCGAACACGGCCTCCGAGATATCACTGTCACCGGCAGCTGCATGGAATACGGGCTACAGGAAGGTGAGATAAAAGAAGACCAGCCCGCCCTCGCCGACCATTTCTACGGACGGGCAAAAGAAGCCCTTCGCAAATTCCTGCTCCAACTGGCGCAGGAATATCCCGTCTCAGTCAAATGGGCTCGCCTTTTCTATATGTATGGGAAAGGTCAAAGTCCCAAATCCCTTTTATCGCAGCTCGATAAGGCGCTGCAAGAGGGACAGGAGAGCTTTAACATGAGCGGTGGGCAGCAAACCCGGGACTACCTGCCCGTAGCCAAAGTCGCTGATTATATCGTAAAGG
>JAFDYE010000271.1 GCA_018267585.1 Bacteroidota bacterium
TGATACTGACTATCAATTTTCTCTCGAAATTTGACGTCATATTATCGATTTCTTTCGCTAACATAACCTTACCGTAAATGTGCTTACATCTACGTTCTGTTGTTTCCATTCTTTCAAAGATCTTTCGGCTACTCCCTTCACCGTCCCCGTTGTTTTTCAACGGGAGGGCAAAGGTAAGAGCCTTTATCAAATCATCAAAAACTTTTTGCCGTTTTTTGAAGTTTTCTTTTTCAGAAAACAGCTATCAGTATTTCGAAGAACTTGCAATTTTTTAGAGCGGACGGCAAAGATACAACGAGTATTTTAATCATCAAAATTTTCTTCACTTTTTTCGAGACTTTCGTCTCTACTTTTTCACTCGCCTTTTCTCCATATTCCGTAACGCTACAAACAAAGAACTGATCCCGGATCTGCTAAAATCTCTCTCCTCCTCCTCCTTCTCCCTCTTCACTTTTACTCTCTATCGACACCTCTGTTTCAAATCGGGTTGCAAAGATAAGCAGTTGTAGATCGCTGCCAAATCTTTTTTGAACTAATCTTTTCCACAACTCACCAAATACACTCCCAGCAAGCCTTTCAGCAAAATAAAAAAAACAGGCCCACCTCCGCCACTCACAAAGACGCTTCTTATACCGACTCCATTCGCTCAGGATATATTATCCGGCAGGACACTAACAGGAAAGGATACCTGAAAAAGAAAAAGCCCGTGCCCGGGCGTAGAAAAATTCGCCAGCTGATTGTCCTTCCTCCTCAAAATTTCCTCAAACTCGCCCACACCGATCTTACCCCTGCCAACCTGCAACATCGTACCTACCAAACCCCGCACCATCCCACGCAAAAAACGATTCGCCCTCACATGATATACCCAACACGCCCCCTCCCTCTCCCAATAGCTCTCATATACCCTGCAATGAAAGGTCTTGACCTGCGAATTCCGCTTTGCAAAACTCGTAAAATCTTCAAACCCCAGGACGATATCCGCCGCTGCCCTCATCTCCCCCCAGTCCAGCGTATAAGGAAAAAAATAAGCCCGGTCATCCAAAAAAGGATCCTTCTCCCGGTATATATAGTACCGGTATTCCCGGCTGACCGCGTCAAACCTGCAGTGCGCATCCGCCGCAACCCGATAAATATTCCTCAACGCAATATCCCCAGGCAATATCGCATTGATATTATATAATACCCGTTGCTCTATAACTCCTTCATAATCAAAATGGAAAAAATTCTGACGGGCGTGCACTCCCCCATCCGTTCGCGATGACCCCGTCAGACTGAAAGAAGCCCGGAAAAAAATACCCAAAGCCTTCTCCACCTCCTGCTGAATGGAAATAGCATTGTCCTGGACCTGGAATCCACTGTAATTCGTGCCTTTATAGGCCAATTCAAGAAAATATCTGGGCATGTGCTGTAAAGGGTGTAAATATACCCCTAATGCTGCACCATCGCGCGAAACTTCCCGCTAAAGACCGGATCCGCCAGAAGAGCCCCCAGCTCGCTGAACTGGCTGTCCGAACAGAAAGGATAGGCCGCCTCGAAAAAACGATACTTGCCCCCATCGCTCGTAAAGACTTCGCTAAGTGCCCGTATCTGCCGCGTGGCAAAACACCGGGTCTTGAAGACC
The DNA here is from genome assembly GCA_018267585.1 of Bacteroidota bacterium. GTDB lineage: Bacteria > Bacteroidota > Bacteroidia > Chitinophagales > Chitinophagaceae > Puia. The sequence continues at coordinate 1,622 of JAFDYE010000271.1, forward strand.
TTCCGGGCGGCAATGATCCGGTCTTCGTCTTTAGTTGCTTCCAATAGCTTGACCCTCAGCTTGTCTACATCGTAGTCGGTAGCGTAGTTATGACAGTCGGAATTGACAAACGGAAGCGCACCCTTCGTCTCGGACGACTTACGCGGAGTATCCACAGGCCGCGATCGGGGCCCCTCCGCGACCGGCACCGCAGGATGCGGCAAAACACTATTCTGCACCTGCCCCAGCAACGGACTATCCGGATTAGGCCCATGCGCCCTGGTCGCAGCCGCCCGCCCGGAATCCGCTCCATGACCCTGCTTCATGTTCCCCCTCACGACAACAGGCGTGTCGACGGGTATAAATAAGACAATAGTATCAGCCTTCTTACCCAACGACCGGTCCGCAAATGACAGCCGGACCGAACGCGCCAGCTTTCGCTCGCTCAGTTTTACCACACCCCTGGGCCGATTGACGCGCCCGGCAGTACCCGGCACAACCTTAACTGCACCGGAATCAATAACGCCCTTCGCCGTATCCCCGGCAGGCAAAATAGCACGAGCCTGATCACCGGTTCTGCCAGATCCGGACGAAGAATCCCTCACCGGAGGCGCGATCACCGGCGCCTTCACCAGCGTGTCAGATCCTATTCCGGTCGTCACCCCGGCCCCTGTTCCTCCGGGAGGCGCCTCGCCGGACACAGCGGTCCCCGACGCCAATGACCCGGATCCTGTCCCCCCCGCTTTCGACACCGCCGCGTCAGCCATAGTATCGGTCTTCACCCCCTTTGCGCTGTCAGCCAACGGCTCCGCCATAGCGTAAGTACTATAGAGCACCGCCGTATCCTGCACCACCCCAGCCATAAGACGGGAAAAAGCATCGTCCTTTTTAAGACCCGGCGGCGCAGGTTCTGCTTCCCTCCCCCCCGTCTCCGGCGTCTTCATCTCCTTCTTCTGCTCATCGTAAAGCCCCCAGCCCATCCCGCCCTGGTCTTTTAACCGGAACTCCAGGTCCTTTTGATGAATAGCTACAGTATACCGCCTCTCCAGGGCCGCCTGGCCCGGCAACCCCACGACCACACTATACGTGCTGTCCTTCAACGATGAAAGTATCAGATGGCCGCCGGCAGAAGAAGAATAGACCTGATCTCCAAGACGGACATAGAATGGCTGGTTATTATCGGCCTGGATAAATACAAAATAGTTCTGGGCGCGGCCAGCGCCCGCCATCAACATCAAAACAACTACCAGACCGAACTTAGACATGGGTTAAGCGTATAAACTACTGCAAATTAAGGAAAACTATAGTCAACAGATTCAGCGAATTATACATTTATTGATTATTTACCATACAACAGGACAGATCGATCATATACTACCTTTTATCCATTTTTATGTTCTCTTAACCGCTAAGCCGATTATCTTTAACCCCTGAAAAATAATAATATGAATGTGATTAACAAATCCGTTAAGTTTTTATTCTCGGTATCCGGACTATTGTCCTGCGGCATACTCCTCTACGCGCAGGATCAGAAGCCGGAGAACGAGGCTTGGAGACACGAGTACCGCGCCACGGCTACAAAATACAATGACCTGATCCATACCAGGCTGGAAGTAAAGTTTGACTACGACAAATCCTATATGTACGGCAAGGAATGGGTGACAATAAAACCTCATTTCTATCCCACCGACTCACTTACCCTGGATGCCAAAGGCATGGATCTCAAGCAGGTCGCCATCGAAAAGGATGGCAAAAAGACCAGCCTCAAGTACGACTACGACGGAATGATCCTGCGCATCCACCTGGACAGGACCTACAAGTATACCGAAAAGTACACCATATTCATAGATTATACATCAAAACCCAACGAGCTTAAAGTTCACCAGGGCAGCGCCGCGATCACGGACGCGAAAGGCCTCTATTTTATCAACCCCAAAGGAGAGGACAAGGACAAGCCTACCGAGATCTGGACGCAGGGCGAAACCGAAGCCAACTCGGTATGGTTCCCCACGATCGACAAACCAAACCAAAAAACGACCGAAGAGATAACCATGACCGTGCCGGCAAAATATGTGACCCTGTCCAACGGTCTGCTCGTTAGCCAAAAGGCCAACGGAGACGGCACCCGGACCGACCATTGGAAAATGGACCTGCCACACGCCCCTTATCTGTTTTTTATGGGAGTTGGAGACTTCGCTGTAATAAAGGACTCTTATAAAGGCAAAGAGGTCAGCTATTACGTGGAAAAGGCCTATGCCCCTGTCGCGCGCCGTATTTTCGGCCACACGCCGGAAATGATCGCGTTTTATTCGCGCATTACGGGCATTGACTTTCCCTGGCCAAAATATTCGCAGATGGTGGGCCGGGACTATGTCAGCGGCGCCATGGAGAACACAACCTCTACCCTGCATGGCGACGGCGCACAGCAGGATGCCCGCCAGCTTACCGACGGCAATGAATGGGAGGACGTGATCGCACACGAACTGTTTCATCAATGGTTCGGCGACCTGGTAACTACCGAAAGCTGGAGCAATATCACCCTCAACGAATCCTTTGCCGACTATAGCGAGACCCTTTGGAATGAATATAAATATGGCAAGGACGCCGGAGACGCCGTCAACTACCAGGGTATCCAGAGCTACCTGCAACAGCCCGAAAACTCAGAAAAGAACCTGGTCCGCTTTTACTACCAGGACAAAGAAGACGTCTTCGACCAGGTCAGCTATCCCAAGGGCGGGCGCATCCTGAATATGTTGCGTCATTATGTAGGAGACAGCGCATTTTTCAAATCCCTGAATCTTTACCTGACGACCAACAAGTTCAAGTCCGCCGAGGCACAAAACCTGCGCCTGGCCTTTGAAGAGATAACCGGAGAAGACCTCAACTGGTACTGGAACCAGTGGTACTATGGCAGCGGGCACCCCAAACTGACGATCGACTATGCCTACGACGACGCCGCCAAAAAGGTCAAGGTCATCGTCAACCAAACCCAGGCGACAGGCAAGATCTTCCGCCTGCCCATCGCCATCGACGTATACAATGGCGCCGCAAAGACCCGTCACAAAGTCTGGATAGAGAATAAGACCGATACCTTTACCCTCGACTACAACGGCAGCCGGCCCGACCTGGTCAACGTAGACGGAGAGAAGGTCCTGCTTTGTGAGAAAAAGGACAGCAAAACGCTGGACAACTATCTTCACCAGTATAAATATGCCGGCAACTACGTCGACAGGAGGGAAGCGATAGAGTTCTGTTCCAAAAATCAGGACGATCCAAAAGCAATAGACCTGATGAAGACGGCGCTCAAAGACAAATACTATCGCCTCCGGGGATATGCGCTCGGCAAGCTCGATACAAAAAAAGAAGCTATCCGCACTGCATTCGAGCCCCTCATCGCTGCCATGGCTGAACACGACGACAGCCGGGTTGTCAAAGCCAAAGCCATCGACATTCTCGGCAGTTTTGAGAATCCCGCCTACAAGGACCTGTTCCTGAAAGCGACCGCGGACTCTTCCTATTCTGTAGCCGGCAACGCGCTGGAAGCCCTGTCCTCGATCGACAGCGTCCAGGCGCTGACCCTGGCCAAGCGGCTGCAGCAGACACCGGTAAAAGGCGAACTCTCCACAGCCATAGCCGCAGTCCTGATCAAGTCCGGAGAAGAAAGCGATTTTGACGTCATCGCCAACAATTTTGAGAAGATGCCTACCAACCAGAACAAGTTCGAGATGGTAATGCCTTTTGCGAGCATGCTGACAAAAGTTAAGAGCGCGGACAGACTAAAAAGAGGCGTCGACCTGCTGATCCAATTCAAGGAAGCCATTCCACAGGCATATCGGAAGCAGACAGACCCGTATTTTGATAACGCATTGTCCGGGGTTGCCGCCCAAAAACAAGCCGCCGGCCTCCAGGACCAGGCCGAATATATCAAGACAAAACTGACAAAGGCCCACTGACAAAAAAAGCCCCGGGCATATATGACCGGGGCTTTATAAATTTTTTATCACCAGCTGCCGCTCGCGCCGCCGCCTCCGGTATTCCCTCCACCAAATCCACCAAAACCACCGCCGCCTCCTCCGGACCAGCCTCCACCGCCTCCTCCACCCCAGCCGCCGCCGCTGTCACGGAATCCACGCCCGATCATCGTGCCGATCATAAAGGGAAGTATTCCGCTTCCCCGGTAAAGCCCCCCTCCTCCACCCCCACCACCACGATTGCGGCTGATAAACACGATGATCAGAATAATTATGAATACCAAAATGCCGATCACATTACCTCCGCCATGACGGCCACGCTGCCCCCTCTGCGAATAACCCTCAGGAGCCTTGTACTCTCCGGCCGCCGCCTTGATCAGTGCATCAGCAGCAAGGCTGAACCCGCGGTAAAAATTGTCATTCCCCCCACCCTTGAAATTGGGGACCATCTCATTGTCGATAATTGACTTTGCAGTGACGTCCGGAATGGCGCCTTCCAATCCCAGGCCGGTCTGTATATATATCTTGCGGCTGTGCAGGTCTACCAGCACGAGAACGCCGTTATTGTTCTTCTTATTCCCGATCCCCCAGGTCCTGAACAGCTTGAGCGCATAGTCTTCGATGGCATAATCACCGATGTCCGGGACGGTGACGATGGCGATCTGTACCGACGTGCTGTCGTCATAATCCACCAGCTTGCGCTCGAGCGCTGCGGTCTGGTCGGCCGTCATGACATGCGCAAGATCGTTGACCAGCCGCGGCGGATCAGGTTTCGCCGGCACATCCTGGGCCAAAAGGCCGGCAAGAGGCAGCAATAGGAAACCAAGTGTTATAAGGAGCTTGTTCATTTTATTTTCCAAATACAATATCGTCAGATAATTCATTTTTGTCGTTTTCCCGATCATAAGGAAAATGCTGGCGAAGCGCTTCACCGATGCCGCCCACTACATCTGCTATCCCTCCGGCATAGTCGGATCTATTGAAATGGGAGAGGATCGTCCGCACCTGTTCATTCCAGAAGATCTGCCCAACCTTCTCGTGAATTCCCCTGTCCCCAAAGATCGCCAGCTGATGGTCGCGCAGGGCTACATAGACGAGTACGCCATTGCGGGCCGCCGTCTGTTCCATCTTCAAACTGGCAAATATTTCGGTCGCCCTGTCCAGCGGATCGACAAAGCGGCAGCGACTTTCGACAAATACCCTGATCTCACCGCTGGTGAGCAGCTCGGCCGCTTTTATCGCATCAACTATCTGCTGCTGCCCGGCTTGATCCAATAATGGCTTGCGGGATATGAATGGAATATACATGGCTTCTCCTGACGTGTAAAGATAGCGGCCGACTTTAGGTTAAGTCGGCCGCCAGTAGTTATTTGATGTCAAAATGTATCTCGGGGGCATTCTCGCTACCAGGATCCGACTTGTAATAAGGCTTCTCGTGATAGCCGAAGATACCGGCGAAGATGTTGTTCGGAAAACGTTTAACCGCAAGATTATATACGTTGACCTGTTGATTGAAGTCCCGACGCGCAACATTGATCCTGTTCTCCGTGCCTTCGATCTGTGTCTGGAAGTCCTTGAACTGCTGGGTGGTCTTCAGGTCGGGGTAATTCTCGGCTACCGCCATAAGGCGGCTGAAAGAGCTTTGCAGCTGTCCCTGCGCCTGCTGAAACCGTGCAAGAGAAGCGGAGTCATTCACATCTACCTGTATTTTAGTGGCATTGGCCCGGGCATTGATGACTTCCTTCAGTGTAGATTTTTCGAAATTGGCAGAGCCTTCGATAACTTTGATAACGCTATTGTATAGGTCTGTCCGGCGCTGATAATTGGTCTCAACATTGCTCCAGGCATTCTTGACGCCCTGGTCGACATTGATCAGACCATTATAGCTATTGCAGCCACAGCCGCCGACGAACAGGAGGAGAACTGCGATAACGATCAAGGTCAATTTACTCGTACTCATTTATTTAGATTTTAAGTTAACGCCGTAAAATTAACATTTTTGGCCACCCGGGAAAACCCTTTTTAGGTCACTGGGACCATTTGTCACTTCATCCTGCCAAAAGCATCGGCAAGCTGCCTGATCCTGCCGGTAGACAGGGACTTCCCGCCGGCCGCAATGACTATACGGTATCTGAAAGTAACTGACTGACCTTTTTCCAGTTTGTAGTTTAACGCCTGCCTGCCATTGCTGAATATTTTTTGACCCAGTGGATTGGCCGCGAAAAGACCATATCCCCGGGCATGCCAGTAAGTAGGATATCCAGGGTTCCCGGGATGATCGATGATAGCCACGCTAAGCGTATCGTTCTGCTTTTTGCCGTATAACAGACACCATGTCCCCCGCGTACCCCAGGCGCTGTCCCCTCTTTTACCCTCACTCGTAAGATAAGTGCCATTGATATCCGGCGTGTGTCCCGCGGCAACTTTCGTGACAATTCCTTTGTCATCGACAAATTCACCGGGCGTATTGGACGGTATCTGAAGCTCTTTCGTGACGCGCAGACCCAGCATGCCGTCCTTTGCATCGGGAAAGCTGACGTCGACATTGGCAAGCAGCGTAGTATAGCGATCGATTATGCGCTCCGTCCGGCTCGCGCTGAAGACGTAGGTGGTCAGCTCGGTAAGAAGCAGATCCTGCTTTTGATCGGTCCAACGGGCAGAATATTTAAGTATCCCTATGTCGCCGCGGCCATGGGAAGGATGAGCGGTCCCCGAGGCCACCGGAGGCAGGGATCCCGGGTTTCCGGAAACACCGCGAAAAGAGCCTGCCTGCAGAATGCTGTCGGTGCGTATCCAGCCATATTGACTCTTTTTGCTGGCGGGAATGGCATAGGAGTTATTCCAGAAATCGAGCCCATTGACATTCTCATAATCGAACCAAAGACCCAGATGATGGGGATGGTCGACCGGCTCTCCGGGACGGGGGGCGACCGGAAATCCCCTCGTGATCAGCTGCCCATCGGGAGCATATATCGGATACAGGACCGGCTTCTCCAGCGTATCGGGATAGATAAAGGTGGTGAATGGCGCTCCGGCGACAGTAATGGCCACAGAATGGTGGGCAGGGTCCGGGGTCACACCGACAGGCAGCGGCTGCGAAAAAGCCTGCAACGAAGTCAACGTCACCAGGATCAGCAGGATCTTCCGGAAACGTTTTCGTAAATAATAAGGTCTTGGAGGGATCATATAGCACGCATTTTTGTTTGTTGGATGACCTAAATTAGTACATTTATCCTACTTAAATTCACTTCCATATGACAACATCCCGCAGAGATTTTATCCGTAAAAGTTCTATGGCCGGCATGGCCACCTATATGGGCTCACTCGGCCTTAGCGCAGCCAGCTATAGAAGGATCATCGGTGCGAACGACCGGGTACGCGTTGGCGTGGTAGGCTTTTCCGACCGTCACCGCAACGACCATATTCCGGCTTTTTTAAGATCCAACAAGGAAATGAATTTCGATATCATCGCGGTTTCGGATATCTGGAAGAAAAGAAGAGAAGAAGGGAAGGACTTTCTTGCTCAGAAATTCGGTCATTCCATACAGGCCTGCGCCAACAACGACGAGCTCTACAATATAAAAGAGGTCGACGCCGTAATGATCAGCACAGCCGATTTCCAGCACGCCTGGCATACGATCGAGGCCGTTAAAGCGGGACGTGATACATATACGGAAAAACCGCTGGCCGAAACAATGGACGACGCCAGAGCCGTACTGAAAGCAGTCAAGGAATCGGGAAAGATCGTACAGATCGGCTCTCAACGCCGCAGTGGCGCCAACTACCAGGCTGCCGCCGAGTTCATCCAGTCAGGAAAATTCGGACCGATCGTCATGGTCGAACTCACCTGGAACGTAAACCAGCCGGGACGCTGGCGCAGACCTGCCCTGGTTGCACAGCTCCGCGAAGAAGACACCGACTGGCGACGATTCCTGATCAACCGGCCCTACGAACCATTCGATGCCCGCAAACACCTCGAATTCCGCTTATTCTGGCCTTATTCCTCGGGACTCCCGGGACAATGGATGAGCCATCAGATAGATACGGTCCACTGGTTTGCCAACCTGCCCCATCCCCGGTCGGTGTCGGCCAACGGCGGGATATACTGCTGGAAGGACGGCCGCAAGAACGCGGATACGATGACCGCGGTATTTGACTACGGTCCACTGGACGATCGCTCCAGCGGATTCCAGGTGACCTTCACCTCCCGTCAGACCAATTCGGATGGTGAAACAAAAGAGATATACTATTCCAACGGAGGGACCCTTAACCTCGATACCAACAGGATCTCTCCGGCCGGTGGATTGACCGAAAAGTATGCTTCGGCCATGGGAATGCACGCCAATCAACTTCCTGAAATATCGCTGAAAGAACTGGGCGAAAAGATCTCTACAGAAGCAAGCACAGGGGGCGACCCGCTGACAACCGCTCACATTCGCAATTGGATGGAGTGCGTCCGCAGCAGAAAACAGCCCAATGCACCGATCGAGGCAGGATATAAACATTCCATCGCAGTGATCATGGCCAATGCCGCCTACCGGACGGGAGAAAAGGTTACATTTGATGAAAAAACACAGGAAGTGATGGCAGGCGGTAAAGTCTTCAAATACTAGATCCGGCATGAAAGCGCTGGTGATAGCCGAAAAGGATCATCCCCTGGAGGTTCGGGAAATACCCGAACCCCAGGCCGGACCTGACGATGCGATCGTCAAGGTATATTCTGCTGCATTAAATCATCGGGACGTCTGGATCCAAAAAGGACAGTACGCCGGGCTGAAATATCCCATCACACCCGGCTCTGACGGTTCCGGGGTAGTGGTCGGAGCCGGCCCATCCCACGAACACTGGATAGGCAGGCAGGTGATCATCGATCCTGCGCTGACATGGGGCGACAATCCGGCCTACCAAAGCCCCCACGCATTTAAGATCCTGGGATTGCCGGACGATGGCACCCTGGCCGAATACGTTAAAGTGCCGGTCAGCAATCTCGTCGAAAAGCCCGCTCATTTATCCTTCGAAGAGGCGGCAGCCCTGCCGCTGGCAGGTGTTACAGCCTGGCGGGCGATCATGACACGAGCGCAGCTCAGGGCTGGAGAAAAGGTGCTGATCACCGGGATTGGAGGCGGAGTCGCACTTTTCGCCTTCCAGTTCGCGCTTGCCGCGGGCGCGGAAGTTTACGTTACTTCAGGCAGCGAAGACAAACTGGCCAGGGCGATATCGATGGGCGCCGCGGGTGCCGTCAATTACAAAAAAGAGGGCTGGGTCGGAGACTTGCGCGGACTGGCCGGCGGCTTCGACATAACCATCGATGGAGCCGGCGGCGATGGAGTAAATGACCTGTTCGACCTGGCCTTTCCCGGCAGCCGGGTAGTTTTTTATGGCGCCACGAGAGGTAATCCATCCAATGTCGTCCTCCGCCGCATATTCTGGAAACAACTGAATATCCTCGGTTCTACTATGGGTAACCCGGACGACTTCAAGGCGATGACAGCGTTCGTCGAAAAACACCAGATCCGGCCAATAGTCGACAAAATATTCCCTCTGGAAAATGGCGAAGCCGCTTTTCGCTGGATGGACGCCGCAAACCAGTTTGGTAAGATCGTCGTCAGGATTACGGCTGACGCCTGACCGCCTTAAATGTACCATTGGGTTGAACCGATAGGATGGCGGTAACTTCTCCCTTTTCATTTACCACAAACTGCTCTTCGAAGTTCGGCAGCGTCTTCAGCACGAATTTATCCTTACCAACCGGCACCAGCTCGTATTCCGGCTGTCCCGGGACTACCAGATACAGCGTAGCTTCGTTCTTCACATAACATTTAATTGTAACGTTCGCGATCTGGTATTCTCCGGCGTATCGCTGCAGATCGGCCGGAGTAAGCGAGCTCGGTCTTGGCGTCCGGCTGAAGACAATGGGTTTGTTGAGAGCCGGCTCGATATTCATGGAGATGCTGCTGATATTACCCCCCTGGTCCATATTGAACTGTACTTTCAACGGACCATCGTCCGTGGTGTCGATACCCGTAACCGGGTCCTTTTCCAACGGGTCAAAAACATCATAATGATGATGTCTCAGCCACCAGGTCACATGCGGGAAATTAACCCACAGGGAGTCGCCATCCGCAACGACCTCCATGCTGCCATATCCCGGATTGCTGTAGATACCGGCATAGTCCTCCAATGGATGAGAAGGATGCGTCGACGATCTGCCCCGTGCAACCCTGCCGGTGGCCGCCGCCTTTGCGTCCGCACGACCTTTGTCGGCCAGGCTCTTCAGATAGGTGCTCCAGTCCTTATAGCCCAGACGCAGAAGCCTGTCGGCGATAAAATTCCGGACGATTGCCGGCACCTGCGAGCTGCTCTGGTTGCAGAGCACAACGATACCGATGCTGTCCGACGGAAATAGACAGGTGCTCGCGGTGAAACCATCGATATTTCCGCCATGCTCTACCCGGTAGTGCCCGCGATAGGAGGCCAGCGACCAGCCAAATCCATAGCTGGAAAAAAAGATGTCCGGCGCCTCTTTGGAAGGAACCCCACCGCCGCTGACCATCTGGGCGCTGATAGCTTCGTTGATGTAGCTGGCCGGCAGTATTTCCTTATCCTGGTATTTGCCGCTGTTAAGCCAGGCCGTTACCCAGGCCGCCATATCGTTGACGCTGCTATTGATCGCGCCCGCAGGCGCTATAGCCTCCACATTATGGTAATCCAGTTTTTGAATAAGACTGTCCTTCTTCAGTCCATATCCTGTTGCTGCCTGCGGCGACTTTTGAAGATCGCCTACGGAAAGATTGGATTCCATCATGCCCAGAGGCCTGAAAAGCCGCTCGGCAATATTGCTCTCCCAACTGCTGTCCGTCAGTTTTTGCACGACCATGCCCTGGGCAAGGAACATAAAGTTATTGTACTGCCATTTTTCACGGACGCCCGCAGTAGGCTCCTGGTATTGTATCCGGCGGATAAGGGAGTCTCTCGAACCGGAATTGAAAAGATACCACGCATAATCATGACGGGGCAAACCCGTGCGGTGGCACATCATATCACGTAGCGTGATCGTGCTATTCATCGTTTCATTGTAGAACTTGAGCTCAGGCAGGTAGTCCCGGACCGGCTTGTCGATGTCCAGCCTTCCCTGCCGGTCGAGAAGTCCGATCAGGGCCGCCGTAAAGGCCTTGGTGCAGGACCCGATGGCAAAAACAGTATGAGGAGTAACGGGGAGGCTACTATCCAGGTTGCGATAGCCAAATCCTTTGGAATAGATCACCTTCTTTTTTTCCACGACAGCTACCGCAAAGCCCGCGGCATGCCAGTCCTTTAATACCCGGGCGAATACCGTATCGAGACCCGAAAATGGATCGACAGGACGATGAGGCCTCTGCGCGATGGCGGGAGACAAGAGTCCGAGCAGGACCCAAAGAAGGATCGATTTCATACAGCAAATAAAATAGCCCAATAAATCTAATGATTATCAGGCTATTTTTTGTTCAAATATGATGACCGGCTTTAATACCCCCTGTCCCGGGCACCCGCCTATGCGTTGACCGCGGCAATACCCGGCAGCTGTTTTCCTTCAAAATATTCGAGCATGGCCCCGCCGCCAGTAGAGACATAACTAACCTTGTCGGCATAACCGAACTGGTTGACGGCAGCCACAGAGTCGCCGCCACCTACCAGCGAGAAGGCGCCCTTCTGTGTTGCTTCGGCTACCGCCTTTGCGATAGCCTTGGTGCCGTGCTGGAATTTGGCCATTTCAAAAACACCCATCGGTCCGTTCCAGAGAATCGTCTTCGATTTATGGATGACGTTGGTGAACTGCTCGCACGCATTCTCGCCGATGTCCAACCCCATCCACCCGTCAGGGATATTGTTGCTGGGCGCCGCAGAATCGTTGGCATTGGCGTCGAACTTATCGGCAATGATGGAGTCGGAAGGCAGGTGTATGCGAACCCCTTTCGCTTCCGCCTTCTTCATCAACTCCCGGGCCGTATCGAGACGATCGTCCTCGCAAAGGGAGTTGCCGATCTTGCCGCCTTGTGCTTTTATAAAGGTATAGGCCATACCGCCTCCAATGATAATATCGGTAGCCCGCTCCAGCAGGTTCTCGATGATCAGTATCTTGTCAGAAACCTTAGCTCCGCCGATGATGGCTACCGACGGCTTCTGCGCCTCGTGTAGCACCTTTTCTGCGCTCCTGACCTCGCTTTCCATCAGCAGTCCGAACATCCGCTTGTCCTTGGGGAAGAACTGCGCGATGACCGCGGTGGAAGCATGCGCTCTGTGAGCAGTGCCAAAGGCGTCATTGACATATACATCGCCCAGGCGAGACAGTTTTTCAGCAAAAGCCTTGTCTCCTTTTTCTTCTTCCTTATAAAAACGCAGGTTCTCCAGCAAGAGCACTTCCCCGGGGCGAAGCATCCGGGCAGTAAGAACGGCCTTTTCACCGATGCAGTCGTCCGCGAACAGGACCGGAACATTCGGCTGACCCGTAGCGTTCAGCAGCTGCTGCAGGTGAGGGACCAGGTGCTTGAGGGAATATTTTTCGGTGGGACCGTCCTTCGGCCTGCCGAGATGGCTCATCAGAATGACGCTGCCGCCATCGGAAAGGATCTTCTTAATGGTGGGAATCGCCGCACGCATACGGGTGTCGTCGGTAATTTCATATTTGTCGTTGAGAGGAACGTTAAAATCTACCCGGACGAGGACTTTTTCATTAGCAAAGCTATGCTGGCTGAACTGGCTCATAACGTAATAAATTAAAGAAGCCCGGACAGGACGTCCGGGCTTGAAGATGCAATCTTATTTGGAGATCAATTTGGCAAAGTAGTGCAGGCTGCGAACGAGCTGGCTTACATAGCTCATCTCATTGTCATACCAGCTGACGGTCTTTACCAGCTGCTGTTCGCCATTGGTGATGACACGCGTCTGAGTTGCGTCATAAAGAGATCCATAACGGATACCGATGATGTCGCTGCTGACGATCTCGTCTTCGGTATATCCAAAGCTTTCATTGGCGGCGGCCTTCATTGCGGCGTTGACCTCTTCAATGGTAACCTTCTTATTGAGGATAGTAACCAGCTCGGTCAGCGAGCCGGTAAGGGTGGGCACGCGCTGTGCGCCGCCGTCCAATTTTCCTTTCAGCTTGGGCAGGACCAGGCCGATGGCCTTGGCGGCGCCGGTGCTGTTGGGAACGATGTTCACCGCTGCGGCGCGGGCACGACGGAGATCACCCTTGGGGTGAGGAGCGTCCTGCGTGTTCTGGTCATTGGTATAAGCGTGTATCGTCGTCATGAGACCGCTCACGATCCCGAACTTCTCGTCCAGTACCTGGGCCATGGGGGCCAGACAGTTGGTGGTGCAGGAAGCGCAGCTGATGATCGTTTCGCTGCCATCCAGTACATTGTGGTTAACGTTGAAAACAATGGTCTTGAGATCACCGGTGGCGGGGGCGGAGATAACAACCCTCTTGGCGCCGGCGGTCAGGTGAGCAGCAGCCTTGTCCTTATCCGTAAAGAAACCCGTGCATTCCAGGACAACGTCTACATCATGTTGCTTCCAGGGAATTTCAGCCGGATTCTTCTGAGCATATATTTTTACCTCTTTGCCATTGACGACAATCGAGTTCTCGGTAGACTTTACTTCTTCTTCAAAGCGGCCCTGTGCGCTGTCATATTTCAGCAGGTGAGCCAAAACCTTGGGACTGGTCAAGTCATTAATCGCCACTACTTCGATACCCTCCAAACCGTGGATCTGGCGAAATGCCAAACGCCCGATTCGGCCAAAGCCATTGATAGCAACTTTAACTGTGCTCATAACAAATGAATTTGTGTTTTGAAATTTAAGGTAGCGAAGTTACAATATTGCCTGTTTACGACTATGTAAATTTTTGGGTATCAATTGAAAACAACGCCTAATTTTCTTAAACCCAGCAGGTTGGCCACCCCCGATTTCGGTTGGAGATAATAGGATTGCCCGAACCGCGACTGCAGCCCCGCCTGCCCGCGGTCATATTTTTTACAAGCTCCAACACTTCGCCCCATACCCATTTCCACCCCGTCGATCCACCGCATGACTCCATCAATCCCCTCCAGACCCCCATCATTCCCCGGCCCTCCCCCATCATTCTCCGACCCTTCCCATCATTCTCCGACCCGGTCCCACCGATTCCCAATCATTCCAACAGGTCCCATCGGCCGATGCCCGCGCAAAACCGCGCCAACCACAGGCCCAGCGTCCCACTAAAAATTTGACAACGAATCAGGTAAAAAAATTTGGCGGATTTTCATCTTGCTTATATCTTTGCACTCCTTTCACGAAAAAAAGTCAAAGGAAAACCAACGCCGCGTTGGTCAATCGGTTAAGACGCCTCCCTTTCACGGAGGAATGAGGGGTTCGATTCCCCTACGCGGTACCTAAGATTGTTAGCGAGCCCCAATTATTGAGATTGGGGTTTTTTGTTGCTGTATATCAAGCGCTTCTAAATTCGAGTTTAACTAGTGCCTGCTTTGGTTCCTTTTAATTTCTTTTGCAAGCGGATAAGTGTTTCAATATTCAAATTGTACTTTTTCAATACAGAGCACCTTTTTACCAAATGCCGCCTACCTGCTGTACGATCGCTTCTCTGAAATAGAGCATGGACTCATTCAACAAAGCCGCGGTAATGGGGTTTCCTCCCTCACCTTGCTTTTTATCCAATCCCAGATAACCTGCAGCGTAACCGATACAGCGAACGGCTTCCCTTATAGTTAGCATGCTCAAGGTCGAGACGACATTCGCCACTTCCACCCCAAATTCCTCGGTCTCGGACTTTTTGGGGATCAGGTTGAAAATTTGGGGGATTTAGGGAAAAGTGGTTGTTTTGCGGTCAGAAAAAAGAACCATAGCATTGGAAGAGACCTATCGTCAGTTGGTGGAAATGATGTTGCCTGAAGGAACGTTGGAATATTTTGATTTAGAGCGGGTATATAAGGACAAGGAGGGGCTTAAAATATACCTGGAAGAGAAGAACATAGTCCCTTCAGAATATAAGGACGAGACACTACACTCAAAGGGGTTCCTGCCAGAGATGGACATCCGGGATTTTCCTATTCGTAAGCATAAGGTGTTGCTGAGTATAAAACGCCGCCGCTGGGAGGTCGTATCGAGCGGAGAAATAGTAACCCGTAACTGGGATCTGGTCATGAGTGGGACGCGAATTACTAAGGAATTCGGTCTTTTTTTAAAAGGAGCACTTGGATAATCATCCAGTTAGTTGCCATCAGTTGGGCCGTTTCTTCCAGTTGGATGGCAAACAATTGCAGCAGCAATACAAGCATCATATTAGTGACTATCCCCAATGGGACCAACGGGACCATGCCAGCGAGTGGATGGTCTTTGAACAGAACATGGGGCCGCGGTTGAGCATAGATGAGACAGCCTTATCCAATGATGAGTTGTATACGGTGGTGACTAATAAAGCTGCCAAAGGCCAGCAGGGAGCCATTGTAGCGATGATCAAAGGTACCCAGGCTGAGAAGGTCATAGAAATTTTGCAGCGTATCCCGGAACGATTGCGCAAAAAGGTAGAGGAAGTTACCCTGGACATGGCAGCCAGCATGAATCTGGTGGTAAAACGCTGCTTTCCGCATGCTCATCGGGTGATCGACCGCTTTCACGTGCAACAACTGGCCGGGGAGGCCGTACAAGAAATGCGGATCAAATATCGCTGGGAGGCGCTGGACCAGGAAAACGAACAGATCAGCCGGGCCAAACAACAACAACAAACCTTCCAGCCGGAAATACTGTCCAATGGCGATACGCTAAAGCAATTATTGGCACGAAGCAGATACCTGCTGTTCAAGCATAAAAGTAACTGGACGCCGGTGCAGAAAACGCGGGCTGGACTGTTATTTGAGCGCTACCCCCGATTAAAACAAGCCTATGACCTATCCATCAGGCTGTCTGATATTTTCAAGCTTTGCACCAGCAAGCAACAAGCCTTCAAAAGACTGGCGCTTTGGTATAACGATGTGGAAGCTTCAGCAATAGATGCATTCAGAACCGTTTCCAGGTCCATACAAAATCACTACCTCGATATTCTCAACTTCTTCAATAATCGTAGTACCAACGCATCCGCCGAATCGTTCAATGCGAAGATCAAGGCATTTAGGGCATCGGCAAGAGGGGTCAGGGACATCTCCTTTTTCTTATTCAGGCTATCTAAAATCTACGTCTGATCCTCAAATCCCCCAAAAATTTGTCTTGATCCATTATGCGGATGAATCAAATTGGGAATATAGCGATGTTGCAGATCAAATAAAGGAAATACTAATTCACAAGAATTACATGAGCAACAAGGATATCGAGTATCTTCTGAATTTCAAGATTAATGAA
>JAFDYE010000272.1 GCA_018267585.1 Bacteroidota bacterium
CCAGGTATTGTTCTCTGTATGGGTGATCAGACACTACCAACGGATATTAAAAGACGCGCAGGAGCAGCTGTCCGATCTCCATCCGACCGACCCGGCTCCGCGCGGGTGAGCTAAATATAATGAACAAAATTTTATTTTCTGAACATTGTTCACGATCTTTACATCCGACAACTAATTTCGGATGAAAAATAAAGAGATACAAGAGCAGCGGATGAAAGGCTATTTCCTGCAGGCGACAAAGGACCTGCTAAAGGCGGAAGGCCTGAAGAACGTGAACGTGCGCAATATCGCGGACCGGGCCGGCTACTCCTACGCCACACTTTACAACTATTTCAAAGACATCAATGACCTGGTCTTCCTCTGCGTATACGATTTCTTTGAAGAATGCGAGCAGCACGTTCATGCGCACGCCAAAAAGCAGGAGAGGGGCATCAAAAGGCTGCGCGCCTCTATCAGGGGCTATGCGGATTTCTTTGTCCAGTATCCCGGCATATTCGCACTGTTCTTCACGGAGGACTTCGGAACTTTTAAAGACAAGTCCCATGTGACCGAGGTCATAAGCCTGTCCCTCGACCGGGTCTGCGAAGAGGAATGGAACTACTGCGTCAGCAAGGGTATCGTGAAGGCCGACAGCGTAGAACAGCTGAAAAGCCAGCTGCGCCACGCGACCCTCGGCCTGCTGCTGTTGTATATCAACCAGCGCGCGGGCTTCTCTTATACCGAACTGATCAATCGTCTCAATTTGCAGACCAATGCGATATTGAGTTCCTCTTCTATCGAGGCGGGTCCCGGCAATTTTACCGTCAACAATTCTCTCATTTCGATCAAGGTCAAATAACCTATGATATCGGCGTCTCATCGATAAGCGCCTTCATGAGATCGGCGGCCTTGCGGTAACGCAGTTCTGTCGCGATCTGCCCTCCCCAGGCGAAGAAAAGGTCAGGCTTATTTTGGTCCACCGCCGCCTTTCGCAACGCCCCCATGAGCCGGCTTTGCAAGGGAAAGGGCAGCATCGCGTCTTCCCGACCGGTCGTCTCCAGTGCGATACGGTTCATCAGACCTCGCCCCAGGCGGCCCGAGAAAGCGCGGGTGAGCACGCTATAGCGCGCGTCATCGGAGAACAGCAGCTCGCGATGAAAGGACGATGCACCGGATTCTTCGCAGGCCAGGAACGCGGTTCCTACCTGCACTGCGTCCGCGCCCAACGCCATGGCGGCGGCGATGCCTTTTCCGGTAGCGATGCCACCGGCAGCAACGACCGGCGTCCGGACCCTCCCGCTGATCTGCTGGATGAGGACGAATGTGCCGACAAGAGAGTTCGCGGCCGAAGCC
>JAFDYE010000273.1 GCA_018267585.1 Bacteroidota bacterium
AACGGCAGCCTCCATACGAAGACCGACGGCCAGCTGGTCGAGCACCGCATATTTGGGTTCGACAGCAAAGAGAACGCCGCCCTTCGCGCCGCTGCCGGCAGGCATGGCGTAACCGAACGATACGTCGACTTTGAAAGGTTTGAAGATCCCTGTTTGGGCGTGCACGGCTGACATACTGAGCAGGAGCGCAGTTCCTGCCATAAGGAGGTTCTTCATGTTACATTGGGTTTTTATGGGTTATCGAATAAATATGATATTGGATACTAAGGCGAAAGCCTTACAAGCGCAATTATAGACGATAAAGCCCATAAATCAAACGCCTAACCCCAAATTGTCAAACAGTAATTTATTGTAGAAGTGACGATAATTTTTTTACGAACTCGCTCCTTGGGATCATGCGCGCGCCCAGACTCTCCAGGTGCTCGGTGTAGACCTGGCAGTCGATCAGCTCGACGCCCTCGCCGCGAAGACGCCGAACGTATTGTATGAAGGCGTATTTGGAAGCGTTGCTCTCTTTGCTGAACATACTCTCTCCGAAGAAGGCGCGTCCCATGCGGATGCCGTACAGCCCGCCCACCAGCTTTCCATCGAGCCAGGCTTCGGCGCTGTGCGCATAGCCCTCTTTGTGAAGGCGGATATAGGCGTTGCGCACCTCGTCGGTGATCCAGGTGCTTTCCTGGCCGCGACGCGCCACGGTCTTGCAGTTGGTGATGACCTCGCTGAAGGCCGTATCGACACGAAAATCAAACGCGTTCTTCCTGATGAGCTGTCGCATGCTCTTGCTTTCCTTGAGTTCGTCGGGGAACAGCACAAACCGCGGGTCCGGACTCCACCACAGGATATGCTTTCCCTCGTACCAGGGAAAGATGCCCTGGCGATAAGCCAGCAGCAGTCGCCCGACGGAAAGGTCCCCGCCGACGGCCAGCAGACCATCCGGTTCCGCCTGGTCGACCGGCGGAAACACGAGCTCGTTGTTTAAGGCAAATAGAGGCAATTCCTTTGGAGAATTAAGATTCGGAGAGTATCTCGATGGTGGCGCCGATGCCGCGATCGGTAATGGCGTCGCACTGGGGCTTCAGCTCGTCGTACGAGCCGCGTTTGACGGCGTACTTGCCCTTGGTATGAATGATCATCGCGCACTGCTCGGCCTGCTCCTGTGAATGGCCGCATACCTCTATCAGGGTCTCGATCACCCATTCGAACGTGTTCACCTCGTCGTTCCACACGATCAGGCTGAAGGGGGAGTCATGGGCCGTGATCACGTCTACGTCTTCCAGCTCTACCGTTCTTGGATTATTCAATAGCTCGGGCATTTATTCCAATCTTTTTACAAAGGTAATCAAATCGGATAGCCGTGCAAGACAAGGGCGTCCCACCATCCGGGAAGAACGCCCTTAGAGACTGGTCGCTAGTGTCTTATATATTGGATAATTAGTTGGATTTCTTTTTGTTGAACAGACCGTCCAGCAGGCTTTTTCCCGCTGATTGCAGCCGCTTTTTCGTACTGGTATCCACTTCCGCGGTGCCCGCCACCCCTGAATCCTTTTGTCCGGTGAGTCGCCGGCGGAGCTCTTCTGCCGCGTTCCTGGCCGCCTGCTGGCCCGCCGCCCGGACGGTATCGCGCAGCTGCTGTTTTGCGCTGTCGACCTTTGCCCTGACCAGATCGGTCGCCTGCTGTTTCAGACCCGCCGCAGCGCCGGCAAGCGCTCCCTTTATGTCAGCCCTGATCGTCGGTTTGGTGACCGTGCCGCCGATGCCGACGGGAAGCTCGATCTTATCCTTCGAGCCGGGGTTGACGGCCCTTATCAATCTATTGACGTCGCCTCCAAGCATCGCGCGAGGCAGCTTCATGCCAACGGTGTAGTCCAGCGTCTGATCAAAACCGTGGGACCCGCCGACCTCCATTTCGATATCCTTCACCCTGACCGGGAAGGGCTCCACGATGACCCGTCCGTTCTTGATCGCAAAAGAAGTTTGAATGTCCTTCAGCGCAATTTCCTTCAATTCGTCCAGGTGCAGGGTCTGAGCCAGCTGGTCGGTCGGCGCAAAGCCTTTTAGCGCGCCGTTCGCGATCGACAAACGCCCGGCCCCGCTGAGCGTGCCCATGTCCGGTCTCATATCGGGGCCCAGCCGGCCGTCAAGCGTCAGCTGCGAGCTGAACTTGCCCGCGATGTATTTTGCCGCCGGCATCAGCTGCTGCATGCTGACAAATGCGGCATAGGTCTTTTGCACGTCCAACTGCTGTACGTCGTAAGAGAAAGCGATCTCCGGATGCTGTACGCCGTTCTTTGTCGAATACGCGCCGTTGATCGCGAGGGTCCCGTCCAACCCCTTCGCTTTGACGTTCTGCAACGTTACCGTTTGATCGGCGATAACCAGTCGACCCGTCACCTGCTCGAGCAGCAACCGGTCGTACAACACCCGATCGACAGCCGCGGATAGCACAAAATCGATATTGGCGGGCATGGCGAAAGCCGTAGTGGCCCTGGTTGCCGCCGCCGTATCCGTCGTCGCGGCAGGTGACGTGGACCCGCCCATCAATTCGTTGATATTTACTTCGTCGGCCTGCACGGTCAGCGATCCGTCCAGCGGCTTGTGCTTGAGCATAAAGACAGGCAGGTTATTCAACGCCCCGTGCGCGCTGAAATGCGTCTTCCCGTATACCCCCTTCAGCTCGCTCAGTGTTATATTCTTTGGATTAAAGCTCATCAGGACCCGGTCGAGGCCGATGCCGGACGGGTAAGCCGCGGAAGAATAGGCGAACCCGGTCAGCGCGAGCGTACCCGCGGCGTCGAACTGCCCTATCTTCTGATCTTGCATGGCGGACAGACTGCCCTTCATGCTCATGTCGGCGTTCAGCAGACCCGCAAGACGGGTTCCGGACTCCAGCTTCACAAATTTCTGAACCTTGCCGAGGTCGAGCTGCCCCTTCGCCGCCAGGTCGAGCCAGGGATCGCTGACCGGCGTCTTCACCAGCAGCCGGAAGTCCAGCGGCGCGTCGCCCATCTCGATATGGCCGCGGCTGATGTTGACCTCCGCATGATCCGGCACCCCGTCGGGATTATCGGCCAGCAGCGAAAGGTTGATATTTTTTACCGGCATGGGCAGATCGGGATACTGAAAACTGCCGTCCTTTATCCCAAGCGAGACATGGTAGGCGGGCATATGACGGTTGTCGTAGCGCCCCCTGACAAAGCCGTCCAGGCTCGCTTGTCCACCCGTCCTGACGCCGGCGAAATTGTTCTTGTACAGCGAAGGCAC
>JAFDYE010000274.1 GCA_018267585.1 Bacteroidota bacterium
AATATATATTCATGGCTTATGAAGGCATTTTTCCTGGGTATATTGCTCCTTTCAGGTGGATTGCTGGTGGCGAGGGACAGCCGTGGCCAGGATCTCGATAAAATGACCCTGTCCTTACAGCTGAAGAACGTCTCTCTCAAACATGCCCTTCGGAAGATCGAGGCGCTTACCAACCTACCCTTTACTTACAAGACCAGCGATATCGCGGCGTATTCGAATGTCAGCTGTGAAGGCACGGATATTCCCGTCTCCCGTGCGCTGGACGCCCTGTTGCTCAATACCGGTCTGGGATACGAGCAGGTCAACAGCAATATTATTATCAAAAAGATTTCGCTGACTGCCCGTCCCCAACTCCTAACCGGCGCCGTATTTGACGGGGGGGTAAAAGGCAGGGTGGCGGGCGCGACAGGAGAGCCGGTATCGAATGCGACCATTACGGTGGAGGGGTCGAACAAGGCCGTCGCGGCTGATAACAACGGGGTATTTACGCTTACCGGTCTGAAGGCCGGCGGCTACAGGCTGAGGATATCCGCTGTAGGCTATGAGACGCTCGTCGCAGAGGTCCGCATAAAGGACAATGAGGTCGCCAACTTTGATTTTGTCCTGCGGGCGGGCAATGTCCGAATGGACGAAGTGGTCGTCACGGCCCTCGGCATTACCCGGAAAGACCGGTCGGTCGGCTATTCCACGCAGCAGATCAGCGGCAGCAGGCTAACGGTTGCCAAAGAGCAGAACGTCCTGGGCTCGCTGGGAGGAAAGATCGCCGGCGTCCAGGTATCGGGGTCTTCGTCGGCCAGCATGGGCGGGACCCAGAAGATCCAGATAAGGGGTGTCAATTCAGTGACGGGAGACGGAGAGCCCCTGGTCGTTGTGGACAATACGCCGATCTCCAATACCAACTACGCCGGCAAGAACGGGCGCGACTATGGCAACCTGGCGCAGGATATCAACCCCGAAGATATCGAGTCCGTGAATGTGCTCAAGGGGCCTGCCGCTTCCGCCCTCTATGGTTTGCGGGGCCAGTTCGGCGTCATCCTGATCACTACCAAAAAAGGAAGCAGGAACAGCAAGCCGACTGTGACATTCAGCTCTTCCGCATCGATAGAGAAGGCGGGAAATTTTATGCCGCTGCAAAATACCTATGGCGCCGGTTCCTCGCTGAATTTCGAGACGGTCACCATCAACGGCGTCGATACCAAGTATGTGGACGGCACCTGGGACGAGAGCTGGGGCCCGAAAATGGATGGCACTCCCGTGCGGCAGCAGTATAGTTTTTACCGGGCCGACCCGGATTTTGGCAAGGCCACTCCTTTTGTGCCTCATCCCAATAATATAAAAGAGTATTTTGTGACGGGCCGAACCCTGAACAACAGCGTTTCGATGACGGGCGGGGGGCAGAATACTACTTTCCGGCTCTCCTATAACAATACGGATATCACCGGTATCGAGCCCAACACCTACCTCAGACGAAATAATCTTTCCTTCAGCGGGTCGATGAATATCACGAACAACGTCGTGGCGACTGCCAACCTGAACTACGCCCAGAATAAAGGACAACGGCCATCGCAGGGCTATCAGGCTCTGGGATCCCGTAATATGTACCAGTGGTTCGAGCGCAACCTGGACATGCAAAGACTGAAACAGTACAAATATTCCGACGGCACTTTTTATCAGTGGAATGTGAATGATCCCAATTCGGAAGGGGTGTACGACGATCCGACGCCCATCGACTGGAACAATCCCTATTTTGACGCATACGAGAACCCCGCACATGATTCGCGCGACCGATTCTTTGGCGACGTCGGACTTCGCTGGACGGTCCTGTCCGGTCTGTCGGTCAGCGGTTTCGTAAGACAGGACGGCTTTACCCAAAACCTGGATGGGCGTAACGCACCGGGGGGCAGGGGTACGCCGTCGTACTGGATAGGGAAGTACCAGTCAAAAGAAATGAACTATGAGTTCCTGGCACAGTACAGCAAGGAGTTCGGCGATCTCTCGCTGAACGCGAACCTGGGCGGCAATATACTTACCCAGCGCTATGACTACCTCCAGGAGGGGACGCAGGGCGGCTTTGTCACTCCGGGCTTTTATAATATCGCCAACTCACTGGAAAGGCCCGCCGTGATCAATTACCTGCGGAAGAAAGAGGTCAGGAGCGCTTACGGCTCGGTGACCCTCGGGTATAAGAATATTTATTTCCTGGACGCCAGTCTGAGAAACGATATTTCCTCCACGCTGCCGCAGAACAACAACTCCTATCTGTATCCTTCCGTCAGCGCGAGCACGGTATTCAGCGAGCTGCTGAAATGGCGGCCCTTGTCCTATGGCAAAGCCCGTGTGAGCTTTGCGCAGGCCGGCGCCGACATTGCGCCCTACCTGACCACGGGCTATTACAACCTCGGTCAGCCCTATGGCAGCATCTTCCCAATGGATGTGCCGGATACCCTGAACAATCCCAATCTAAAGCCTTCCCTGGGTACGTCCTATGAGGCCGGTCTGGATATGAAGTTCTTCGAGAACCGGTTGAGCCTTAGCGCTACCTGGTACCACCAGAACAATAAAAATGCGGTGCTGCCCCTGGATGTGTCGGGGACCAGCGGCTATACGACCTCTGTTATCAATGCCGGCAATATAGAGAACCACGGCATCGAGCTGACCGTCGGTGGGACGCCGGTGACGACAAAGCATTTCAGCTGGACCAGCACCTTCAATATCAGTCACAACACGAGTAAGATCATTTCTCTGTACCCCGGTCTGCATTCCTATCAGCTCGACTATAACCGCTACGCAAGCGTGGATATGTTCCTGCTGGCAAATGAAGGCGAACCCTTCGGTACGATCGTTGGCAATGGCTACAAACGGGATCAGAAAACAGGGCAGATCCTGCTGGACGGCAACAATATGCCGCAGTATGAAACAGGGCACAAATTGGGGAACGTCCTGCCAAAGTACACCGGTGGATGGCAGAACACGGTGACCTGGAGGAATTTCGACCTGTCTGCGACCATCGATTTCCAGAGCGGAGGCCGGTTCCTCAGCTGGACAAAGATGCTGGCGGTAAAGAGCGGGCAGGCGGCTGAAACGGCGGCGATCAACGACAAAGGCAAAAATGTCAGGGACGATCCCGCGTCCGGCGGTGGTGTCAAGATCTCGGGTATGTCTTCGATCTCGGGACAGCTGGTCACTGCGTATGTACCGGCAAGGGCATATTTCAGGAATATCCTTGGCTCCAAGATCTATGATCCATGGACAGAGGACGCCAGCTTTATACGGCTGCGGGAAGCGAGGCTTGGGTATACGTTCTCCAAATCGGCCATCCCTTCATTCCCCTTCAGAAGCCTGAATATTGCGTTCATTGCCCGCAATCCCTGGATGATCTGGCAGAAGGCGCCGAAGGGCGTCAACCCCGCGGAGCTGGCTACCGGCGCATCCTCGCTGAACTGGCTGGAGACCGGTCAGCTGGCCACTGCACGTTCATACGGCCTAAACCTGACAATTTCCTTCTAAAAATCACCACCATGCGAACAAGATTCCTCATCATAGCAGCATTTATAGCTTCGGGAGCTGCACCGGGATGTAAGAAATTTGCGGCCGATATCAACGTCAGCCCCAATAGCCCAACCACCGCCAGCAATGCGCAATTGCTTACCTCTGCTATCAACTATATGCCCGTAGTCATCGAGGGGATATCAGGGGCGCTCTACACGCAGCAGTGGGCGGAAAAACCCTACACGGACGACTCCCGGTATATTTCCATAAACTTCGATTTTTATGGCATCTATGCCGGACCGTTAGAGAACCTGCAGACGATCCTCGAAAGCAAGACATTCAACATCAATGAAGGCTCGAAGAACAACCAGCTGGCGGCGGCCCGCATCCTGAGGGCCTGGTTCTTCTGGTACATGACCGACCGCTGGGGGGATATCCCTTATTCGGAGGCACTCAAGGGCAACGGCAACCTCGCTCCCAAATACGATGCGCAAAAGGATATTTACAACGACCTTCTGAAAGAGCTCGCGGCCGCTGCCGCACAGATCGACGACGGGACGGGGGTAACCGGCGACCTGCTGTATGGCGGGGATATGGGAAAATGGAAGAAGTTCGCCAATTCCATACGCGCGTTGATGGCGCTGCGTCTCTCGAAGATCGACCCGGACAGGGGTAAGACGGAGTTCGCGGCCGCCGTGTCGGGTGGCGTTCTTTCGGACAATAGCGACAATGCCGTCTTTGTCCATCTGGCCGACCCCGTCAACCAGAACTATTGGTACTATGTAGCGGATGTGCAGAACCGTCAGTGGTACTGGATCAGCAAGACCCTCACGGACTATATGGCCCCCCTGCAGGACCCTCGTCTGCCCGTCTATGCCGATCCCGCACCATCCACGGGGGCGTATGCCGGCGTGCCGTATGGTCTGGATGGGGATTCGGTCGCGAAGGTCACGACCTCGAAGGTCTCGTGGATGGGAAAGCACGTCCGCGCCCAGAATGCGCCCTGCTATATCGTCACCTATTCCGAGCTCCTGCTGGCGGAGGCCGAGGCGGATAAATTGGGATGGCTGCCCGGGGGTGACGCGGACGCCGCGCAGAAATACCAGGCGGCTATCGAGGCTTCGGTTCGTCAGTGGGTGAGGAATAGTTTTAAAGGCGGGGTGGTGGATGATGTGGAGAAGACGTCCTATGATCCCCATGACAAGGGTGATACGACGGGTCTGGGCGCCTACCTGGCTCAGCCTTCGGTAGTTTATGACCCGGCCAATGCGCTGAAGCAGATCGCCTATCAGAAATGGGTACACTTGTATATGAATGGATATGAGGCCTGGGCGGAATGGAGACGCACGGGATATCCTACGCTGACGCCTGCGCCAAACAACAACAATATCCCTATTCCAAGAAGGCAGGGGTACCCCAGCAGCGAACCGAATATCAATAGCAACAATTATAAGGCAGCGCTACAGGCGCAGACGGGATTTGGTGGCAGGGACGATCTCAATGGCCGGATATGGTGGGATAAGCCCTGAAAAAGCCGGTATTGTGTCAGGGGTCATTGGGCTGGTCATTGCGCCCGGCTTCTCCCGGTCCTTAGTCCGGAAAAAAGCTTATATTGGTTGGAAATGACAGCGTTCAGTTTCAATTCGGTTGTGCCGCATCCGCTATTGCGCCCATACGTGGCTAAAATGTGGGTGTTTGAAAGCAGCGGCCGTCTTCCTGATCAGGAAAGGAAGCTGATCGTGCCCAATGCCCATCTCAAATTGACGCTGACCTATCGCAACGGGATCGAAGCCCGGGTAGGTGACAATCCCTTCTTGCAGCGGGAGAACGAGCTGTCGCTGACCGGTCTGATCGATACGCCGGTCATTCTGAATCCTTTTTTAGATGCGGAGACCGGGACGATCATCATCGAGTTCAATCCCCTGGGCGCTTACCGTTGTTTTCGGTTACGGTACGCCGAGATCCGGAACCAGATCACGGATCTTTCGGACCTGATCGGTGTTCGGGCCGTGAAGCTTCGCTCGCAACTGGCTGAGGCCGGTGATGCCCCGCGGAAATTGCAGATCCTGCAGGAATTCCTGATCGGCCAGCTGGAAAAATACGAGGCTGACCCCATTTATGATCATTGTATCCATCGGATAACGGCCACCAATGGCCTGACCACGGTGGCGCAGCTTGAAAAAGAGACGGGCTATAGCGCCCGGTGGCTTCACCGGAAGTTCTCAGAACACCTGGGGACGGGCGCGAAGAACCTGGCGGAGATCCTTCGGTTCAAGCAGTTCTACCAGGCCTATTCGACGGGAGCGTCACAGCACTGCCTAAAACAGCATATCTATCATTACTACTACGACCAGTCCCATTTCCTCCGGGCTTTCAGACGTTATACCGGCACGACACCCACTGAGTTACAAGGCAGTATGAACGAGCTCAGCACAAAGAACTTCACCAGCTGAGGCCAGTTCCGATTCGTACAATACTTCGCGCTTCCGCCGATCTAACTTTGTTGTAAAAAAAGGATGAAAAACAATGATTTTAGCTGCAGCATCGCTGCCCGCGTTACCGCCGGAGAGGCGATCCGAAAGATCAGCAACGTGCCCGAGTGGTGGGGCATAACGTTTACGGGCAGCGCCGAAAACCAAAATGATGAATTCACCGTCAGGATGGGAGGAGATTCTTTTTTCGACTTTACCGTGACCGAATTGATACCTTACCGGCGGGTAGTATGGGTCGTGAACGATTGCAATATGCCCTGGTATTCGGACAAGAAGGAGTGGACCGGCATGCGGCTGGTCTTCGATCTCGACGAAAAGGACGGTGAAACGGCGGTAAAGTTTACGCACGAAGGACTTACGCCGGAGGTCGAGTGCTATAAGGACTGTGAGCCCGGCTGGACGCACTGGATCAGGACAAGTCTATTCTCTTATCTGACAACAGGGAAGGGGGTTTTCAGACCGCCGACGAAATAGGATGGACCGGAGTCTCGGCAAATAGAAAGAAAATTCCACTCACCGTCTGCTATATGCATTCCGGGCCTGGCGTCTTCCGGCAAACATGCGGGTCAGCAGCAATCCAAAAACGAACCCGCCTATATGCGCCGCATACGCCACATCGCCGGCCTGTTGTCCGCCGAGCATACCCAGTCCGTCGACCAGCTGAAAGGCGAACCAGAGACCAACGACAACAAATGCGGGGACGGGGATAATAAAAAAGAATATCCATAGATAGACCCGTTTGCCGGGAAACAAGATCATGTACGCTGCCAGCACGGCTGAAATGGCGCCGGACGCCCCGAGACTGGGGATCAGAAGGTTCTGTCCGAGGATGTAGGTGGCGACCACGTGGCTCAGCCCCGCCAGCATGCCGCAGAGCAGGTAAAATACGAGGAATCTTCCGTGACCCATCGCGTCTTCCACGTTGTCGCCAAAAATGAACAGGAATAGCATATTACCGGCGATATGGCCGATCCCGCCGTGCATGAACATCGCGGTGAACAGCGTGAAAAAGATGGGGATGGGGGTAGGCCCAAGGCCGGGCAGGATCATCTGCCTCCCGGTCAGCGGGTCGAGCTGGACACTGGCTTTCGTGATGATATCATGCCCCGACAGGATCTCGCCGGGGACAGTGGCGTAGGAATACGTAAGTCTAATGTTCTGTCCCCAGTGCTGCCAGTATATGAATGCGAATATGTTGAGGCCGATGAGGAGATAATTTACAAAAGGGAAGGTTTTTCGATCCCTGTTGTCGTCTCCGATGGGTAAGACCATTTTTTTTCACTAAAATACAGGAAATACCTTTATGGCCGATTGTATTCGATGGTCGCATTGGAGAAAAATTCGCCTGTCGAAGGACCGGGTTCAAAATTCCGTCCTTTCCCGGCAAAACAATCGATGTGGTCGTCGACGACGTCCGGGAGGAAATACGATGGATCCTTGACGATGGGAGAAGGGGCCGAGCACATGTTAAGCCTCGCTTTGTATCTTTCGGATCAGATCGAGCTCGATCACGTCGAGCTGATCTTTGGGACGATTGACGGTCTTTTTGTTGGCGATGAGGTGATCGATATGGAGAAGAGGGATCTTTACTCCGTCTATGTCCGCGATGGTAGCCGCATGCAGGCATCCATCGAAGCCATAGTCATCCAGCCCTCTCATATTTACCAGTATATTTAAACGCAGGCCGTTTATAAGTTTGAAGTCCGTCCAGCCGAGGACGAACTGCATCGTCTCCAGCATAAAATAGCCATCCATTTCGCAGTCGATAAACGCCTGTTTCAGGCGTTGCCGGTTGTCGGGCGTGTCTTCGATCCAGATATCCATGTTGTCCGTATAGCGCTGGTAGGCATGGAGGTTGGCGGCGTATCCCCCAACCATGATGTACTTTGCCCCGTTGTTTTGCAGGGCCGCCCAGAAGTTCAATATTTCCGTCTCGAAGAGGTCCATTACCTGCCGGAAATTGGTTTATGACCGTGATCGGAGCCTGGTATAGGGCCGTGATGGGCACCCGATCGACGAGCGCCGGCCGGTCTCCTCATTATCTGCTGCAGCTTGTACAGCTGTGCTGCCATGAGGAATCGTTCTTTGTAGGAACGGCGGAGGTTCTCCCGAAGCAATTCGGATTCGGCCTTCTCGACGTCGGGAGGTAGCCGGAGGGCGGACTGGGTTGTGTTGACGGACATATTGCGGAGGATTAAATACCTCCTTAATTTACTAAAAAATCACGGGTCTGCAAAATCGGGCGCTAGTGATGATATGTTTGTTTTAGCTCCTCCTGCTGCCGGATGCTTTCTTTGTGGATATCGTTGTACAGCGCGCGGATAAATTCTTCTGAAAGCCCGAGGCCCTTGCCGTGCTTAATCGCGTTCTGCAGGACCTCGTCAAAACGGGCGGACTGAACGACGCCGATCTGATGGTCCATTTTATAGATGCCGATGGCCCTGGCCGCGGACATGCGTTTGCCGAGGAGGTCGACGATCTGGCTGTCGAGGGCGTCAATTTGTCCACGGTAATAGTTGAGTGTGTCTTTGGGGTTGGTCGATTGGGCTTTTGCCTTGCTGAAGGTGGTGGCTGCGATGACTAAACAGACAAGTAATTTACGGCTCATGATCATCCTTTGTTTTAAAAGGAAGTCTGGCTGCAAATATTCAGCCAAAACAGGCCCGTCTTTTGTGACGGGCCTGCTGCGATCACCTGGTGAGGTTGCTTATGGTGTCTGGAAGGCCCACTGCTGATTGTTGCCGCCGGTGGAATGCCATTGCTGGAGCAGTGCGCCGGGGGTCGTGACGTTGCCTGTGACGTCGAGCACGAGCCCGCTGCGGACGGAAGTAATCGTATAGTATCCGCCGCCGGAAGGTGTGATGGACCACTGCTGACCGGTTCCGGAGTGATAGTCATAAAGCTCGATCGCCGCAGCTTCGGTCGTGACGTTGCCGGTGACGTCGATAGACCGACCGCTCTGTACTCCGATGATCTTGTAGATGTTACCTCCCAGCGAGGTGACGGTCCATTTCTGGTTGGTCCCGCCGCTGTAGCCCCATTGCTGGATCGGGGTACCATTGACGGTATCCTTTCCTTTGGCATCCAGCACCAATCCGTCGTTGCGACAGACGATCTTATAGGTGCCATTGGCGACGGAAGGGGCTCCGCCTGTCAGATAGGGCGCGATGATCGGCTGGAGTCTGGCGGCTACCTTCATATGTCCGCTGTCACTGGGATGGGTGCCGTCGGTGAAATCCGATGACCCCGGCGTCAGCCAGCCATTGGTGTCGATATACAGGACCTTCGAGTCTCCTGCGCCGTGACGGGCGGTGACGGCGGCGGCGGTTGGCACGGCCTTTACGCCCGCAAAAGTTCGCAGCACGAGGATCTCGGCGTTGGGGAATTCAGCGCGGACATTGGCCAGGAATGTCGTATAGACCCTTTGAAAGGTGCTGTCGGGCGCATGGGAATTGTTGTCGTTGGTCCCCAGATTGATGACGACGACCTTCGGGGTGTACCGCGCAAAATTCCAGTCCGGGGATGAAGTGTAGGCCAGCGACTGGAGCTTGAAATATTGGACGTCCATACCTGTCTTGTTGCTGTTGACGCCGTAGCCGCTGACCAGGGCGATACCCGGATAAGCGATCTGCGTATGTTCGGTCCCGAGCGCTTCGGACGCGATCCAGGCATAGTCGGAAACGTCGGCCTGGTCGTCGGTATATCCGGAGGTGATGCTGTCCCCGATCCATTCGACGAGGTCCGTCCCGACCGGCGGCGCGCTGGTCGCAGCGCCGGGATCCAATATAAGGCCCTGGAAATTAAATACATAACTATAATCTTTGCCCTGCGCTACAGACAGGGTATGCGTACCAGCGGTCAGCGGCGCAGGCGTTAGATTGACGGTGCCGGTGACGCCGATATAGCTGACCCAGGGGCCGTTGTCTATTTTGACATAATAATTGGTGGTGACGCCCACCTTAATCTTTACAGTGGTACCGGTGAAGCTTACACGGATATAAGCGCCGCCCCAGTAGCTGACGTATTGTGCAGCGTTGGTTGTATCCCAACGGCCAAAATATTTGATGTTAGGGTCGCCGACTGCGCCCGACCCGGCCGGTGCGCCAAGGCTGGTCATTGCTGTGGAGGGCGTAGCAACGGGAAGGGAAGATTTGGAGACAAGTCCTTTGGCGCAGCCCAGAGACAGGATGGCCGGCAAGACCGGGATAAGGATGCTGAACTTTTTCATATGCAAAGCGTATTTGGTGACGTGCTGGATGAGCCCCGGGAGGGATGCACGAAACTATCCGCGGCGTATTAAAAAGCGCTTAATTTTTGATTAACCAGCCCGGGAGATGGTGGATCATCCCTGGCTGATCGCTACAAATTGTCCCTTTCTTGCTGTATATAGCCTGGTTATAGCGCCCTGATTGTCTCCTTTTTCGTCCCAGACAGTTATATTTCGATTGGCAATCCCCCTTGCACGCAGGCTCCATAAGGACTCTCTGACGGAATCTCTATCCGGTACGCTACCGGGTTTTGCCAGCACGGCATTTTCGATCGCCCGAAAAAGTAAATTGGCGCAGTCATAGCTGTTGAGCGCGTAGTTGACTATCTCCCCATAAGTTTGTGTATAGTCTGCCGAGAATTTTTCCGATCCTGCGACCTCGCCGACGGCGGAAGAGGCGGATAACACCACAACTCCTTCTCCTTTTTCCAGGTTGTCGTCCGCGGGATAAAGAAAATTTGCTTTGTCCCAACAGCCATCCCCCGTCGCCATCAGCTGGTCAAAACCGCTGGCCCGGAGGTTTCTCAGCAACGGGGCGCCCTCGAAACTGCCGCCATAGAACAGGAGATCGAAATCAGCAGGGAGCCGCCGGAGGTGGTGACTCAGATCTTTCTCGCCCTGTTGGAACGAGATCGTTTTGAGGATAATGCCGTCGATTGCGCTAAAGGCCTTTTGAAATGCACTGCCCATGCTATTCCCGTAGGCGGTGTCGGTCATTGCGAGAATGGCCTTCCTCTTGCCGCGTTCGTGATAAAGGTAGTCGCTGATGGCTTTTGCGGTTTTGTCGTCCCTGTTCGTATATCGGAATATTCCCTTTATGCCGGATTCGGTCAGTAATGGATTGGATGCGATGGGCGCGACCAGGGGAAGGTCTGCTTTCTCGTAGATCCGTGCTGCCGCCAGGCTCGTGTCGCTGCTATAGTGACCGATAACTCCGAGCAGTTTTGCGTTGCCACAAAGTTCGTTGGCTACGGTTGCGGCTTTCCTGACATCGCTTTCGTCATCGCGGGCAATGATCTCTATTTCATGGCCTGCCAGACCTCCGGTGCTGTTCTTTTCCCGGGCGGCCAATTCGATCGCCTGTTTCATTTCTTTTCCCAGCAGGGCGGCCAGGCCGCTGAACGGACCGCAAACTCCAACCTGTAGGGATGAATATTTCATAAGCGATATTTCCAGTTCTTATGAAAATCTTATGCCCGGGAGAGGTGCATCACTGCCGAGAACGAACAGGGGGATAAAAATGGCCGCCAGGGGTTCCGCATTCGCGGGATTCGTAATTTGGGGATGAAAGTAACTAAAAAAATATGCGCAATATGGGAATCATATCATTGCTGTTGCTGCTATCCTGCCAGAGTGGACCGGATACCTCGCACCTGGAAAAGGACCTGCTGCGCCTGCAGGCGAAGATTGCCTTGCCGGGAGTCGGCGGCCGGATAGATCATTTGTCCTACGACGAGGCCGGGCGCCGGATATTCGTGGCCGCACTGGGACATAATACCGTAGAAGTGGTGGACCTGGCTACCCGTGCCCGCGTATATTCGATCACAGGGCTGCATGAGCCGCAGGGAGTGTTATATCTCGCTTCGACGGGGCGCCTGGTCGTAGCGAACGGAGGCAGCGGCGACTGCGTGTTTTACGATGGCAAGAGCTATACGGAGCAGGGAAAGGTGGCGCTGGGGGATGATGCGGATAATATACGGTCCGATGGGGAAAAGGTATACGTTGGCTATGGCAATGGTGCGATCGCGGTCATCGAGTCAAAAACGATCCGGAGACTGGGAGACCTGCCGTTGAAAGGACATCCGGAGTCTTTTCAGCTAGGAGATTCAGGCCGCATATATATCAATATACCGGATGAAGAAGAGACGGCAGCCGGCGATCTGCGATCAATGAGCATTCAAACGCACTGGAAGAACAGCGGGGCTTCGGCCAATTTCCCGATGGCGCTGGACCGCGCCGGCGGCCGGCTATTTGTGGCCTATCGTCATCCGGCGCAGCTCCGGATGTTGGATGTCCGGACGGGGGCGGTGCAGGCTTCTACGCCTTGTGTTGGCGATGCAGACGACGTCTTCTATGATCAGGCGTCCGGATTGGTCTTCGTCTCGGGTGGCGAGGGATATCTGGATGTTTTTCGCGGGACGGTGCTGGTGGATCATATCGTCACTCGCAAGGGTGCGAGGACTTGTCTATGGCTGCCGGCTGATAAGCAACTGATCCTGGCAGTACCCGCGCGGGGTGGGGAGGGAGCGGCTCTGTGGGTCTATGGAATGTAAGGTCGCCCGGAGAAGAAGGCCCCGGGCGACCCGGGAATTTAGAAGCTGGCCTGCGGCGACCGGGGAGACCAGTCAGCGTGATAGAGCTTCCGGAACATAAGATACGTCACTCCTACCATTATAAAGGCGACTACTGCGTCGATAGCCGCGGCGGGAGTCAGTACGGCCAGTTTCGAAAAGAAGGCAAAGATGATATCGAAGAAAAGGCCGGCGAAGACCCATTCTTTCAGCCGGATCAGCCTGTCGGGGATCAGCAGAACGATGATGCCGGAGAGCTTGGCCACTCCGAGAATATAGATGAAGTGGGACGGGTAGCCCAGCCTGACCGTTATATCCCATACGATGGGGTTTTTTGTCAGCTCGAAGAAGCCGCTGGACCCAAACCATAAAGAAGTGAGCGCGGCTCCGATCCAATAAATAGTTTTAGCAGTTCTCTGTGTCATGATTGTTTGTTTTTACGATTATGACACAAATTTGGCTTGCCGTCGCGGAAGGTCGATGCGATTTCCCGTCAACCAGACAAATTGAGGGCTGGGATAGACGTTAGCTTACCTGTACAAGGGGTGGTGTTGTTTCATATTTTCGGGAAATGACCCCTGGCAGCAGATGGTCAGGGCATTGTTCGAAGGTTTTCGGTGTCTTCCAGATGGCGTTCAGGCCGATAATCCGGAGCCTGGGCGCTGAGCCTGACGTTCTTCAGCGTAAGGCCCTTAACGTGCCGGGTGTATAGGCCCCAGGCGGGCAGCTCTCCAAACATCGAGAACTCAGGGTAGTCTGATGGATTTTCGGGGATGGTCTTGGTCGAGGGATTTGGGTTGGCGCTGCTACCGGGATAGGATACGGTGATGTTCTCCAGGATCACGTCTTCGACGGGATGGCCGGGAAGGCCGGCGATGACCGCGGGGAATACCGAATGCGGGTATCGGAGCAACGGCCCCTCCATCGGATAACCCCTGTCGGGTTTGCCGGCCGGGATCTGCGTCGTCAGGTTGTCGATGTATATGCGCCGCAGCTGGCTGTAGACGGAATCCTTATTTCGGTGTCCGAGGCGGATGAAGATGGCGTTGCCGGTGTTGGTCGCTTTGATATCGCGGATATCGACGTCTTCGAGCCTTCCGCCGTCGACGGCCTCGAGGGCGACGGCCGAACGGTAGGTGTCATAGACCTGGATGTCGCGGATGGTGATCCGCAGAAAACCGCCGCGGCTGGCCGTTCCGAATTTAATAGCGCTGGCGCTTGACCGGACCTTGCAGTGGGCGATGTAGACATCGGAGCAGGAGTCATTGCGGTCCTCGGATTTGAGACAGATGCCGTCGTCGTCCGCGTTGAATATACTGTTGGTTACCCTTACCTTTTTGCAGTCGACGATGTCGATACCGTCGTTGTTCCAGAACGTGTTGCTTTCTACGCTGATGCTGTCGACCGTGAGTCCGGTGCAGCTCTTGTAGTCCTGGACCCAGTCCAGGGCATTCTTGAGAGTTATCCCTTTTATAGAAATGTCGTCGCAGCGATTGAAGAGGATGAGCTTTGGCCTGTTCTCTTCTGCGGGTCTTACCTGGCCCCAGGGGTTGGGGGTCTGCCATTCTTTGTCGGCGATCCTGCCTGCCCTGATCTGCCGGTAAAGGTCTTCGAGAAGTGCCTCGCCCTGTCCGTCGATGGTCCCTTCGCCTTCGATGCCGATATGGCTTTGGTGGTCGGCCCTTATCAGCGGCTCCGCGTCGCCGGGGCCATAGTCCATTCTGTGCGTGCTGCCAAGCAGGAAGGAACCGGAGGAGAGGTGCAGGATAACATTGGAGCGAAGAGTGAGGACACCCGTCAGCCAGCGGCCGGCGGGGATCAGCACGGTGGCGCCTCCCCGGACCGTGGCGTTGTCGATCGCTGATTGAATAGCGCGGGTGTTGTCGGTCCGGCCATCACCGACGGCGCCGTAGTCCCGGATATCGTAGGTTGTACGCTGCGGGTCCTGAGATGGTATTCCGTAAGCGGTCGCGATCTCGCGGCGGTATTTTGCATACAGCTGTTGAACGGTGGCGATCGGATCGCCGGAGGGCGAGGTCGGATAGGCGCGCTGTTCATTGACCCAATCCCATTCCCACCGGCGGATGTCTTTTTCAAAGGCTGCAAAGTCCGGAGTTTTGCCGCCGGTCATGGCAGCCCGGAGGAAGGCGAGATATTTTTCCCAGCGGACATAATAAAAATCTTTCAGCAGACCACTCCACTGCCGGCAGGCGTATTCGTGGAGGGGGCTGTTGGCGTCGCCCCAGAGGGTGATGAGGTCGCGGGCATTGCGTTCATAGAGCGCCTGTTCGTCGGGATTGATCCCTTTTTTACGGGCGTCGGCCAGCCATGGACCGAGCATGAGATCTTTTTGGGTAGCCAGCAGCCGGTCGAGGTCGGTGATCAGGCGCAGAAAGTTGTTTGCGGCGATGTCGAATGTCGCCGTATCGTCCTCACGAACGGCCTGTCCCCCTTTCCGTTGGAGGACCGGGCCGTAGTTGGCGAGCACCTGCCGGGTAAGGTCTACGAGGTCGAAGCGGAAGCCTTCCGTAGTCGGCTGTTTTGTGGCCGCTTCTACAAAACCGTCCCAGGCGGGGACGAGGTCGGCCGGGGCATAGTTCAGGAGCGTACGCGTCCATACGGTAGTGGAATCGAGCGTCGGCCGGCCCGTAATGATGGATTCGGCGCCGTCGCGGATCAGCTTTCCGTTGTAGGCCGTCTTTCGGAGGACGTCCCAGGCCTTGTCGAGACCCGGTGTTGTAAAGCCATAACGATTACGAATATA
>JAFDYE010000275.1 GCA_018267585.1 Bacteroidota bacterium
AAAAAACAGCTGGAAAAATTCCTCGACTTCGACCCCAACCTGCCCAATAAGGCCGAAATGGTCAACAACTACGACTGGTTCCGCGATATGTCCTTCCTCGACTTCATCCGGGACGTCGGTAAACATATTACAGGTAATTACATGTCTGCCAAAGACAGCGTAAAAAAGCGTCTCGAAGGCGAAAATGGAATGAGCTTTACCGAATTTACCTATCAGCTCGTCCAGGGATATGATTTTTACTGGCTCTACAAACATCGCGGCTGCAAGCTCCAAATGGGCGGCAGCGACCAGTGGGGCAATATCACCACCGGCACCGAGCTCATCCGCCGCAAAGCCGGCGGCGAGGCCTTCGCCTTCACCTGCCCCCTCCTCACCAAAGCCGACGGCGGCAAATTCGGCAAGACCGAAAAGGGCAACGTCTGGCTCGATCCCGAAAAAACAACCCCCTACCAGTTCTACCAGTTCTGGCTAAACGCTTCCGACGAGGACGCCCAAAAATGGCTTAAGATCTTTACTTTTCTTTCCCCATCCGAGATCCACGCACTGGGTGATCAGCATCGCGACCACCCGGAACACCGCACCCGTCAAAAGACACTGGCCCGGCACGGCACCACCTTCGAGCATGGCGAAGCCGGCTACCAGAAAGCCATCGCAGACACCGAAAAAATGTTCGCCAACCAATCGGCCCCCGCCGAATCGCTCAGCGAAGAAGACCTGCAATCCCTCGAAGGAGTTGCCCGCTACAGCTTCGAATCAGCCGGGCTCGGCGTCGACGTGGTCAGCTTCCTCGCGGATTCCGGGATCATCGCCAGCAAAGGAGAAGCGCGCAAACTGGTCCAGGGCGGAGGCGTCAGCATCAACAGAAAAAAGGTGGAAGACGTCAAGGCTCTCGTTGACAGCTCCCACCTCTTACACGGAAAATATATTCTGGTACAAAAAGGAAAAAAGAACTACTACCTGGTAACAGTCGGCTAACTCAACAATGCCGGTTGCATCTTATATGTTTTAAGAACAAACTCCCCGAACAGGGTATTCGCCCACGCAAACCAGGCCCGGGAAAATTTATTCACGTCATCCTTATGGAACGACTCGTGCATAAACCCTTTACCCGCATGGCTGTTCTGCAATAGCTTCAGACAGTGCGCTACTTCCTGGGAATCATGGCTGGTCAATCCGCGGATGATAATGCTCAGCGGCCAGATCATATCCAGCCCCGCATGAGGACCGCCAATGCCTTCCCCGGCCTTGCCTTTGAAGAAAAACGGATTCGACTCGCTCAACAACATCCTCCGTGTATTCTGGTACACGGTATAACCGCGCTTGTCGGGATGCAGCACCGAAAGATCTCCCTCATAATGCGGAGACTGCAGATAGGGCAGCGCCAGCAGGCTCGGCACATTGGCGTCGTCCATAAAGGTGTGGTTGCCAAAACCATCCGCTTCGTAGGCAAACACCTCGCCAAAGACAGGATGCTGGACGATGGCATGCTCGAGCAGCGCGGCATTCAGCTCGGTCTCCAGCGCAAAGGCAGGTCCATCCAGCTCTTTCCCGATCGACAGCGCCGTCAGCATCGTCCGCAGATCCCGAAGACTGCTCAGCGCAAACAGGTTGGACGGGATCAGGAAGGGATAGATCGTCGCGTCATCGCTGGGACGGAACATGGAATGGATAAGACCTACTTTTTTGGTCGGGTACCCATAGCCCCGCAGGGGAACCGTGTCCGTTGCAAAAGATGTCTTCCGCTGAAAACTATACGGTCCCTCGCCGTCCTTGCGCTGTTGCGTCTTAAAAGTTTCAAGCACCTTCCTCATAGCCGCCACCCACTGCTCGTCGAAGGGCGATTTGTCCCCCGTTATCTGCCAGTATCCGTGTGCAAGGCGGATAGGATAACAAAGACTGTCGATCTCCCACTTCCGTTCATGGACACCCGGTTTCATATCGGTAAGGTCCGTGGCCTTCCACTCGCTGACCTTCGATTCGTCTTTATAAAAGGCGTTGGCATAAGGATCCTTCAGGATACACTTCGCCTGCCGATGGATCACTCCCCGCACCAGTTTCTGGAGATCTTTGTCATCCTTCGTAAGAGAGATATAGGGCCAGACCTGGGCGCTGCTATCCCTCAGCCACATGGCGTCGATGTCCCCGGTGATCACATACGTGTCGGGTTTCCCGTCGATCAGCTCAAAGTCGACCGTCGTATCGAGGGTGTTGGGAAAACAGTTCTCGAAGAGCCACCCCACTTCCTTATTCCCGATATTCTGTCTCACCTCCCGGATCACCTTCTCCACCGCCTGGCTCTTGAACTTACGGCTGGCCTCCGGTATCCGGACGACCGGGAACTCCGCCCCCCTGCCACCCGCGGAAGCCGTCCCCACAATTTTCCCTCCGACCAACAAACTAGCTGAACTATATATTCCCTGCTGAATGAACCTTCTGCGTTTCATAATAAAAATAAATATCCACCAAACTAAGATATTTTTAGTTTAGCACGGTCAAAATTCCCCCTGAACGAATAATATACGATAACTCCGCAGGCCGTCAGGAACAAGCCCAGCAAGGCGGCAAGCCCCGTCGAATACAGGACGAACAGCCAGATAGCCACCGAAAGCACTACCGGCAAGGGATACAGCCACATCTTGAAAGGCAGGCCGGCAGTCCCGTTCCGCTTTCGCAGCAATACGACCCCGACCGACTGCGCTACGAACTGCACGAGGATCCGCATAGCCAGTATGGCGCTGATCGCTTCCGTCAGTTTCAGCAGCAGGCTGAACAACAATCCGAGTCCGCCGACGAACAGGAGCGACACATAAGGGAAATCCTTGCGCGGATGCAGCTTTGCAAACACAGGAAAGAAATTGCCATCCGCCGCTGCAGCATATGGCACCCGCGAATAGCCAAGCACCACCGCGAACAGGGACGCAAAAGCGATCCAAAGGATCAGCAGCGTCGCGATCTGGGCCGTGTGCGAGCCATAGATCCTTTCCATAAAAAGGCTCACCACGAACTTCGACCCCATCGCCTCCTGCCATGGGATCACCCCGACCACGCTCAGGTTCATGGCCAGGTAGAGGGCCGCAATGCAGAAGATGGATATAAAAATGCTTCGCGGGATATTACGCCCCGGATCCTTGATCTCACCACCCAGGTGACAGACATTGTAATACCCGAGAAAGCTGTAGATCGTCTTCACCGACGCCTGTCCCAGGAGCAGACCGAACGCCTGGCTGAACATCGACTGTCCCCCGGATGGCAGACAGGAATAACCTACGTGCGGGTGCGTGAACCCGCTGATAATGATCCAAAGGATAATGATGATCACCCCTGCCCATAGAAAGACCGCCATTTTTCCTATAGTGCGGATATTCCGGTATAGCAGCGCCGTGATCACGATCACCAGCGAGCCGCTGACGGCCTTCTCCCACCAGTAACCCAACGGCAACAGGTAGTTGAAATACTGGGCGAATCCGATAGCCCCCGAGGCCACGACCATGGAGGATTGCAGGCAGGTCTGCCAGACAAAAAGGAACGACATCAGTCGCCCGCCCTTCCTGCCATAGGCCTCTTTTAAAAAATTATAGCTGCCGCCCGCCAGGGGATAGGCCGCCCCCAACTCACTCCAGATCATTCCGTCGATCAGCGCCGTCACCGCCCCGAATACCCAGGCCCATATAAAAAGATTGCTGCCAACCGTACTGATGACGATCGACATGGTCACGAACGGCCCGATGCCCACCATGTCGATCATATTGATAGAGGTCGCCTGTAATAAACTGATTTCTCTCTTCATGGAATACTCGTTCCAAAACACGCAAGATAACCCAATTGTTCGAATCCCCCTGTCCGCGGCAGACAGTCCCTCTAGAAGCCCTTCCTCCCCTCCGCAAACTCGCCAATCCCTGCGATCAGCTTGTCCAGGTCCTTCGTCGTCGTATACACATTTGGCGTCACCCTCACGCCGCGTATATTCTCCCAAACAATTGTGGTCGTATGTATCTTATACTGACTGAAAAGAAAATCCTCCAGCTCATGCGGCTCTTTCCCTTCCACACCCACGACGCCGATCGCACAGCCAAAACCCGGCTTCATCGACGTATAAAGCTTCACTTTCGGAATATCCTTTACTGCCGCCATCCAGTAATTCTTCAGGTACATCAGCCGCTGCTCCTTCCTCGCAGGTCCGATCATATCGTAAAAATTGATCGCTTTTCCAATCGCCTGCTCGATAAAAAAAGGCCTCGTCCCCAGATTCTCGAACTTCCGGATATTGTCCGCCTTCGGATCCGGCGCCGCAAACAACGGGAACAACCTCGCTGTTTTTTCTTTCTTTACATAGAGCAAACCAGTGCCGATACAAGCGGCCAGCCATTTGTGAAGGCTCGTCCCGAAATAGTCTGCCCCCAGGGATGGTATCGTGAATTCGAAATGGGCAAAAGAGTGGGCGCCGTCAACCAGCACTTCGATCCCTTTTTCATGCGCCGCATCGGCAATCTTCCGCACAGGCATGATCTGTCCCGTCCAGTTGATCACGTGCGTGACATGCACCACCTTCGTTCGTGGAGTGAACGCTTTTACGAATAACCCGGCCAGGTATTCATTGTCCTCGCTGGGCAGCTCCGGGCTGACCCACACCAGCTTGATGCCGTCCCGCAGCTCGCGCTGTTTCCAGGCGTTGACACAGTTGGGATAATCAAATTTGCTGACCACTACCTCGTCGCCAGCCTTCAGGGGCAACCCAAAGATCACCGTCTCCAGGGCTTCGGATGCATTCCGCTGTATCGCGACCTCCTCCGCCGGGCAGCCCGCTATCCTCGCAAGGTCCCTCCGCAACGGCTCCCGCCCCTGGTCGAGTATGCGCCACATATAATAGCTGGGCCCCTCATTGCTGAGGTCATAGTATCGCTTCATCGCATCCTGCACCACCTTCGGGGAAGGCGACACACCCCCATTGTTAAGATTGATCAGCTCCGGAGAGACAGTGAAGGACTGCTGCACATAATACCAGAAATCTTCGTCCGACGCCAGCTGCCCCGCCGGGCGATGTTCCGCCGCGACCAGGGCCTTGTCCAGGTTACGGCTCCAGGCAGGGCGGGTCAGCGAGCTCAGCACAGCAGTAGCAGAGAAAGTGCCCACGGCATCTAAAAATTTCCGGCGGTTATAAGCAGTCATAGCACAGTTGGTTTATCTGTAAGATACCGAAAAAAACTATCTTTATCTCCTCATGAAGTATTACATCATCGCAGGCGAAGCTTCCGGCGACCTCCATGGCAGCAATCTCATCCGACAGCTGAAAGAACAAGACCCATCCACCGATGTCCGCTGCTGGGGAGGAGACCTGATGCAGCAAGCCGGCGGTCACCTGGTCAAACACTACAAAGAACTAGCCTTCATGGGATTCGCAGAAGTGGTGATGAACCTCCGCACCATCCTCCGCAATATCGATTTCTGCAAATCGGACATCCTCGGCTACGGCCCCGACGCCCTCATCCTGATCGACTACCCCGGCTTCAACATGCGCATCGCCAAATGGGCCCGTCAGAAAGGCCTGCGGATCATCTATTATATATCACCCCAGGTCTGGGCCTGGAAAGAGAACAGGGTGCGCCAAATTCGGGCCAACGTCGACAAAATGCTGGTGATCCTTCCCTTCGAAAAGGAATTTTACAGGAAGTGGGACTACGACGTCGAATACGTTGGTCATCCCCTGGTCGAAGTCATCGATAATTTTCGCGCAACCGACGCCACAAACACCTCCCCCTACCCCAAACCAGTCATCGCCCTCCTCCCAGGCAGCCGCAAACAGGAGATCCTGAAAAAGCTACCCATCATGCTCGAAGCAAGCCGCTTCTTCCCCGACTACCAGTTCGTCGTCGCCCAGGCCCCCGGCCAGGACGGGTCCTTTTATAAAGATATTCTCGCACCCTATCCCAATGTCTCTTCCGTACGCAACCAGACCTACAGGCTCCTCCTCCATGCCGAGGCCGCATGCGTCACCTCCGGCACCGCCACCCTCGAAACCGCCCTCTTCGGGGTTCCCGAGGTCGTCTGCTACAAAGGCAGCCCCATCTCCTACCAGATCGCCAAACGCCTCATCAAAGTCAAATACATTTCTCTCGTCAACCTCATCATGGATAAATTAGTCGTCAACGAGCTGATCCAGGACCAGCTGACCGCCGACAACCTCCGCCGCGAGCTCGACAGCCTCCTCCACGACCACGACCGCCGCCAGCAACTCCGCGTCGACTACCTCAACCTCAAGGAGCTCCTCAGCCAGGGCGGCCACGCCTCCGCCAACGCCGCCTCAAGCATCCTCCGCTTCATGCGCGAACATCAGGCGACCCGGACCCCCTCTCCCCATTAACTCCCCGAACACCCGGCAAACGAGCCTTCCGTTAATTACGCGAACACCAGGCGACCCGGACCCCGTCTCCCCGTTAACTCCCCGAACACCCGGCAAACGAGCCCCCCGTTAATTACGCGAACACCAGGCGACCCGGACCCCGTCTCCCCATTAACTCCCCGAACACCCGGCAAACGAGCCCCCCGTTAATTACGCGAACACCCCACGCCCTGTCCGCCCTTCCCATTAAATTAATGATGTCTGAAAAAAATTAACCGCACAATGATCACAATGATCGCCACCAAGAACATAAAAATAGAAATACGGTTGATCCCATGCATATACTTCATCCATTGCGTATGCGGCGCCTTCGGATCCCTCTTCCTGAGATAGAAATATTCGGCCAATTGCCTCAAAAATCCCATATCATTAAAATTGAGTCCTCCCCCAACTCGGAGCAGTCCCCAAAAATAGATAACACCCGGAATTTTTAAATTGTTTAACCCAAAAATCCCATATATTTGCACTCCCAAATCCGGCCGCCCCGGGCCCAAATCCGGTCCACGCCGCCGAAACACAAAAATGGGGGTTTAGCTCAGTTGGCTAGAGCGTTTGCATGGCATGCAAAAGGTCACCGGTTCGACTCCGGTAATCTCCACAAAGCCGGACTTCAGGTCCGGCTTCTTCAATTTCATCCATTTCCAACATCTTTTATCGCCGAGCGTCAATCACCGGCACAACATCCCCGCCACTTTGCTGCACCCCGACAGCAATATTTATCAGCTACCCGATCATCAGGCAGACTCCCGCAATAGCAGGAACCTTCATCACGGCCTCCACCGGCTCACCATCGCCCCCTAATTGATATCTGCCAATAGCACCCGGCGCACTTGCTGGCAGGACTATATTTAAAGAAGCTGCGGACACCCGGAAACCCATCGGGCAAATCAATAATTGGCATGAGAAATCGCTCGCCTTCAGGATAAATAAACTCCTGACCTCACGACCATTACCTTCGCGGAGCATGAGCCCCGCGCCGGATGACAAAAGAAATACCGGCCTTCCTTATTATAAGGCGGCAATGAAATACATATGCAACTGACTTAAAACAACTTAATCCCAACTCCGCCTTACTGCAACCTCCATTGCTGTTTCCTTCGCAGAAAACCGCATCTTTGCGGTTATGCATCACCTTTGGGTCCCTTCAACAAGATCCCTGCTGATCATTCTGCTCACTATGCTCTCATGCTCCTGCCGGGCAGACACGCTGTTTATCTCCCGCCCCGGTATTCCGGATGAGGGAATCCAGCTCCTGCCTTACATGTCAGTATGGGAAGATTCGGATAGAACAGCCGACCTGGCGACCGCACTGGCCCATATGAAGGACTTCCTG
Source organism: Bacteroidota bacterium (assembly GCA_018267585.1). Taxonomy (GTDB): domain Bacteria; phylum Bacteroidota; class Bacteroidia; order Chitinophagales; family Chitinophagaceae; genus Puia. Next base: position 7,731 of record JAFDYE010000275.1, read on the forward strand.
CCGATGAATGCCAGACCAAAGGGAAGGCCAACAGACGCATACTGGCTGACATTGACCCTCAACTGCAATAGCGACAACGGCAGATCCGGCGGTATCGCCTTTACCAACCTTACCTACGTTGACCTGTACGTTTTCTATGAAGGACGATGTATCCGCCATTCGGCTGCAGGCGCCTTCAGGCCCCAATCCGCGATCGCTCCCGGCGATAGACGCTGCTGGCTCACCCTGCCCCCCATGGCAAAAGGCCAGTACACGTTGCTCATGAGGGTCCTGCACACCAAACACTATCAGCCCCTGTTCGACTTTGTGCTCGAAGACAAGGACAGCTGGCTGGAAAAAAGCCAGGACAGGCAATCCATCGACCTGCGGTTACAAGGTGCCCTACTGGTATTCTTTCTCTATACGCTGGTCTCATGGATAGTCACCCGTTTTCGGCCCTACGCCTGGCTCCTCATTCTCATCACCGGCATCGGTTTCTACAATTTGTGCACCAATGGGTATTTCATCGAATGGTTTTTCCCCGAACGACCCGCCACAGGCTGGCTATTCAACCTCCACTTCCTCCACGCGGGAATATTTGGACTGCTGATGCTCGTGGTCGACTTCTGGGAGGTGCGGAAATTCAATCCCCGCCGATACCGGCTCAGCCTCTATGTCTTCGCCTTCCTGTCAGTTGTCGCAATTACCGGCTTTTGCATCAACCTGTTCGCCGGCAATTTCTGGCTGTCAAATGAGATCAACCTGTGGGCCCCGCTAGTATACCTCCCATTTCTCGCATCCCTCGTAACCGGCTGCTGGTCCCGCCTCGACGGCGCCCAGCGCTACCTCGCCTATGGCCTGTTTGCCTTCGTGGCGCTGGGCATGCTCATCACCCTCGGTTCGGCCATCTTTCATGAACGATCACTCGCCGTCGCGCCCTTTCTTACAACGGCGGCCATACTCTCCGTATTTATCCTTTTTTCCACCGGCCTCCAGCTCAAACTACGCCAGCACGAACTCGACAAACAGAGAGTTCTGCAGGAGTTCAACAGGCTGCAAAAGGACCAAAACGACCTTCTCGAGAAGAGCGTCGAAGAAAGAACCCTCGAATTGAAAGAGTCCAACCTCAACCTGCTTCGACAAAAACAGCTGCTGGCAGACAAGAACGCCAAGATCCAAACGCTCATCAACGAGCTCAACCATCGGGTCAAGAACAATCTCCAGCTGCTCTATAGTCTTATCAGCCTGCAACTGCCAACCGTCCGTGACGAAGCAGCCAAAGAGATCCTGAAAGACAACATGGCCCGCATCAGGGCCATGATACTGGTCAGCCGAAAATTCTACCAGTTTGACCTCGGCGATTCGATTCCGCTAGGCGAATTCATGGAAGAGCTCTGCAACTATCTCCTCCTCATCCACGACCCGCAACAACAAGTCAGGATCAGCAGGCAGATCCCCGCCGGCCTGCAGCTCGATTCCCGGCAAATGCTCTCCTTCGGCCTTATCCTGTCCGAACTGCTGACCAACAGCTTCAAATATGCCTTCCCCAACATCTCCAACCCCGCGATCACGATCAACATCTCCATCGACGCAAAAGGATCCATGACCTGCCACTACTCCGACAACGGCATCGGACTCAAAGGTGAATCATCCGGCAGATCCTCCCTCGGCATGTCGATAGTAAAGGATCTGGTCCGTCAAATGGACGGCTCGATCACCACGCATTCGGGCGCCGGCCTGGCCTATGAATTCACCCTGCCGGTACCCTCCGAACACCCAATAGCCAACGTATGACACGCGTACTGATCATAGAAGATGAAATAATCATTGCCCGCTTTATCGAACAACAGCTCAAGGCCCATTTCAGCTGCGAGACCGCCATCGCCATATCCCTCGCCGAAGCCAGACGGGAAATGCCCAGGCTATTACCCCACCTGGTCCTATGCGATATCAATCTCCAGGCGACAAAAACCGGCATCCAGCTGATCGGCGAACTCCGCCAACAATACTCTTTCGAAGTCATCTACATCACTTCATACCAGGCCAAAAGCATCATAGAACAGGCCGTCAGCTCCGGCGCCGCCAACTATATCATCAAACCAGTTGACGAAATGCACCTGTTCGCGGGCGTGCGTCTGGTCATGGAAAAAATAGAAGAACGGCACCGCCGGACAGAGCAGCTTCCTGACGCAGCGCTCAACTCCACCGAGCGCCGTATCGTGCAGCTGGTAAGCGTTCGCAAATCGACCCGCGAGATCGCAGACCTCCTCCACATCAGCCCGCATACCGTCAAAAACCAGCGGCATAAGATATGCCGGAAACTCGGCCTGAAAGACGAAAATAATGCCCTCCTCAAATGGGCGCTCGAACACGCTGAACAACTGAGATAATTGAGTAGGCGGCGCAGCACTCCCAACCACTAACAGGTCCCGTAAGGGCTCCCCCCGGGTCTATCGCCGCGCCGCGCGCACAACGAACGGCCCGCCCCCCAACTGGAGGCAGGCCGTCCTAAAATCCACCTTGTCTATTTCTTTCCTATCGCGAAGCTCAGCGATACCCGTACGGTATTGCTCAGTGGGTTGCGGTCCAGACCACCGCCCGACGGGGCCAGGTAAGAAATGTCAATGTCGGCAATGCTATATCGGAATCCCGCACCCACCGTGAAGGCCGGCTGCCCTCCGGTAGACTTCGCCTGGTAATAATAACCCGCCCGGAGAAAAAACCGTTCGTCGAACCCATACTCGGCCGCCAAAGAATACTGCAGGGACTTGACGCCACCGCCGTCTCCGCCGAACGACTTGAACCAACTCGAGGTCACCGACTTACTGTAGTAGTCGACAATGCCCAGGGAGTCGCCCGGCAGAACAGGTACCAGCAGCTTATTGACGTCCACCGAAAACTTTATCCTGTTCTGATCGTCCGGAGCAGCCGTATACGCCGCACCTATACCCAGGTTCGCAGGTATAAAATCTTTTCGCCCGGCATTCGAAGAATAGGATATCCGGGAGCCCAGGTTGGACAAAACCGCACCCCACGTAAAACCCGCGCCACGGCTATCCAGCCCGTTGTGAAAAAGTGAGATGTCGGCGCCAAACGCATTGCCGGCCTTATAGTCCGTCCCATTGATGCTGCCGCTCACAAGCTTCGAATGCACATAGCGCACCGTCAGACCAAGAGACAGCTTATTCCCGAGTTTCATGGCATAACCAAGGTCCAGCCCCAGCTCCCGCGGCATGGCATTGCCCAGTGACGCCCCCTGATCATCGGAGAGACTGACACTTCCCATATTGAAATAGCGGAGACCGCCGGATAGGGCCTTATTCTCATCCAGCTGCTTGTACCCATTGACCGACGCCAGATAGGAGTCCGATCCTTCGCTCGCCATCCAGGGCGTATACCCCACACTGACGGCGGCCGCATTGTGTTCAAATACCGTAGCAGCCATATTGTGAAAGATCGAATAAGCGCCACCGCCCGTGGCTATGCCGGCGTTCGCCATTCCTCCACTCCTCGCATCAGGCATGATGCGCAGGAATGGGACAGCGGTCGTCGCCACATTAAGGTTTTTTTGCGCCCGCACAGGATTATATACACCCGCAGCCAGCGACGCTATTATAAGTGTGGTGAATTTTATCTTTTTCATAAAATTTTCTGATTCAGTTACCAATTACATCTTTTAACTTTCGAGTCATTCTCTTAGTGAGCAATGATCACCTTTGTCCTGTAAGTATAGTTCTTTGCCTGCACACGCAGGATATAGGTGCCCGCAGAGAAGGCCGACACATTGATGGTCAACACCTGCCCACGAAGCTGCACCTCCCTGTCATATACATAGTGACCCGCCATATCGATTAGTACAACCCTTCCCTTCTCCGGCGCAATGCCCGCAAAACGGATGTGTAGGTCGCTCCGCGCAGGCACAGGATACACCTGGTCAACGACAGCGGCAAAATCCGCTTCCAGACTCGGCGAATTTGAGGCCGTATTTCCATTGCCCGCCCTGTCATTTGTCACACCGGCCCCGATGGACAGGCTTACCGCACTTTCACTAACCGGCGTCACGAGCACGGTATACACGGAATCATTGACTTTAGTCAGGTCCGACAGCGTAGCGTTGACGGCATTGATCGAAAAAATGTCCAGTCCGTCCACTTTTTCGCTAAAGGTGATGGTAGCCGTGAAAGAAGCATTCACCGACTGACCGGGTACGCCGATCTGCACGGACGGAGCCTTCGTGTCGACCGTCAGCATGAGCGCAGGGCCCGCAGGACTTTCGTTTCCCGCCTTGTCAGTAGCGACCGCCGTCAGCGAATGACCGCCGTCAGCCAAAGCCGGAGAGAACGAAAATGACCAGTTGCCGTCACCATCGGCCATCGTAGTGCCAACGGCTACCCCATTGTCATAGACCGTCACCGTCGAACCCGGTTCGGCCTTCCCGGTAACAGCAGGATCATTGGTATTAATAACCCCGTCGTTGCCGCCCGTATAAGCAGGCCCTACAGGAGCCTGCGGTGCTTCCGTATCCACTGTGAACTCCGAACCCTGGCTCGCATTGCTCGTGTTACCCGCAACATCGGTGGCCGTTATAGAGAGCACATGATCGCCCTCCTTGAATGCCGGCGTCACCGGATAAGACCAGTCTCCATTCGCGTCGGCCGTTGCCATGCCTGTTTGAACTCCTTTGTCATAGATTACGACCGTAGCATTCGGCTCCGTCTTTCCCGTAAGAGTAAAAATACCGGTATTCACATACCCGTCATTCTCGCCGGGAATAGCCGGCGCCATGGGCGTACCCGGTGGCGTGCTGTCCACATCCACGCTCGTAGCATCGCTCGCAACGCTCACATTTCCCGCCTTGTCGGTCGCCGTTACCGTAACACTGTGATTACCGTCGGCTAGCGCGGGGGCAAAAGTGTACGAGTACGCGCCCGTAGTCGGATCCGCCACTACCGTACCCACTTTGACACCATCGCTGGCAACGTCGACAGCAGCGCCGGGCTCGGCAACGCCGGTCACGGTAAACGCTCCCGTAGTTTCATATCCGTTGTGCAGTCCGTCTGCAACGGGCGCACCCGGCGCCTGGGGAGGCGTCGTATCAACGGTAACACTGGTGACGTCGCTCGCAACGCTCACATTCCCCGCCTTATCGGAAGCCTTCACCGTTAAGGCGTGATTGCCGTCAGAAAGAGCCGGCGCAAACGTCAACGACCACTCGCCCGTGGTCGCGTCAGCCGTCACCGTACCGACCTTCACGCCGTCACTGTAGACGTCCACAATAGATCCCGCCTCTGCAGTGCCCGTGACGACCACCGCGCCTGTACTCACAAGGCCATCCACCGCACCGGTCACCACAGGAGAACCAGGCTTCGCCGGCGGCGTAGTATCCACGATCACACTGGTCGCGTCACTCTCGACACTACTATTTCCCGCCTTGTCAGTGGCCTTCACGGTCAGGCTGTACGCCCCATCCGCCAACGAAGGAGAAGCCGTGTACGACCATGCACCCGTTGTCGCGTCGGCCGTCACCGTACCGACCTTCACCCCGCCACTGTAGACGTCCACAGTAGAACCCGGCTCCGCAGTACCCGTAACGACCACCGCGCCGGTACTCACAATACCATCCACCGAACCAGTCACCATTGGAGCGCCAGGCTTTGCCGGCGGCGTCAGGTCGACGACAAGGTCTTTGGCAGTTCCGGCGTCGCTGACATTACCCGCCAGGTCGGTGACCACGACATCGATGCTATGGCTGCCTTCCGACAAGACCGGGTTGAACGTATAGCTGTAATTTCCGGAATTATTAGTCGCCGTTCCCAACAGGACACCATTGTCATAGACAAAGACAGTAGCCCCTGCCTCCGTCGTTCCCGTGGCGGTCAGAGCGCCGGTATTCGCCACCGTTCCGTCGATAAGACCGGGAATACCGGGCGCATCCGGTTTCGCCGGCTTCGTGAGGTCCACAACCAAAGTCTTTGAGCTGGTGCCGGCAACAGATGCGCCATTTAATGAAACGTCCGTAGACAGGTTATAGGTACCGTCCGACAACACCTTGGAGATAGCCCAGTCACCGGAAGCATTCGCCGCAGTCGTCCCCAATACCGAGGAACCGGATCTTAGGGTCACACTGGCGCCCGGCGTAGCAGTACCGCTGATAGTCAGCGACGCATCGTTAGTTACAAAATCGGTACTGCTCGGACCCGTGTCATCCGCAATCGACTGTATGGCCGCCGTCGGCACTTGCGCCAGCGAAATGGTGAAATAGTAACCCTTGGGCAGCGTGACACCTGTAAAAGTAACCGTGCTCCCCGATATCGTCCGGCTCGCCGGCGTAAGAGCCGCACCACCGCTAAATCCCGCAGAAGGACTCACCAGCAGATCGAAATTGGCGGCGTTTACCATATTCACGCCCAGACCGGTCAGATCAAAGGTCACGTCGACCTTGCCGACGCTGCCCTTTTCGTCCGTACGCCACAGCTGCTTGAGCCTCGTCTTATACCCTGATGGCACATCCGTTGACACCCCAAAGCCGCCGGCATCATTGGCAAAAGTCAGATTGTTGCCCGACGTAGAAACTTCCGGATTGGCAATCGTCACTATGCTGCTCGTCGCCGAATTGATGACATTGGTAATACACGAAGTGCTGAAATTACCAACACCCTTTATATCGATCAACGGAGACAGGTTGCTGTAATTGACAGCGACGTCATACCCCGTCCCGTACTTGGCGCTCAGATAGTGATTGACAGCCTCGACATCACACTGCGAAAGCAGCCGGCTGTATACCAGCACTTCGGCAATCTCACCGTCGAAGTAGTTATCATCTCCGTCCAGACCGATCCTCATCGCCGTCTGCGCATTGGTTGGATCCGTCCGGTCCGTGAAATTCGTCACCAGCTGTCCGTTAAAATAGATCGATGACCCGTTGTTCGCGCCCGCAGCAGTAGTTCCACTGCCGTTATAGGTAGCCGTCAGCAGCTGAACCAGCCCCGCCGCCCCCGAATTACGCACTAGCTGAACAGTCTGCGTCCCGCCCATTCCAAAAGAGACGCCCCCGTCGTCGGGACCCGCCCCCGTGTAAACAAACTTCGTGAAAAAGAACCTGTCCCAGTCCCCATTGTCATCCCCCCATACCGCCTGTTGTTGACTGGGAAAGCTCGTGCCCTGGCGATAGACGGTAAAAATAGTCACCTGCGGATGGGTACCGCCCCGTATATCCACCGCCGGCACCTGGAACCCGGTACCAATCGCGTTGGAAGACCGGGTAAACGTGACCGTGGGATTGCCATTGATCCTGTTCGTATAATATTTGGGCGACAGGCTCCCAAAAGAGCTGGCATCATGGCCAAGCCCCGACCTGTCCTTCCAGGTAGTGAACGCAGAGCCGTCCGCTGGATTGGACCCGTTCGCATTGAGATCGCTGGCGTCAAGCCACAGGATAAGACCACTGCTGACACCGGCCGGACCGGTCTGCGCATAAATGCCCACGGCAAAGAATAGGCACAAAATGGCCGATAGGCCGGCTCGCATTACCTTCGCCGGCGCAGCGACGCCACGCCGGACTCGGGTGAAGAACAAACGATTTGAGGTGTTGGAGTTCATATTTTAGGATTAATTAGACAAATAATAGCGGACACGGCAATAAGAGGCCGGCCGGTAATAGTCCACGCAGCCGCAGCAAGCGCTGCTACCACATAAAAAAGCAGGTAACCAGGTAAGATCAGGTCCGTAAAAAAAAGACTACCCCAACGACCGGTCGGGCGGAACATAGTATTCTCTACTCACGAGGAAACCACTAAAAAAAGGAAGACATGAAGACAAAGGCGCAACAGGCGCTCGGAATGCAGATGACTCTTGCATGATATAGGATTTTTTTGTAGTCTGAACGACTCGTGTGCGAAATTATACACTATTCGTACGCAGTGATATAGTCCCCGGGGTTCTACTTTTAACCCCCACTGTCCGGCCCCGCTGCAGACGCCCGGCCAAAAAAATATTAGTCCATAAAACTAGTAGGTTTTATATTTGCAGTTCGAAAAACATCGAGTCACTAAATTTCACTGTTATGAAAAAATTGCTAACCGGGCACCTGCCGGACAGCCGTAGGCTGTTATTCACCGGCCTTACCGGTCTACTGCTTATCTTCTTCTCGTCGCAAGTACACGCTCAGCCCATCATCGTAAAAGGCACCGTCACCGGAAAACCTGACGGGCTACCCCTCGCCGGCGTCACCGTCAGCGTAAAAGGAAGCACAAAGGCGACACAAACCAACAACCTGGGCCAATTCGAAATATCCGCCCAGGCTAAAGACGTCCTCCAATTCAGCTTTATCGGATATGCCCCCGAGGAACTCCAGGCATCAGCAACGGCCCTTCAGGTGAGCCTCGAACAGGCCAAAGGCGCCCTCAATGAAGTCGTCGTCACCGCCCTCGGCATCGCCAGGCAAAAGAAATCCCTCGGCTACGCAGTCCAGGAGCTAAAAGCAAAGGACATATCCGAGACTTCCGAACCTAACCTGGTCAACACGATCGAAGGTAAGGTCGCCGGCGTCCGCGTCACCAACAGCCAGGGCGACATGGGCTCCTCGCGCATCGTCATCCGCGGCGAAACTTCTATCTCGGGAAACAACCAGCCTCTCTTCGTCATCAACGGCTTCCCCGTCGACAACGACCAGCAGCTGGGCACCAACCCCTCCCGCGACTTCGCCAACCCCATTTCCGACATCAACCCTAACGATATCGAATCGATCAGCTTCCTGAAAGGTCCCAACGCAGCAGCCCTCTACGGCTCCCGCGCAGCACATGGCGTGGTCCTGATCAAGACCAAATCAGGCAGGAAGAAAAAAGGCGTCGGCATTACCGTCAACTCCAATACCAGCTTCGATAACCTGCTCACCCTCCCGAAATACCAGAACGTCTTCGGCCAGGGCGCCAACGGCGAGTTCAGCTATAAAGACGGCGCCGGCGGCGGCATCAACGACAACGTCGATGAAAGCTGGGGCCCGAAAATGAACGGCCAGCTCATCCCCCAGTTCTTCGACGGCACCCCGCAACCCTTCGTAGCACACCCAGACAACGTAAAGAGCTTCTTCAAGACCGGCGTCAGCTATAGCAATGGAGTATCCATCGGAGACGCAGGCGACAAATACGACTATAGATTCTCCGCCAACACCCAAAAAATGTTCGGCGTCATCCCCAACAGCGACCTGGGAAGAAATAATTTTTCCATTAACTCCACCCTCAAGCTGGACCCAAAGCTGACCCTCACAGTCAACGCCAACTACGTCCAGACCAGCGCCGGCAACCTGCCGGGCTCGGGCGGCAAAAGATCAACCAGCACCATGCTCCAGTTCATCTGGATGGGCCGCCAGGTGGATATGGACAAGCTGCGCGACCACTACTACAGTACCGGCAGTCCCCTCAACTGGAACAATGCCTACTACAGCAACCCCTTCTTCGTCGCCAACCAGAATACCGTCGGCCAGCGCCGCGACCGCCTCATCGGCAATATCGGCCTGAGCTATAAGATCACCAGCGACCTGACAGCGAACATCAAGTCCGCTACCGACTATTATACAGATCGTCGTAAGTTAAAGATCGCCTACGGGACCAGCGGAACCCCATACGGTTCCTACGAGGAAGACGCCTATACGGTCAATGAGACCAATACCGAGTTCACCCTGAATTATAATAAAAAGCTAAATGACGACTTCGCGCTCGAAGTCCTCGCCGGCGGCAACCTCCGGACCAAATCCTTCGAAGAGAACGACCAGAAAGCACCCCGCCTGGCTGTGGCTGGCCTCTATACGCTCACCAACTCAAGGGACCCGTTGATCTCATCGAATAATTTCTATAAGCTAAAAACATACAGCGCATTCGGATCGGCACAGCTCAGCTACCGCAACTACGCCTTCCTCAACCTTACCGCCCGCAACGACTGGTCATCTACCCTGCCCGTCAACAATCTATCCTATTTCTATCCCTCAGTCAGCGGTTCGCTGGTGCTCTCAGACGCATTCGACATAAAAAGCGACGCCCTGAGCTATGCCAAAGTCCGCGGTGGATGGTCGAAGGTCGGCGCCGACGCACAGCCTTATCAGCTCCTCAACACCTACCCGTTCATCACTCCTACCTTTGGCTCCAATCCCCAGCTGACGGCGGGAACGCTGGACCTCAATCCAAACCTCAAGCCTGAGACGACAACCTCTGAGGAAATAGGTGCCGAAGCAGGCTTCCTGAACAACCGGGTGCGCCTCGACCTGAGCCTCTATCACAGCAGCAGCTACAACCAGATCCTCAACGTGGATGTGAGCAATACCACCGGCTATTCGCAAAAGCTCGTCAATGCCGGCAGGCTCACCAACAAAGGTCTCGAAGTACAACTGGGCGTCACACCTGTTAAGACCACCCACTTTACCTGGGATGTCAACGCCAATTACGCGATGAACCGCAGCAAGTTGATATCACTGGATAACCAGGGCCTGCTGAAGAACTACGTACTGGGTAGCGATGGTTCTATCCAGACGGTCGCCACCGTAGGCCAGGCCTATGGAAGCCTCTTCGGAACCGCCTTCCTGCGCGACGCACAGGGACAGATCATCGTCAACGACGACGGAACACCCGCTACCAACCCTAACAATAAGGTACTCGGCCATTATACGCCCGACTGGCTGGGCGGTATCACCAATACCTTCACGTACGACCATATCACACTGAGCGTCCTGATCGACGGATCCTTCGGCGGAAGACAATACTCTTCCACAAATGCCACAGGCTCTTACACGGGCGTCCTCGCTAACACTCTCCCCGGCAGGGACGCAGCACACGGCGGCCTGAATTACTACTACCCCGGCAACGACAACTCGAAAGCCCCAGTCGCCGGATCCGCCGGCCCAGCAGGAGAAAAGGTCTATGACGATGGCATCATCTTCAAAGGCGTCACCCAGGGGGGCAAAGCGAACCAGGCCATCCTGCCCGCATCCCAGTACTACAAAACACTGAACAACTTCGACGAAGCATGGATTTACAGCTCCTCGTTTATCAAGCTCAGGGAAGTAAAGATCGGCTATGACCTGCCCTCAAAATGGATGCAGTCCATCGGATTCGTCGGCGCCAACGTCAGCCTCGTCGGACGCAACCTCTGGATCATCCACAGAAATATACCCAATGTTGATCCCGAGACAGCCTTCAACACGGGCAACGGCCAGGGTCTCGAAGACCTCAGCCTCCCCGGCACACGCAGCTATGGCATCAATGTAAACTTCAAATTCTAATTACCATGCGAACGATATATAAACTTCTTCTTGGCGGACTGTTACTGGGCACCGCCTCCTGCAAAAAAGAGCTGGCCGGTATCAATAAGAACCCCAACGCGACCGAAAACCCACAACCCGACTACCTGCTCACAGCCGCTGAAAAACTGACGTCCGACGCCTACTGGGGCGTGGACAACAACCTCAATTCATCTCTGCTGTTCATCCAGCACTGGGCAAAGATCCAGTACACGGACCCGGATCGCTATATCTTTAACAATAGCAGCTTTACTTCACTTTGGAAAACGCTGTACGGTCAAAGCATCACCGACCTCAACAAGGTGATCGCCATCGGCACTCAAAACCAGAACAACAACTACAAGGGCGTTGCCCTGACCCTTCGCTCATGGACCTTTCAGATCCTGACCGACGCCTACGGCGACATTCCCTACAAACAGGCCGGCAATATCGACAGCTTTCTGACCCCGGCCTATGACACCCAAAGAGACGTCTACCTGGGTTTACTTTCCGACCTGAAAACCGCCCAGACCCTGCTCGATCCGTCAGGCCCCTCCATACAGGGCGATGCCATCTATGGCGGAAAGATCGCCAGCTGGAAGAAGTTCGTCAACTCGCTGCGGCTGCGCATCGCGTTAAGGATCGCAGACCAGGAGCCCACGCTGGCCAAACAGGTCCTGACCGATATCCAGAACGAAGGAGGCTCCTGGTTCACCAGCAATGCCGACCTCGCCGCGCTCATGTACCAGGACTCTCCCAATCAAAACCCGGTTAGCCTCACCTTCGACACCCGGCAGGACTACCGCATCAGCAAGACCATCGTCGACCGGCTAGCCGCGCTCAACGACCCGCGCCTGCCCATCTACGCGCAGCCGACAGACGACTCGCCTCACGGCTACGTCGGTGTACCCAACGGCCTCCTGACCGGCGACGCCAACAACCTCGGCCTGAGCAAGACCTCCCGCCCCGGCGACTATTTCAGAGCGCCCCATGCCCCGGCCGTCATCATGAGCTATGCAGAAGTGCTTTTTGACCTTTCGGAAGCGGTATCCCGCGGATTCATCACCGGCGACGCAGCCGACCTGTACAAACAAGCCGTACTGGCGAGCCTTGCTCAATACGGGATCACAGACGCTACCACTACCGGCAATTACCTCGGACAGGCCTCCGTTCAATACAACGCGGCTAACTACAAACAGTCCGTAGGCAACCAAAAATGGATAGCCCTCTTCGGCCAGGGCCTCGAAGCCTTTGCCGAATGGAGAAGACTGGACTACCCCCAGCTGTCCCCCGCCGTGGCAGGTACCCTTGGCGGGAAGATGCCACAAAGATTCATTTATCCCGGATCCGAACAGTCGCTCAACGGAGCCAGCTACCAGAAGGCGGTCCAGGACCAGGGCGCCGACCTCCTGACAACTAAACTCTGGTTTGATAAATATTAGGAGAGAGCTGGATCATCGATCTTCAAACCGGACCTCATGTCCGGTTTTTTTTATTCCAGATATAGCGGTAGATCAATACCCCCACCACCAGCAGACTGCCGCACGAGATCATCCCGCTCACCCGCACCGCCGGGGCAATACCCGCTGCCCCACCCCCTGCCATCGCGCCAAAGACCGCCACCCCCATGGCTCCCGCCGCCTGCCGCGTCGTATTGAGCACCGCAGACGCCGTCCCGCTCCTGGTCTTTTCCACGCTCGAAAGGATACCCGTCGTCATAGCCGGAACAGCCACCCCCATACCCAGGGGAATGACCAGAAAAGCAACGAAAAGCTGCCAGTACGGCGTCCCCGGCGTCGCTATCAGCAAACCGGCATAACCGGCCGCAGCCAGCAGGCTGCCCACCATCAACGGAAGACGGATCCCATACTTTGCCGTCAGCCTGCCGCTCACGATATTGGAAATGACAAACCCACCGGTCAGCGGCAAAAAAGCGAGCCCCGCCCTTACCACATCATAATGCAACACATTCTGCAAATAAAGACTAAGCACGAATACAGTACCATAATAAGCATTGTTCACAATGACCCCGAACAGCAGCAGCACATTGAACACCGGAGCCTTAAAAAGTCCCAAAGGTAAAATAGCAGTCCCTGCCTTCTTTTCATACCACAGAAAAAGCAGCATGACGGCCACGCTGAAAAGAAAAACCCCCGCAACCAGCGAATGCGCGATCTCCTTTGCATGCCATTCGATGATCGCAGTGATAAATGACGTCAGCGCCAACATCCACATCAGCTGCCCCGGAATATCCAATCCCTGATTCGGATGCCGCTCGCTTTCACGCAGCCGGACGCTCATCAGCATCCCCCCCAGACAAATAGGGATATTAACTATAAAGATCAGTCGCCAGCTGCTGACATGCAACAGCAGACCACCCAGAATTGGCCCCGCAGCAATGCTGATGCCCCCGGCCATTGTCCACAAGGCAACAGCCCGCGCACGCTGATCCGGCTGATGCGAAAATGCCTGGTTCAGCAGCGAAAGCGAGCTGGGGATCATCGTCGCAGCGCCAATGCCCTGCAGCGCCCGGAAAGCAATAAGACTGCCCGCGCTCCAGGCCAGGCCACAACCGGCAGACGCCACCCCGAACAACAAAAGCCCGGACTGAAAGACCCGCTTCGACCCCAGCCGGTCACTCATCCCCCCCGCCGACAGCATCAGGGCGGCGAATGCCACAGTATACGCATCCGCTATCCATTGCAGCGAACTGATGCTGACCGAAAAAGCCTTCGCAATGCTCGGCAGCGCTATATTGACAATAGATACATCCAGCTGTGAGACCACAAAAGCCAGACTGGTGGTGCCCACGATATATCCAAGAGAAAGACTTGCGGCCTGCCTGCTATTTCCCATCCCTGCAAAATAACCCGGAAACACGGAATAAAAATAATACCACCCAATTAAACTCTGATGAGTGCTACCGGTCCTACATCGGATCGCCTATTTATTAACAATTCAAAAAGTATGAAAAAGATCCTCTTCCTCTCCTTCCTGTTCATGGCAGTAGCTACTATCACACATGCACAAGTCAGGATCAATCTGGACGTCATCGTCGGCAACCGCCCCCCGGCGCCCAACGAGGCCAGGATGATGCACGCAGAAGAAGCCCGGCACCCCAACATTGCCAAGGCTATGCACGATATCGAAGCGTCGATGAACGCCCTCCGCAACGCCCCCGACGACTTCGGCGGTCAGAAAGCCCAGGCCGAGGCAGACCTGAGACAAGCGTACGTCTCCCTCAGAAAAGCCCTCTACTTCCGGCTCTATCAGGACAGACGCTAAATGCAACACACTATTCCCGCAAGCACTTTAAATAAAGGGCACCCCACCAGAGGAAAGGGTGCCCTTCCTATTGCAAGATTCAGGCCCGCCGGGCCCGCAACCAGACTGTTGAATTATTTACATACAAAGAAGAGTACATAGACCGTCCGCAAAGCCGCACAGATCCGAACTTCCTGCGGCATAATAATTTCTGCCATCCAGCAAACGTGATATCATGAAGACAATTACACTCTTGCTGGTTGCCTCCTTCTTTATGTCCTTTACCGCAAATGCCCAGATCCAAAAAGGAAATGTCATGGTCGGCGGCGATATATCCCGCCTCGATCTCAGTCTGAACTCAGGAAATAATTTTAGCTTCCTGATCGACCCAAAAGCAGCGTGGTTCATACAGGATAATCTTGCCATCGGTGCCTTCCTTAACTTTGACCTTACCACCGCCAAAGGCGCCGGCTCCAACATCAGCTATGGCATCGGACCGCTCGCCCGCTACTACATCAGCGATCCTAAGATCGAAGTGCTGCGCCACTCGAGATTCTTCCTCGAAGGCAACGTGGGCATCCAGGGTACCAACCCCCACGTAGGACCAAGCACCAACGGTCTCGGCATCGGCTTCGGCCCCGGCCTTGCTTATTTCATAACCCGGAATATCGGCCTCGAAGCCCTGTTAAAGTACCAGGCCATCGTCGGCTTTGGCTCAAGCGCGACTTCCAGCGACCTCCTGCTCGGCCTCGGCTTCCAGATCTACCTCCCAAAAGGCCGCATCGAAAAAGCCTCGAAAGAGGAAAGATAGCCCTGCCTATTGAACCAGCCACATCACCCCATTAACATCATCTACCCCTCCATACTAGAGTACCGGAACAAGCTGACAAAATACAAACAACAGGCGATCTCCCTTCTCAACTTTTCTGTGCCTATATCCTGAAACAGGTCCCCATTCTCAATTATACCCCGGATTCTGCGTTAATGTATTCTTCCCGTTCTTCTGCGTCAGGTCGATCTGCTGCTGCGGTATCGGATAGTGCTCATTCTTCCCGGCAGTAAAATGCCCTCCCGTCACGTCCGTGACAAGCTTCGACTCCGTGGCGAAATAGCCGTTAAGCACCGTCGGCGCCAGCCCCCAGCGTACAAGGTCGAAATAACGATACCCTTCCATCGCCAGCTCCAGCTTCCGCTCGAAATAGATCGCCTTCAGTGCATAATCCCGGCTCGAAAAGGCGCCGGCAGGATACGGACTGATCTTGTAGTTGGCAGCCAGGTCGCCGCTGAAACCCGCCGAAGGATCACTGTCGTTCACATATTTGTATACCCAACCCTCCGGGTGTAGCGCCATCCGGTTACGCACCCGGTTGACATACGCTTCCGCCTGATCGAGGTTATTCAACTGCGCCTCCGTTTCCGCCGCCATCAGCAGCACATCCGAGAACCGGATGACGAACACATTGATCGAAGACCCCGGCGCCCACTGGCTCTGATCCGCATCCACCCCCTGGGTCGCACTCCAGTAGACATTCTTCTTCGGCGCATAAGGCCCCCCATATCGCTGGTCCCGCACCCAGTCCTGTCCCGGATAGACGGCCCAGTCCAGATACGGGATCCCCCGCCGGCCAACCGTCCAGTCAAGACGCGGATCGATAAAACCGGCATCAGGCGTGAAAGGATCTTTGGAAAGCACTCCCTCATCACTCACTATCGCATGTGAATTGTAGTCGTCCAGATAAGGCAGACCATTCGCATCCGTTCTGAAAGAGTTCACCAGGTCAAAGCTCGGCTGGAAGAATCCGCAGCAGGGAAATGGAGTACCGGACCCATACGGAAAGTTGAGCGCATCCCCCTGGTTGGCATTCGCAATGGTCCCATCTCCTATATTCGCCGCCATCTCGATGACAAATACAGCCTCCGGGTTGTTCATCTCATACGCCGGCATAAAATTATGCTCGAACTGGTCATTCAAATTGTACGGTATCCCATTCGGCGTCATCCCGGAATTGATAACCGCCGCGAACACAGGCTCCGCATCGCTATACTTCTTCTCGTACAGATAGATCTTACCCAGATACGCACCCGCCGCCCACTTATTCGCCCTGCCGATATCGCTCTGCGATTCCGGAAGACTGTCATAGGCATACTTCATATCGGCCTCGATCTTAGGCCATATATCCACCGTATTGGTTGGCGTATAATCCGTAGTCGTCTCATCGATCCAGGGCACCTTGTCAAAGACCCGTTTGAGATCGAAATAATAATGCGCCCGGAGAAACTTCGCCTGCGCCTTGATATTCACAGCGTCATCATGCGAATTATCGCCGGCCAGAGGCAGATACCTGAGGACATTGTTGCACCGGTTGATGCCTTCATATACAGCCACCCACTTGTCATTTAATATGCTGTTACTCGCATCTACCGAAAAAGTGACCAGCGGCATGAACACGATCTGGTCAGTACCATCGCTGCCCTTATGCGCATCCCCGCCTGCCACGCTGCCCATCAGCCAGTTGCTCGGCGACACCCCCCAGGCATTGCCGCCGCCCAGAGAGACCAGATCACCCTGATTGACCGTATCCTGTCCGTCCAGCGCCGCATAAGCGCCGATCAGCAAATTGGTTACGCCGGCCTTGGTAGATATATCGTTGGGCTGCAGAGACCCCTGCGGATTCCGCTCGAAAAAGCTCTTCTTACACGAGAATGATACCCCCGCCAGCACTATGCAGATAAATAATTTCATTTTCATGATCGGTCGTTTTAAAATTTAAGGCTTACTCCAACAAGATATTGTCTGCTATTAGGATACGCGCCCTCATCGATGCCGAATTCCGTCACGCCATTGCCGGTGATCTCCGGATCGGGCCCCGTATACCTGGTCACGGTGAAGACATTCGTCACCTGCACATAGAACCGCATATTCTGAATGCCGGCCTTTTTTACCAGGTCTCTTGGCAGCGTATAGCCAAGCATCGCATTCTTCGCCCGGAAATACGACCCGCTTTCGATATAATAGCTATTGGGAGAGCCGTTGGTGCTGGCAAAACCGGCATTTTCCTGTACAGGGGCCCTGGCATTCATATGACCGGGCGTCCAGCTGTCATACAGTGCCGTATGACTCTTTCCTCCACCGAAGGAAGGATAAAAATCCGTCCACCACCGCACCATATTCCAGATCTGGTTGCCATGGACGCCGTAGAAAAAAACAGAGAAGTCAAAACCCTTGTACGCAGCCCCCAGATTGATGCCATAGTTGAAGTCCGGGTTCGGATTGCCGATAAAGGTCCGGTCTGCATCCGTGACCTGACCGTCCCCATCCACATCCGCATACCGCCAACGTCCTACGCCCTCATCCGTCTGATACACCGCCGACGGATCGTTCTTGGACTGCTGCGCAGCAGCATCGGCCTTCGTAATATCGTCCGCAGTATTCCAGAAGCCGGCAATCTTATATCCGTAAAAAGAACCTACCGGATGCCCGACCTGGTTGCGGATGAACTTCTGACCGAAATTCCTTCCATCACCCGACAGGAAATAGTTGGTGGACTGCGTAACCTTCGTGATCTTGTTGTTGAAAGAAGTAAAGGTCAGCGTCGTGCTCAGCTTCAGGTCCTTGCCGACAGTCTTCCTGGCACTGACCGAGAAATCCACTCCATGATTCTGCATGGCCGCTACATTCTGATAGGGAGGCTTACCCGAGCCATAGGTGCCGGGCAACGTCGGGTTATACAAAAGATCCTTGATCGACTTGATGTAATAATCCGCAGTGACGTCGACCGCCCCTTTGAAAAGACTGGCATCAAAACCGATATTGGTATTGCCATCGCGCTCCCACTTAGCATCCGGATTGCCGATCTGGTAGACAGAAAATCCCTCCACTACCGAGTTATTGGTCCCCGCTATATCGTAATAATTATTAGCTTTCATACCCTTAAAAGTATAATACGCGTTGTCGGCCCCAAGGTTGATCTGGTTTCCCATAACACCCCACCCTCCGCGTATCTTCAGGTCCGTCAGCCAGGGTATATCCTCCATGAACTTCTCCTGGGATATCCTCCAGCCTATAGAAAAAGCAGGGAAGACACCATAAGGATGATTCTTGAACTTCGATGACCGGTCACGCCTCACCGTGGCGCTCAACAGGTACCTGTCCTTGAATGCATAATCCACCCGGCCGAACTCCGACCACAGCCCATAGCCGCCTCTGGTGCTGTTGGCCGTTATGCTGCCCGAAGCGCTGGAGAGCGTAACATAGTCGGGACTAAAAGAAAAATAGCCAAAACCGGTCGCCCCGAGTGTCTGCGACTCCTCGTCATAGCTCTCCACACCCGCCAGTAATTTAAGATCGTGATCGCCAAAAATATTGTGATACGAGATCGTATTGCTCCAGGTCCAGTCATTACCCGAATACGAAGACTCGGAGTAAGAATTGGTCAGCGTATTTTCCTTGTTCTCATAAGTGGGATACGTAAAACTATGGGCGTTTCCGCTATAGTCCTCGCCGCCGAAAGACGTCCGGACCGTAAAATGTTTCAGAAGATCCACCTCCGCATACACGTTCCCGAATAATCGCCGGTCAAGGCTCCTGTCATTGGATGTACGCTCCTGTGTTGCCACCGGATTGGGCGAATCTCCCAGGTCGGCGCTCGAGCTCGTACCGCCATAGTTACCCTCGATATCGTGTACCGGAATGATAGGCTGCTCCCTGAATGAATAGGCAATCGCCCCGTACGCCTGCAATGGTGTCACTTTTGGATTCCGGCCGATGCTGTAGGACATGTTCTCGCCCACCCGTATATCCTTCGTAATATTAAAGCTCGTATTCGCCCGGATGACGTATTTCCGGAGATAGGTGTTGATGATAACCCCCTGCTGGTTGAAATAATTTAGCGAGAAAAGATAACGGGCATTATCCGTAGCCCCGCTGACACTGATGTTCTGGTTGGTCATTGGCGCAGATCGGGTTATCTCTTTGAACCAGTCCGTACCCGTTTTGTTGGCCTTTGTGATCTGATAAAAGCTGTTCGGGTCGTTCGGATCGGTATAGTTCGTATTCACGAAATAAAGAGAGGGGTCCACCGATGCGTCACCCTCGCGTGCACCGGCCGGATTAATATAGTCGGGTAGCACGGGCTCAGGACCACCGCCGTATAGAACATCCGCAGAACCAGGCGCTACCGGGGTTCCAGAGTTAGCCAGCGCCTCGAATTTCAGCTTGGCCATATCCAGTGGGCTCAGGATATGCCATATATTGTTCCGCTTCACAGTTTGAAATCCGGTGTAGGAATCATAAGAGATTACCGGCTTGCCATTCTTTCCCTTCTTTGTCGTCAGGATAATAACCCCGTTCGCCGCCCGCGATCCATAAATAGAAGCAGCACCGGCGTCCTTTAAGATCTGCACAGAGGCGATATCGTTCGGATTGAGATCCGAAATATTCAGCGTCGGCACCCCGTCAACCACATACAACGGCGTATTGTCCCCAAAGGTGTTGATCCCCCGTATCCTTACCTGCGGCTGCTCTCCCGGCTGACCACTCCCGATAACCGTAACACCAGGCGCCTGCCCCTGCAGTTGGCTCGTTATCTGGTTGGTCGGCTGCTTGTTCATATCCTCCACGTTCACCACAGATACCGCCCCGGTAAGGTCCTTCCTTTTGGTCGATCCATAACCTACCGCCACCACCTCCACGTCGCTCAACTGCTTATTCGCCAGGGTCAGGGAAAAAGCATACGTCGTCCTGCCCTTTAGTATCGTGACCTTTTCCGTATTATAGCCTACATAAGAGATCAGGAGAATATCACCCGGCAAAGCGCTGATGCTGAATCTCCCGTCGATGTCCGTTTCAGTCCCGCCGCTCTTCCCCTCGATTCGGATGCTGGCCTTGTTCACAGGCTGTCCCAACTCGTCGACAACCCGGCCGGTGATCGTTTCAAATGCAGGACTCTCCGCCTCCTCCACTGCCGTCTTCGTCACCACAATACTCTTGTCGACAATGGAAAAGCGCAGCAACCGGCCCTTCAAGCAGATATCCAGCACCTCCTGCAGCGGCGCATCCTTCACAAAAAGACTCACCTTATCCGCCGGAGAGATCCATTCACTGCGATAAAGGAAATTGTACCCGGTCTGGTAGTGTATCTCCCGGAAAACCTTCTCCAGCGGGATTTCTTTACCGGATAAGGTCACGGTCTGCGCAACACTTGAAGCGCTCGCCTGCGTCATGAACGCCAATAGCAGAAAAGAGGTAATTCGCATGTAGAGGAAGATCTTTTTTCGCATCTTCGGGCTTGTCTCAAAATTTAGCCCCCGGCGCGAAATGGTTAGTGTCGGGCCTTCGGCCAGCGAACCCGCGGTTCGTCTGGTCCGCACAAAGCTTCGCCTGCACGAAACTTTGCGATCAGCAGTTAATTGCATAGTTTTGTTCACTTTGGGTCTGCCCGGATGACCCCGGTCAGACGGGTTCAGAAATAAAAACAGTCTTTCCCGGACTTTTATTCAACAAGACCCATATTCGCCGGAAGTGCTTCCAACCACTTCCGGTTTTTAATTGGGCATGATGACAATTTTTTGACCGGTAACCCGGAAATGCACACCGCCATATTCCAGCAGCTTCAACACCGTTGCTATCGGAGTATTCCGGCCGATCATACCGCTGAAATGTCCCACCGGCCTGGCTCCCTCATATACGATGTCTACGTCATACCATCGGCTGATCTGGCGCATGATCGTCTCGATATCCAGCCGGTTGAAATCGAACGTCCCGTTCTTCCACGCCAATACCTCTTCGAGGTCTGCATCCGGTTCGACCCGCAAGCCCCCCCCGCCCTCCGCCACCGCCTGCTGACCCGGCTTTAGCACCAGTTGATGTCCTTCCGCCACCACCCGCACAGCTCCGTCGACAAGCGTGGTCTTTACAGCGGGCTCATCGTCATATGCATTGACATTGAATCCCGTCCCCAAAACCTCCACCTTCACACCGTTGACCTTAACAAAAAAAGGAGCCCCCGCTTTCCTGGCAATCTGGAAATAGGCTTCCCCCTTCAGTTCCACAGTCCGGTCCTTACCCGTAAAAGTCGTAGGATATAGCAGCGTCGATGACGCATTCAGCCATACCTTGCTGCCATCGGCAAGATTCACCTGATATTGTCCCCCGCGGGGCGTCGAGATAGTATTGAATGCAGACCCATCCTTTTTCAAAGCCCGATAGCTGAGTGCGCTCCCCTCGCCGGACTTGACGATCTCGGCATTGCCATCATCTGCTATCGTACCGCCTTTTGCGTCATCCAGGGCAATTACCTTTCCGCTCGCAAGCGTCAGCAACGCCTTATTCCTGCCCGGGAGAATAGCACGGATGGTATCCTTTCGCTGCTCCGCCCGCGCAACAACAGGCAAGCCTTCCTCCTTCCTGAAAAGAAGACTGGCCCCCCAGACCACAGACAAAAGCACCGCCGCAGCCAGCCCCCATCTCACTATCACCTGGATACGAAGACGCGCTCCGTCCCGCCCGTATATCGTCTCCAGCACCCTGGCCCCACGTTCTTCACCCATACCCCCCTCCATCCCTCCGGACGTAGCGGCATTCTCCAGCGCGATCCCAATAACCCTCTGGGCCTCCGCTTCATTCTCAGATAATTGCAACAGCTCGAGCAGCTCCTTCCTTTCCTCCTCCGTAGCCTCATCCCTCATACACCGCTCCATCAGTTGCTCAATTCGGCTCATCATGATTCATGTATATCATAATAGACGCACGAAAATCAAATTCGGGGGTACTACATTCAAAATTTTTTTTTAATTTCATAACATACCGAACCACGACTACTTGGAGGAAAATATCGCTCACGAAAAAGAGCTGCTTTGTAAAATAGCGCTAGGCGACCAACACGCTTTCGGGCTGCTGTTCAGGTCCCATAGCACAACCATATACCTCACCGCCCTCCGGCTGACCCAGTCCCCCGCCGTCTCCGAAGAGATCGTACAGGACGTTTTTATGAAGGTCTGGCTCCGACGGACATCCCTACCCCGGATCCTGCAGTTCAAAGCCTGGCTGTTCACCATCGCGCAAAACACCATCTACAGCGCCATGAGAAAAAGATACAGGGAATTAACGATCCAACGCAGTATAAACGCAGCTTCCTCCCTCCCCCAGCCCGCAGAAGACCAAAACACCGGCTACGAACAGCTGCTGGAAGAAGCAGTCGACCACCTCCCCTCCAAACAAAAGAATACCTATATCCTGATAAAAAAAGAAGGCCTCAAAAGACAGGAGGCCGCCTCCATCCTCAACGTCTCCGCAGAGACCGTCAAGTCCAACCTCGAACAGGCCATCCGCAATATAAAAGCGTATTGTATCTCAAAAAAAGAAGCTACCTGATCACTTCCCCGCCCCCGCAGGGCCTCCCAACACCCCTGCTTTCCAACCAACAATATCCGTTAACAAGTTTTTTGCAGTTCCCCCCTCCTTCTGTACAACACCACAAAATACCCCGCCGACACCCCGGCCGCCAGATGCTTCAACGTATGCCCGCTAAGGCCGATCCCCCGATATACCTCCCAATCCTGCCACTCCAGAACCTTCGCGGCCCCATACCAGATAACAACCCAGACCAACGCCCGCACCCTCCCATCCCTTTCCCCATAAAGCCCCGGGATCACCGGTATCATCACCATCGGATAGAACTGCACCCAATAGTACAGCCGCAGATCACCAAACCCCCATTCCTCCGTAAAATGCCACAGCCAGACACTCCCCACACCAACCACTAGCAATGGAACAAGCACCGCCATCCCGATCCGGAGACTGACAAACTCCGCTACCACTACCGAAAACAACGCCATAAATACGATCGTCATCGGCATCCGGTCCCAAACCAGCCTGTCATTGTCCGGACTCCAATGATACCACGCCGAACCCACACCCGTAAGCGCAACACCCAGAAAAAGCACGCCATACAACAACGCAAAACCCCGCCCGCCGGCCCCCCGCACCACCGCGACCAGCCCCGCAATACCAACGGCCAGCAACAAAATATTGCTGAACACATTCGCCCCATTGGGAACTCCCAAAAACTCCCCGGCGCCTGCAAAACGATGAAAGACCACAGGCTGAGCCATCGGAGGCAGCAAAAAGACCACGACCACCGACACAACCGTCAGCGCCGCCAGCAAACAATGCTTATAATTCATTGGATCTCTTATTTAACGGTCGCTAAATAAGCAAGAAAAACAGAGACAAAATTTGACCCAGGTCAGATTCTCTTCGACAACCTGCTCAGCGTTTCAAGATTTATCCCCAGGTAGGAAGCGATGTCCTTCCGCGGTATCCGCACCGTATCTGCTCCGAACAGCTCCTGAAAATACCTGAACTTTTCCCTGGCTGACAACCTCCGCAACACATAATTCCGCTCCTCGCTGCGGATATAATATTCAGTAATGAGCTTTCGCCCCACGATATTGAACTCAGCAAAATCCCTGTATAACCCCTCCAACTCCTCGAACGAAATATAATAGACAGTCGTCTCCTCGACCGCCTGAATGAACTCGTAGCTCCTCTGCTTCCTGAAAAAGCTCTCGACCGATATCATAAACCCTCCCTCCAGCAACAGCCCGGAACACATCTCCACCCCATCCTTTAAATAGTAGATCCGAACCAATCCCTTCTCGACAAAATATATCTTATCACAAACCTGCCCCTCTCTCAAAAGAAGCTCCCTCTTACCAAACACCTTCATTTTTAAGATCGAGTCAAGCCGCTCCCTTAGCCCAGCAGACAACGGAATAATACCCGCGATAAAATCATATACCATCATAGAATAAAATTTATTTTTGCCCCGTGACATCCTTCTTCTCTTATATAAAAACCTTCACCCATCTCTCCGAGACCGGGGCCGCCGCCCTTGGCTCCGCCCTCGAACGGCTGGACCTGGAAAAAGGACATACACTTCTCCGCCCCGGCTCCGTCTGTCACTACCTCTGGTTCATTGAAAAAGGCCTCACCAGGACGTTCTATATCAAGGACGGGAAAGACGTCACAGACTGGATCAGCACCGAGAACTCCATCGCCGTCTCCATCATCAGCTTTCTTACCCGCAAACCTGACAGAAGAGGCATCCAGCTGCTCGAGGACTCCACGATCTGGGCAATCTCCTATACCAACCTCGAAAGACTCTACCAGGAATACCCCGACATCGACCGCCTCGGCAGACTATTCCTCAGCCATGGCATCATCCAGCTGCAACAACGCTTTGACGACCTGCACTTTGCCACCGCCCATGACCGCTATCAGCAGCTCATCGCAACCAATCCCTCGCTGGTCAACCGGGTCCCCCTCGGTATGATCGCTTCCTGGCTCGGCATCACACAGGAAACGCTCAGCCGCATTCGCTCGCAGTCCTGACTCACCGTTTTTGATATATATCAAAGGAATTCCCCCCGTCCCGCCGGAGCTTTGTGGTATTAAAACACCCGGTTATGAATACCACACTTTGGATAGCCCAAATAATCCTCGCTGCCGCCTTCCTCTATTCAGGCATCTGTAAAACCATTCTCTCCGAACAGCAGCTCATCGCCCGCGGTCAGACAGGCGTCGTCGGTCTCCGGCCCGGAAAGATCCACTTCATCGGTGTCTGCGAAATAGCCGGCTCCATCGGGATCATCCTTCCCCGGGCCTTGAATATACTACCTTTCCTCACAACCGCGACCGCCGCATGCTTCGCCGTGGTTATGCTGCTCGCCGCACCCATCCACTATCGCCTGAAAGAGCCCGGGAACGTGGCCACCAACATGACACTCCTCCTGCTCTCCCTGTTCGTCATCCTCGGACGCAGCGGCATCTTATAGACAACTCGTCAGGATCTGCACAGCTTCATCCATTTCGACCTCATTCAGCGACGCAAATCCGAATCTGATCGCATTATAGTCCTTGTTATGCGTATTATACGCCTGGCCGTCGCTCATATACAACCCCATCTTCAACGCCTTTCCCGCGAGCTCCTTCACCGGAGCTCGCTTGTTAAAACGAGCCCATATCGCCATCCCGCCCGAAGGCTTGCGATAGTCGACGACATCCCCCAGATTCGAATCGAGCAGCCCACAGAGATGATCCCTCCGCCCCTGGTATATCCTGTTCACCTTTTTAAGATGCCGCCCCACATCCCCATTCCGGATAAGCTCGGCCAGCGCATCCTCCATATGATTATCGCCGCGAAGTTCGATCAGCCGTCGCAGATAGGTGGCCTCGACGATGAACGCTTCCGGCCCCACCATGAACCCGACCCGGATCGAGCTCGATAAGGATTTGGAAAAAGACCCGATATAGACTACCCGGTTATTGTGACCGCTCGCGGCCAGCGGCAGATAGGGAGAAGAAGAATAATGAAAATCATAGTCATAGTCGTCTTCAACGATGGAAAAGTTCTTTTCTTCGGCGATCTCCAGCAACCGCATCCTTCGCTCAGGACTCAGGGTCACCGTAGTTGGATGATGGTGATGCGGGATAAGATATAGCATCCGCACAACCCTGCCCCGGGACAGCCGCTCGACAGCATCCACGTCGATCCCCTGCTCGTCTACCGGAACACGCAGCAGACTGGCGCCGAGGTTCTCAAATACCTGTGTCGCCACATAGTACCCTGGCTCCCCCACTATCACAGTATCCCCGGGCCGCAACAGCAGCTGCGCCGCAATATAGATGCTCATCTGCGCCCCATGCGTGATCAGAATATTGGGCACAGACGCCTGCATCCCCCTCGTGTCGGCAAGATAACCCACCATCGCCTCCCGCATTCGCGGCGACCCTGCCGTCATAGTGGCATACACCGGCCGCCGCCCGCCCCTGTTGCTCAGCCTCGCCCGGTACTCCCGCCCCAGCAGCTCCAATGGAGCAAGGCGGCTGTCCGGATGCCCATCATCGATGATCAGCCGCGAAGGTGGCACCGACACCACCGGCAGCCGGAACCGCCCCCTTTCAACCGGATAAAAAGGCGCAGCCATCTCCTTCGAAAAGGCATGCTCCCGGTCTTGCCTACCCGACCAATCCCCTTTACCCGGCTGCCCTTCACGCCCCGGCCTCCCCTTTCCGCTCCGCTGTCCATCCTTTCCCCACCCCCCCGGCCTGACCTCCGGAAGCTCCCGCGTCACATGAAATCCCTTCCGCGCTACAGCCTCGATCCATCCCTGCGCAGACAACTCGTCATAAACGGCCACAACCGTCTTGCGATGAACCCCTAAAATACCCGCGAGCTCCCGCGTTCCCGGCAACCAGAAACCAGGTTTTATTACACCGCTCCGGATATGCTGGATCATCGAATTGGCCACTTGCAGATAGACGGCCGGCGCCGCCGTCCTGTCGAACGGGAGAAGTTTATCAAATGGTAGCATACTGGACTACTTAATATATTAAATCTGGGCCATAAAGGTAGTCCTATCCCACCGTATTTTTGAAATATAAAATTGCCGTATATGAATATACAGTACCAAACAGACCAGCTGCCCGACACCCCATCGATCATCGACCTCTACGCCAGCTCGGGGCTCACCCGTCCCATCGAAGATCCAGCAAGAATAGGATCCATGTACTACCACTCCAACCTCGTCATCACCGCATGGGACGGCCCCCTCCTGGTGGGGGTCTCCCGCGCCCTGACCGACTTCCATTTCTGCTGCTATCTCTCGGACCTCGCCGTCAGAAAAGAATACCAGAAAGCCGGCATCGGCAAACAGCTGGTCCGGCTGACAAAAGAAGCCATCGGCGACCGCTGCATGCTCCTCCTCCTCGCAGCGCCCTCTGCAATGGAATACTACCCGAGGATCGGGATGGACACCGTGACCAACGGATTTATGATCAAACGGGCGATATAGCTGTCGCCCCGGGTCGGAACAACCTGTCCGTCACCATCAACCCAACCAGCGAAGATGACATGAACAGGCAGTTTAACGGTCTCAGTGGACGACCTGCGAAATATCCAGATGGTTGATCCGTCGCCCCGTCATTTCAAACCGGAAACTAACCGAAAAATCTCCCCACTGTACCGTATGATGACAGCCGACCACTGAACCCTTGGGTTCTCCATTTAAATGCGATCTGAAATACGTTAACTAGTTGGTTGCTCCACCATTGACCAGCAGATGCTGACCGTTGACAAAGGACGACAAACCGCTCGCAAAGAACTCGGCCGCATTCGCCACATCCTCTACCTCCGCCAGGCGACCCATGGGACAACTGTCCAGCAGTTGCTTCCGGAGTCTCGGATAGGCGGCAGGATCGACAAAGATGCCGGCATGGTCTACGGCAAAAGGAATGATGGAGTTCACCGTAACACCCCGATGGCCTATTTCCTTGGACAATACGTCCACCATATACCGGGGCGTGGTCTTGCTTCCACCATACACGGCCATCCCGGGGACGGGGAATGACGTCGTGCTGCTTGCTATATAGATGATCCGGCCATTGTCGGCCACATGCTTTGCAGCTTCCTGCATCGTAAAATAAGAGCCCTTCGCATTGATCGTAAACACCCTGTCAAATTGCTCCTCCGTGAAATCCACTACCGGCGTTTCGACCATCTCGACTCCCGCATTCGCAACAACGATATCGATCTTCCCAAAAGCCTTTATTGCTTCATTGAACAGGTTCTTAATATCCGACACCTTGCTCACATCGCCCTGGATAGCCGCAACCTTGACGCCCTGCGCACGGATATTTCCGGCCGTTTCCTCCGCCGCTGCCTTATCTCTCGAATAATTCAGTACGATATCAGCACCCATCGAGGCATAACGCTCTGCTATCGCCTTGCCAAGCCCCCTCGCGGAACCCGTAATCAGCGCCACTTTACCTTTCAGACTGTTCATGATTTTCCCTTTAACTGTTTTAAATATTATTTCACCTAAGCAAATGCACCATTGACGCCAATATTCTGCCCGCTGATCCACCCGGCCTCGTCCGAAGCCAGAAATACCACCACCGGTGCAATATCTTTCGGTTCACCGATCCGGTTAAAAGCCGACATCGCTCCAAGCCGGTCGATCACCTCCTGCGGCTTGCCATTCGTAAACAATGGGGTATCGACAGGGCCGGGACTGACGGTATTAACCCTGATGCCGCGGCCGATCTCCTTTGCGGCGACCTTCGACATCGTTTCTACCGCAGATTTTGTGGCTGCGTAAGCCGCATAGCTGGGCACCATCAGCCGGTTAATGCTCGTAGAGAAATTGATGACGCTTCCGTTATTGGCCAGTTTTGTGGTGGCCTCCCGCAGAATATAATAGGTGCCGTTGATGTTGGACTCGAACTGCGCTTCAAGATCCTCGTCCGTCGTATCCTTGATCAGCTTGGTGATCATGATCCCGGCAGTATTTACGACTATATCGATCTTCCCGAATTTCGCGATAGCGTCATCGAACAGATTCTTTACGTCGGAAGATTTGCGGACATCGGCCTGCAGTATGATAGCCTCGCCGCCACCCTTGATGACCTCATCAGCCAATTGCCGGGCAGGTTCCTTCCGGCCCGCATAGTGAACAATTATCTGCGCTCCGGCCCTGGCAAATTCACGGGTTATTTCAGAACCGATGCCACCCGAGGCCCCCGTTATCAATACCGTTTTTCCTTTTAACGTGCTCATTGTGTTATAATTTAAATATGTGCCGGATATACGCTTTTCCCAAAAACTAGCACATACCCGGCAAAGCGCTAATTATTGTCCTCCCGACAAGGCCCTTTCGGGCCATGTGGATAACACAAAACTACGCTGACGATACCCCGACTTGATTACAAGGATTATAGGAAGAGATGTAAAATTTAAAGATCGCCGCACACGCCCCCGCCACAGCCTCCGGACAAAAGTCACATCCCCTCCGCGCGATGCTAAACCTTAACCCCCTGCTTCCGGTAGTCGGCAGGCGAACGGTCCGTATACTTCTTAAAATAGTTGCTGAAATGCGTCGACTCGGCAAACCCCAAAAGATAGGCGATCTCCTTTATAGATAGCGTCGACTGCTGCAACAACGACTTGGCCTCCGAGATCGTCTTCTCTGATATCCAGGTGGTAATGGACTTCCCGGTCTTGCTCTTGATGACATTGTTCAAATAACTGGGGTGGAGGCTCTGCAAAGCCGCAAGATCATGCGCCCTGAACACCTTATCGGCTTTACCGTTCACCAGGTCCCTGAAATGCGACTCCAGATCCCTCTTAAAGGACCTTACGATCTGAGAGCCCCTGTTGCCCTCCGAAATAGGATTATAGTCCAGCCAGAAATATTCTTTTATTTTGAGCAGAAGGACCAAAAAAAGACCGGCGATGACCCTCCTCTTAAGAACAGAATCCCGTCCGGACTCCTTATAGATCTGCAGATACAGCTGCTCGAATTCCGCAAAACTTGCCGGCTCCAACACCTTCGGATGCACCGTCTCCGCCAGCAGAAAAGGGAATTCGGTAAAGATATCCTGGCGAACGTTCTCTTTGAGGAATTGTTCGGTAAAGGTGATCAGGTATACCTCCTCTATTCTCGTCCATTCAAAGGACTTCTGATGACCCGGGTTGGTAAAATAGATCGTCCCCGGCTCTGATTCGAAACTCAGTTCATCCGTCGTGTACCGTCCGTTGGCGTCCTTCACGAAGAGCAACGAAAAATAATTGGGTCGATAGCTATGGGACTTAAAAGGTAGCTCGGGATGGAGTCCCTTTAAATTATTGATCGTAAAATCAGAGGCACGATCGATACCCTCCACAGGCAATCCCAGTTTGTTGTATGTATCATACAGGTTCTTGTAAAATACGATAGGCTTGCCCATACCCATTTGATTTATTTAGCCGGCTGTAAGATACGCTTTTCCCTCCTCCAGCACAAACAACAGCCGCAGCAGCACCAGCTTTTCGAGCTCGGCGACCGCCGCCGCCTCACTGCCGCTCAGCTCTCTCAACTCATCCAGCAATCCCCCAACCTTCCGCCTCATCTCACCCGCAAGCCTCCACTCACCACTTCCTGCTATCAAAAAAGCAAACCGATCCAAATACGAACTGTCCCACGAAAAACTTTCAAAAAATTCCTCTGAAAAACAGACGCTACAGCGCTCCCCATCATCCCTGTCATATAAAAGCCGGACTACCATAATACAAAACTACCCCCCGCATCCCCACCAAAACGGCACACGTCATTCGTTTTATGGCACTCTTTACTTACCCCCCATTCGCCGGCCAATCCATATTTAATACCACAGAAAAGGCGAACGATACCATGCCCGCCAACCGGATCAGCCTAACTTCGCAAAACAATACCATAGCCATGGACACAACAGAACAAAAACCACCGTTCCCCCCATTCACACGAGAGACAGCCCTCCAAAAGGTGCAAATGGCCGAAGACGCCTGGAACACAAAAGACCCCGAAAAAGTTTCCAAAGCCTACACCGTCGATACAGAATGGCGCAACCGCTCGGAATTTCTCCACGGCCGCCAGCAGGTCGTTGAGTTCCTTACACGCAAATGGAAGAAAGAGCTGGAATACCGGTTGAAAAAAGAACTCTGGGCCTTCACTGACAACCGCATCGCAGTCCGCTTTGAATACGAATACCACGACGCCGACGGCCAGTGGTACCGCGCCTACGGCAACGAGAACTGGGAATTCGATCCCAACGGCCTCATGAAAAAAAGATTCGCCAGCATCAACGACCTCCCGATCAAAGAATCCGAACGCCGGCTCTGACGCCGCCTGTGCTTATCTCCCACATTCAGAAATTATCCGTAATTTTAAGTGGCTTTAAACACCGTCGCTTGAAAGTTTATTTCATCCCAGGAATAGGAGCCGACTATCGACTCTTTACACATATCCGTCTCCCCGAAGGATATACCGCGTCCCATGTCCACTGGATCGACCCGATCGACAAGGAGAAATTGGGAGACTACGCCTTCCGGCTCACCGAACAGCTCGATACCTCCGAACCCTTCATCCTCGTAGGACTATCCCTCGGTGGAATGATGGCCGTCGAGATCGCCAAACGGATACGCCCCTCCTGCACTATCATTATTAGCAGCATCCCCGTCACCGATCACCTCCCCGGCTACTTCAAGTTCGCCGGCCGGCTCGGAATGGGTAAGATCATCTCACCCTCTTTCCTGAAAGCCGCCAGCTCCGCCAAACACGCCCTTACCATGCATCCCGCAGCCAACAGACGGCTCATGTTTGATATCATCCGCGCAGGCGACGACCGCTTCATACGCTGGGCAATAAACGCCGTACTCGAATGGGACAACAAAGAGATACCACAACCCCTTTATCATATCCACGGCACCCGGGACGAAATATTCCCCATCAGCCTGACCTCCCCCACCCATATCGTCGAGAAAGGCGGCCATATGTTCGTCGTTAGCCACCCCGAAAAAGCCAACCACCTTCTAAAAGAGATCATCCTCGGGTCCACCCGCTAGTCCCGCCAACCCCACCCGCACGACCTCCCGCATCCACGCGACCTCCCCCTCCCCACAACCTTCCCCCTCCCCCCGCCCCCCCCCCCCCCCCCGCCCTCCCCCCCCCCCCCCCCCCCCCCCCCCCCCCCCCCCCCCCCCCCCCCCCCCCCCCCCCCCCCCCCCCCCCCCCCCCCCCCCCCCCCCCCCCCCCCC
>JAFDYE010000276.1 GCA_018267585.1 Bacteroidota bacterium
GAGCAGGCGCATACGCTGCTGGAGGTGAACGCTTCACAGCGGGACAAGGACTTCATCATGGCGGTCAACTGGAAGAAGGCCGAAGAGTATGTCCGCGACCACAAGGGTACGGTGAGCAAGGCTTCCTATATTCACAATGTTTACAATGAGAGGACGCAGTCCGCCACGACGACGACCGAGAACCAGGTAGTTGTGCTCGATCCCGCGGTGCTGAAGGATTTCGTCTATTTCATTCCCTGTCCCAAGTCGCCGCATGGCTGCGACGTCGACCCCTCGGGTGAGTATATCGTCGGCAGCGGAAAATTAGCCGCGCTGATCCCGGTGTTCTCCTTCACCAAGATACAAAAGGCGATCGGGGATAAGCAGTTTGACGGGGAATATGGCGGGATTCCGGTGATCAAATATGAGGCCGCCTTGTATGGAGAGGTGCAGAAGCCGGGTCTTGGGCCGCTGCATACCGAATTTGACGGGAAGGGAAATGCGTATACTTCCTTCTTTGTCTCTTCTGAGGTCGTCAAATGGAATATCAAGGACCTGAAGGTGCTCGACCGCAAACCCACTTTCTATTCGGTAGGGCATCTTTGCATCCCGGGCGGTGACACGAAACATCCGTTCGGGAAATACCTGATCGCTTATAACAAGATAACCAAGGACCGCTATCTGCCGACGGGGCCCGAACTGGCGCAGAGCGCGCAGCTGTATGATATTTCGGGCGATAAGATGGAAATGATCCTGGATTTTCCGACGGTAGGGGAGCCGCACTATGCCCAGGCGCTGCCGGCGGATCTTATCGCGAAGAATTCGGTGAAATATTACAAGATAGAGGAGAACGGCAATCCTTATTCGACGAAGGGTGAGAAGCAGGCCAAGGTAGTGCGGGACGGCAATAAGGTGCATGTTTATATCACGGCTATCCGTTCGCATTTTGTGCCGGACAATATCGAAGGCGTCAGGGTCGGAGACGAGGTCTATTTCCACGTGACCAATCTCGAACAGGACTGGGATATTCCGCATGGCTTTGCGGTGAAAGGGGCGGCTAATGCGGAGATACTGATCATGCCAGGCGAGACCTGCACGCTCAAATGGACGCCTGCGGAGTCCGGTGTCTACCCGATATACTGTACGGACTTTTGCAGCGCGCTGCACCAGGAGATGCAGGGCTATGTGCGCGTATCCAAAGCCGGCTCTAATACGCCGTTGCTGTTTGGTACCAACCTGGCCGATTCTGCTGTCGTAAAAAATTAAACTGAACGTTATGAAAAGGAGATTGCCTTCATCCTTTCGTGGGGTTATCGTTCTGCTTTCTATGGCGATGATCGCGGTGCTCTATCTTCCGATCTGGAGGATAGAGCTCTCCGCCCCCCAGTACCCGGAGGGACTGAAGCTGCAGATATTTGCCAACCGTATCGGCGGGGACGTCGACGTCGTCAATGGTCTCAATCACTATATCGGGATGCACACCCTGCACACCCGCGATTTTGTGGAATTTGTCGTGCTGCCTTTTATCATCGGTGGGTTTGCGATGATCGGTTTCCTGGTGGCGTTGATCAACCGGCGGGCGGCATTTTACGGATGGGTGGCGCTTTTTGTGCTGATCGCTTTTACGTCCATGATCGATTTTTACCGGTGGGAATATAACTATGGCCATAATCTGAACCC
>JAFDYE010000277.1 GCA_018267585.1 Bacteroidota bacterium
AAGGATATGTGTCTCATATTCGTTTGAAATTAGTCTTGAGTCGACAACGGCCGAATTACATCAAGCGCTTTCCCCATCCATCTCCCCGATACCATAAAAAAGGAACCATTTATGCAGCTCCTTCTGAGGGTTTTTGGCAATTCCCACATAGGGATAGCCTCTTGCCACCCATTGCAGCACGGCTTTTCGGTAGCTTTCGATCTCCGGCGTATACGTCTCTATTTCCATGTCTTCGAAAACAAGCGTACTGAATGCCGGCCGCAAACGGCTCATGCCGTTTACCTTTACCAGGCAAAGCCGCCAGACGGAAGCCGGGAGCAGGCGGTCGTCCGGGCAAATCGCCGGTACTTCGATCCCGATCCGCCGCAGCAAATCCAGGATGGTTTCAACACTGTCAAAAGAATAGGGTTTGTTGTTTACCGTGACCATTTCAATCAATGAATAAAATATTATCCTGGAGCCTTTTGTGAACTTCCGGCGTTTCATCCCCATAACCCAGGATGATGGCCAGCAATACCTGTTCGGAAGGTGGCACCTGCAGCTGGCGGAAGATCTTCGTCTTTTCCACGAATTTCCCGAATCCGACGGGGCAGCTGTCGAGCCCCAGAGACTTCGCGGCCAGCATCATATTCTGCGAACACATGCCGATATCCAGCGGAGCCCACTCATTGTCCCGCGGAGCAGTGAGGAATATTACGACTGGCGCGCCATAAAACACAGGATCCTTCAAAAGGTGTAGGTTAATGCCATGGGAAAAGCTCAGGAGACCCGCGGCCGCTTTCAAAGCCTTGCGGATACCCGAGCCGCCGGTTTGCAAAAGTCCTTTTAATGCCTTAGCCGCAATCTCTTTCGAAAAAGCCTGGATGGTTTCGCTTTTGGTGAGCACATAAAATCGCCATGGCTGCCTGTTCATGGCGGAAGGGGCCATCCGGCCTGCATCCAACACTTGTTCGATGATATCTCTCGCAACAGGCAAATCCTTGTATTTTCGCACAGCCCGCCGTTGTCCGATGAGCTGTATCATGGGTGTCGTCTGCACATCCTGTATGTTTGTCGTTAGCATCACATCGCTTTTGTTTCAAGATAGCATCCCCCATTCTCACGAAGCCGGAGGAACGTCATAGAGCCATATGATTTGCATGCATCAGCGCCTTGACGGGGATCAATCCCCCGTCAGAAGAGACGTTCACTCTCGATGACCTTTCCGCCTGCTGCGACAAGACGCTGGAGAAGTTCAGCCATGCGCGCGGCGTCCAGGGGACGGGTAGCGTCCCGGATAAAGTAAGTGTCAAAGCCTTCCCGCAGGCTATCCATTGCCGTTTCAAAGACGCAAATATCCCCGGCCAACCCCGCCAGATAGAGCACGGTCACCCCTTTTTCCCGCAGATAACCGGCGAGACCCGTCGACTTGCTGTGATCCATATCGTAAAAAGCGCTATAGC
>JAFDYE010000278.1 GCA_018267585.1 Bacteroidota bacterium
CCGGGAGCGTAGGCGCGGTTGCTGTTCTGCGACGCGTAGACGGTGATGCCTGCCTTGCCGAATTGCTGACCGTAGTAGCCATTGATGTCGAGGCCGCCGGCCGAGGTTCCATTGATAAGGGTGCGGAGCTCTCTTTCAGGGCGCGGGGTTTTGGATATGAGGTTGACAAGACCCGCGATGGCGCCGCCGCCATAGAGCGTCGAACTGGCCCCCTTGATGACTTCCACCTGTTTGAGGTCGAGCGGAGGCGTTTGAAGAAGGCCGAGGCCGCCGGAGAAGCCGGCATACAGCGGGAAACCGTCTTTGAGTATTTGCGTATACCGCCCGTCGAGCCCCTGGATGCGGATGCTCGAGTTGGCTGAGGTTGCCGACACCTGCTGGGTCTGGATACCGGTGGTCTCATTGAGCATCATACGGATATCACCGGGTTTCATATTGCCTTTTTCTTCGAGCTCTTCGCCGTTGATGACTTCGACCCGGGTGGGGATATTGCGCAGCGTCCGGCTGCTGCGGGTGGAGGACACGACGACCTCGCCCATCTCTTCACCTGCGGGTTCGAGCCCGATGGTAAGTGTATCTCCTGGTACGGGGACGTCAATGGTTATTGTTTCGGACCTGTATCCGACATGTCCGACCTGCAGACTTTGCCGGCCGGCCGGAACGGCCATTAGCCGCGCAATGCCCATGCTGTCGGCAGATGTGGTATTCGTGGTTTTTAATTGGATCGTAGCGCCGGGTAGTGGCTCTTTTGTCTTTGCGTCCTTTATGCGGATGTTCAATATATGCTGGGCCGTGCCGGTCAATGACAGGCATAGCGCCAGTAGAAAGCCGATGGCTTGTTTCATGGCGAATTTTGGGAAAAATGAATGATGCGCTGGACTGGCCAGTGGATGAACGTGAGAGTTATGGGACTATGCGGCTTGTGGAGGTTGCCAGATCGAGGCGTGAAAGTCGGGTAAAGGCTGACCCTTGTATGCGGTACGCTTCACGGCCTGATTGGGCTGCTGCCCCGGAACGATGACCTCGAAGTTTGGGACGACGAACCCATGACAGGCGCCGCAGGCAAAGAAGGGTGAACAGGGCTGGGGATATTCCTGGCTCTTCTTCGTCGGCTGCTGATGTGCCGCCGTTACGGCCATTTCGTCTATACAACAGTCGTCGTCTGCCTGACAGGGTATACCGGAGAGGACAAGAATGTAGACCGAAAAAAGGAAGAGTAACAGCTTCACGGATGTAAAGCTACCTAATTCCTGTGGCCTACCACAAAAGAATTATATTCGTACTTATGGCAACGAAAAGAAAAACTTTACCTAAGGATTTTGAGGAACTTTTGAGCAAAAACGATATTCAGGAGCTTAAAAAAGTTTTTAATAAATGCGAGATTGACGCCCGCGGCGACTTTTACAAACAAACTGCCCTCGCATTTGATAATTGTCCTCACGAATTGGCAAAATGGTTGGTTGAACAGGGGGCGGACCTGCAAGCCACGGACAGCTATGGGAATACGCCGCTTCACAGGCGGTCGTCCAGCAGACAAGGGAATATAAAAAGTCTATTGGAATTAGGTGCTGATATTAATGCCGAAAGCAGGTCAGCCGGCACTCCCCTTCATGCCGCGGCCCGATCTCACCAGGTTGATAACACGCGACTATTATTGGCACAAGGGGCAAATATGAATGCCTTGAATTCGGACGGCCATACACCGCTGGAACATGCGCTCAGGACTTGCCGTAACATAGATATTGAAAGCACCGTTGAACTCTCAAAAATATACTTGGGCGCGGGTGCTAAGATAGTGTCCGGAATGAAAGAACAGGTTTTAGAGATCGGAAAGAAATTTGAGTTCATGAGAGCCCGTTTCAATAAAGAGTCTGTTGATACCGTGAGCAACGCATTGGAGGAGCTGTACAAGCTATTTGATGTCGAGCCCGTAGCCCGGCGCGTTATGCATGATGGCAAATCGCCAATTACTACCAGCAAAGAAAGCTGGCAGGAGCAGCACCAGGAGCTTTGGGATCTTTTGGTTCCTTCATCCGGACCGGCTGCAACCGTTCAGGGAGAAGTGATCCGGATCTCCGGACGGATTGCCAACGAATTGGATGGCAACGGTGGAGTCAACTGGGACGGCGAATTCAAAAAGATGGCCGACGCATTCGTTGCCTTTGTACAACAGGGAAACCCGCTGTCTTCTTCTGAGCTGGCCGAAACGCAGCAGATCGTGAATGAGATCAAACGTAGATCTGGCAACCCGGGACGAATGTGCGAGCTGGGGGTTAAATGGGTAGTCAACAACCCTGTTCCTTTCCCGCTGCCCCCGGTAAAATATGAACGGTAAATGGAAAGTATGGAATCTCGTATATTTGCGTATTGCAATTTAGGGCATTCATATTGATTATTTGCACCCTGTTCTATCTGGTGGAGTATGCTGCGACACCGCGGCTGATGGCGGACATGGCTTCGCGTATCGAAGCGATGGCGCATTCCGGCTGTGGCGGGTGCGGAAAAGGTAAATGTCCAAAGTCCTCCAAAGAGTGCAATCCGACCTCTGACTGCTGTCTGAGCTGTCCAATGTGCTCTGTGATGTTATTGCCGGCGCCGATCAAACATTCCGATCCGGTGACCGTCTCGCTGGAATATCCGGTCTGGACCTCGTCTTACGCCTATCAATATTGCGTCTCCTGCTGGAAGCCGCCGATTGCTGCGTAATTTTCTCCGACAAGACATTTTATTTCCTACTTCAATTAAACTCAATTTATATGAGAAAGGCATTTTTATTGGCCATGACGGCCGTATTGCTGGCTGGCCCCGCAGCATTTGCAGGTGGCGGCAAGGCAAAAAAACAGGATTGCACACACTGTACGAAGCAGAATTGCACAGGCGCTAAATGTGCCCAGTGCTGTGCGCACGGGAAATGCACAAAGGCATAATTCCTGTTGATATTTTAATTGACGGCTCCGCATCTGCGGGGCCGTTTTTTGTATCTTTAAGCCATGAGCCTTCACGAATCAAAATCCTGCAGCCGCTGCCAATCCCCCTTTGAATGCAAGGTTGGTAATATTTCCCAGTGTCAGTGCAACGGCATTTCTTTATCCGACGAGGAAAAAAAGTTTATTGTCGCCAGCTACACGGACTGCCTCTGTCGCAGCTGCATCCTCGAGATACAGCGCGAATTCCGGTTTAAACCCACTCAGGAGAAGCTGAAATTACTGCAAACGACGGTCAGGAATCGTTAAGACGGGCAGCCCAGTGTGGCCGCCCGTCACGGAATAAATCTAACCAACCAATTCTTCCGCCCTCAACTCCCGCGCCGCCTCAACCATTTCCGTCAGCGCCGCCCTTGTCTCGGGCCATGCCCTCGTCTTTAACCCGCAGTCGGGGTTGACCCACAGCTGCTCTGCCGGGATGACCGCCCTTGCCTTCTCCATCAGCGCAACCATCTCTGTTCTCGAGGGAACGCGCGGCGAATGGATATCATAGACACCCGGACCAATTTCGTTCGGATACCGGAAACCGGCAAACGCATCCAGAAGGTCCATCTGCGACCTCGAGCATTCGATCGTGATCACGTCGGCATCCATATCGGCGATGCTTTGGATGATGTCGTTGAATTCAGAATAGCACATATGGGTATGTATCTGTGTCGCGTCGTCGACCCCGCCGGCGGAGATACGGAAAGCCCTCACCGCCCAGTCCAGATAGTCCTTCCAGTTGTCCTTCCTCAGTGGCAGCCCTTCGCGTATCGCCGGCTCATCGATCTGGATGATCCGTATTCCCGCC
Source organism: Bacteroidota bacterium (assembly GCA_018267585.1). Taxonomy (GTDB): domain Bacteria; phylum Bacteroidota; class Bacteroidia; order Chitinophagales; family Chitinophagaceae; genus Puia. Next base: position 3,778 of record JAFDYE010000278.1, read on the forward strand.
CTCTCGAGGTCGACGACCTCGTCCCGGATGGCCAGGGCGATCTGGGTACAGGTCTCGCTGCGCGGCTGATCGTTGCGAACGAACGACCACTGCAATATGGTGACCGGCCCGGTCAGCATGCCTTTGACCCATTTGCGCGTCAGCGACTGCGCGTAGGCGGACCAGCGAACGGTCATCGCCCGGGGCCTCGAGACATCGCCATAAATGATCGGTGGCTTGACACAGCGGCTGCCGTAGCTCTGGACCCAACCGTTGGACGTAAAGACAAAACCCTCCAGCTGTTCGCCGAAGTATTCGACCATATCGTTGCGTTCGAACTCTCCGTGTACCAGCACGTCGATGCCGGTCGACTCCTGCCAGCGGATCGCAGCTTCCGTCTCTTTCTCCAGCAATGATTCGTATTCCTTGTTCGTCAGCTCACCCTTCTTCCACCGGGCCCGGATGCTGCGGACTTCGGGCGTTTGGGGGAAAGATCCGATGGTGGTGGTGGGGAACAAGGGCAGCTTCAGCGCTTCCTTCTGGCGGAGCCTGCGGACCGCAAAATCATGGCGGCGCCTCGCGTCGGTCTCCGTTATGGCAGCTACACGTTGTTTCACCGGCAGCTTGTGGATGAGGGTCGAGGTCCTGCGACTATTGACCGTTGTTATGTTGTCGTGCCAGGCCCTGTCGGTTGCTGCGGAAGTCTCGCCCGCGGCGAGGCGTTTGAGGGTGACCACCTCTTCGATCTTCTGTTTGGCAAAGGAGAGCCAGCTTTTTATCCCGGCCGGTAACTCCTGCTCCAGGTCCAGGTCGCAGGGCGAATGCAGCAGCGAGCAGGAAGGAGCGATCCACACTCTGTCGGCGCCGATAGCTGCCGATGCCTTATTGATCAGGAACAGGGACTGCTGAAAATCATTCTTCCAGATATTACGCCCGTCGACTACGCCGAGCGAGAGCCGGGTTTTAGTTTTCGCGAAGGGGGTGGCCAGGATGTCGTCGAGCTGTGAAGGACAGCGTACCAGGTCGAGGTGGATGGTCTGCACGGGAAGGCTCAGGACGGTAGCAAGGTTTCCGCCATAGCACTCGAAATAGCTGGCGAGGATGATGTGCAGATCGGGGAAACGCGACTTTATCTCCTGGTAGGTCTTTGCCACTACCTGTTGTTCCGCCGGGGTAAGGTCCAGCGAGAGACAGGGCTCGTCGAACTGGACATAGTAGGCTTTTGCGTCATCCAGCTGCCTGAGGACCTGGATATATACCGGGAGCAGGTTCCTGATCAGGTCCAGGCGGTGGAAGCCCGATCCTTTCTCCTTGCCGAGCAGGAGGTAGGAGACTGGTCCGAGCAGAACGGGTTTTGCATTGATGCCGGCCTCTCTGGCTTCGAGGTATTCGTGCAGGACCTTGTTGGAATACAGGGAGAATTGCTGGTTGGCGGTGAATTCGGGAACGATATAATGATAATTGGTATCGAACCATTTGGTCATCTCCATCGCCGTGATGTCGTGGCCGTCTTTCTGGTAGCCCCTGGCCATGGCAAACAGCAGGTCGATGTCTTTTAGCTGTTGCTGTTCCATCAGGGCATGATAGCGCCGAGGGATGGCGCCGACCATCAGGCTGGTGTCGAGCACCTGGTCATAGTAGGAGAAATCGTTACAGGGGATAAGGTCGATCCCCGCTGCTTTTTGCAGCTGCCAGTTGCGAAGGCGGATACCCTTACCCGTGCTGATCAGCTGGTCGGCGGGTATCTTGCCCGCCCAATACAGCTCTTCGGCTTTTTTCAGCTCACGCCGGCTACCTATCCTCGGGTAGCCCAGGTTGTGTGTTTGCATGATTTTACTTTTTAAATGATGAATGATCAGATAAAAAGCTCCTGTTCAATTACAGAATGCAGAGTGGGGAAGGAGAGAAAGAAATGCCAATGAAAAAGAAGCCGCCGTGCAATTCGGCCACGTCCCTCACGGGGCGCCGCGATACACTGACCCGGTCTCCCATTCATCAGCGTGACGATCTGCTTCATTCCACGAAAGCATTGTCAATACGATGAAGGCAGGTCTCCTGGCTTTGTAGCGTTGTTGCCGTCCTTCCCATCCCGGGGGACAGTGGACATCGAGGGCAATAACTCAGGTAGCTACTTACAGTTGCGGGACAGCTTGTGATTTTCGCACAATTCCCTATTAACCCCGGTATTACCCGGGGACCTCCGTCGTTTGATGAAGAATTAAAAAAGAACTTTTATTGCGGAGCGAAGGTAGGACAATTTTAATTAAAAAATGGGTTAGCGCTGTACCCGGGCCAAAAACTGCGTCCATCCGGTCTTCCCGAAGCGATTGTCCGGGACGAGATTCACGCCCGACCGGAAAAGGTCCCATCGCGGGCCGGTCACCGGGTATGGCTTCCATTGGCGGTGCAGGCCGGTTTGCCCGAGATATGTTCTTACCATGTCTTCGAAGGGGAGTATGCCTGGGCCACCGAATTCGGGAAGCAGCCCGGCGGGTTTCGACTGGGATATCCGGCACAGTTGGTCGGCGACTTCGGCGAGGTCGACCGACTGAAAACGCATTCCATCCGGAACCAGGGCGACTTCTTCGTTGCTGTCGAGGATGCCCCTTATGAGGTTCAGGACGAATGGGTGGAACTGGGTGGTGCGCAGGATGGTATAGGGTAAGCCGCTGGCCTGTATCTTTTTTTCGACCTCTCGCTTGGCAACATAATAGGGGTAGCTGGCTTTATCGATGCCTGCGATGGAGATATAGATGAAATGAGTGTCGGGGTTGGTGATGGCGTCCAGGAGGTTGGATGTGCCTTTGATATCGGTTTCGCCGGAGTCCCTCGGGTTGCTGGCACAGTGGATAATGGTTTGGGCGCTGTTGGCTGCAGTTGCGAGGCCACAGCCGGATCTCAGGTCTCCGGGGAATAGGTCGACTCCCGAGGGGATTTTGGGGTTAGTCTGGCTGGACAGGATCGCGACTTTTTGGTGTTGAGTGAGCAGGTGTCGTACTACTTCTGAGCCTAATAGACCTGTTCCACCGGTTACGAGGATGCGATCCATTGAATTCCGTTTTTTCATTGCTGCAAATATCGGGAGGAGAAAGCAAACTTACCATGCCGACAAGCCGGTGTTATTAGTTGTGGGGCGGATGTTGTTTGAATCCGATGCTTTCTCTCTTTTTCTCTGTTGCCTGAAAGTGGATCTTTGTTTGGATCTCGTCCAGGGCGATGAGGTCGTCGGTGTCGCCAAGGACCTCATCGATAAAGCCGTACTGTTTAGCCTCTACGCTGTTCATGAACCGATCGCGGCGGAAGAGCTCTTCGATCTCTTCGCGGGTGTGGCCGGAGAACTTGCCCATCAGGTAGAAGACCTGGTTTTGGAGGCGCTCTTGCTCCCTATAAGCGATGCGTACGTCTTCGGTATAGCCCTTGGCGCCACCGCCCGTCGGATGCATATGGATGGTCGCGTGGGGGAGGGCATAGCGCTGTCCTTTCTGACCTGCCGTCAGCAGGAAGGTGCTCATGCTGCCGCAGAAGCCCATCGCTACCGTGGATACCGGCGACTTCAGCTTGCGCATGGTGTCATAGATGGCAAAGCCGCCATAGACGATGCCGCCGGGGCTGTTCAAATAAAGCATGATAGGGTTGTTGTTCTCACTGTCGAGGTAGAGCAGCTGGGCCACGACCAGGTTGGCGACGTTCTCTTCGATAGCAGTCCCCAGATACACGATCCGCTCTTTCAGCAAAAGGCTGTAAATGTCGTAGGCGCTCCTGGTCGCGCTATCGATGACGGTTGGAATGATCATATCAGGTAAAGATTTCTTTTATTTGATGGGCAAATGGGGCTTCCTCCAGCAACAGGTGGTAGATCGCCGCCAACCGGCCGCGCTCTTCGCGCCAGGCATAGCGACGGATCAGCCTGTGGGCCGTGCGCTGCGCCTCCACCTTTTCGGCCAGTACTTCGTCCAGCAGGAGCCGGGCCTCGAATGCGGCGGCGTCCTCTTCGCTAAGCTGCCGCAGCAGATAGCAATCGATCTGATAGGTCTCGTTCAGTTCACTACGCATAAGCTTCCCTTGATTTTATTTCTTCCCTCACCTTCTCCAGGCATTTGTATTTCTGGACGGTGGCCGACCGCCGTCCGTTGAAACCAAATCGCGTAGCGATGTCCTGCATGGAAGAATGGTCGTAATAAAAGGCCTTTAATAGTTGCATGCATTTCCTGCCGCTTCGGATCAGCGACCGCAGCAGATTTTGCTCGCGTTCTTCCACTCCGTCGTATTCCTCCTGCATCGCTTCGAACCCTTCGGGGAAGGAGGACGTCGTTGCGTCACCTTTTGCATTTAGCCAGCATATCTTCGCCGTACCCAGCAGATAGGCTTTGGGCGAGGAATGGAGGCGCAGCTTTCCTGCCTTTTCTTTCTCCATATAGATCAGCAGGGCGTCGTGAAAAGCATCTTTTGCTCCTTCCAGGTCGCCGCCCATCCGCCGGATCATCCGTGCGCAATCGGGGAAGGCGTCCCTGTATAAACCTATGATCGGATCCTCTTTTTGTGTGGTCATTGGAACTTCCGTTTTAAATAAGTGTCCAAAAAGTTAGCATGATCACCGGGAAAACAAAAAAAATATTTCTGGTTGGCCCAAAATGTCGCCCCTTCGTCCTTGCAGGGCTCCGCCAACCGCTGTAACTTCGAATAAAATTAAGGGTCATGGCAAGAGTCGTATTCTTTGTTCCCCCGGAACTTCACATGCTGGATTTGTCGGGGCCTACCCAGGCCTACCTGGCGGCGATACAGCTGGGCGCCGACTACGAGCTCAGCCACTGCTCGCTGAGGGAGGAGATCGAGGACTCGGCGGGTCTGCACATCGGCAGGCTGCAGCACTACAGCGCCGTAAAGCTGGCCGTGGGTGACTATCTCTTCCTCCCCGGCTTCCGCAGCCGGATCCTCCAGCAACAGCAGGCCGACAAAGAATGGGACGGGGTGTATGAATGGATAAGAAACCAGCACGCCGCCGGCGCCACCATCTGCTCGGTGTGTATTGGCGCCTTCCTCGTCGCAAAGGCGGGATTGCTCGACGGCCGGAAATGTACTACCCACTGGAGCGTCGTACCCCAGCTGAAAAAGGGCTTCCCGAAGGCGACGGTGGTCGACGACGTCCTCTTCACGGGCGACCCCGGGAGCGCCATCTATACCAGCGCGGGCATCAGCTCGGGCATCGACCTGGCCCTCCACCTGCTGGAAGAAGCGCACGGCCCGCTGTTCGCTCATAAGGTAGCGCGTGACCTGGTCGTATACCTGCGCCGTGGCCATGACCATCCGCAGGACAGCGTCTACCTCAACTACCGCAACCATCTCCACCGAGGCATCCACCAGCTGCAGGACTGGCTTATCGGCCACCTCGACCACCGCCTCACCATCGACGATATGGCGGAGATGGTCAGCATGAGTCCCCGCAACCTGACCCGCACATTCAAGCACCAGACCGGCATATCCGTCCATCAATACCTTACCCTCCTTCGCCTCGAGCAGGCGAAGAACCTCCGGCACACTCCCGGCATCACCATGCGCGACATCGCGCAACAGTGCGGCTTTTCCAACGAACGACAATTGCAGCGCATCCTCAAAGAGCGTTAAACACCATAAAATATAGAACAATGAGAACCTCCAAATCGCCGGTCAACCCGGCCCTGATCCTTATTGACATACAACAAGGCTTCGACGTCCTCGAATGGTGGGGCACCGGGCGCAACAACGCAGACGCCGAGGACAACGCCCGCCTCCTCCTCGAACACTGGCGCCAAAAAAGCTGGGCCGTCTTTCACGTCAAACACAATTCCGTTAAACCCGGCTCGCCGCTGGCGCCCAGCCATCCGGGCAACGCCATAAAAGAGGAGGTCGCTCCTCTGCCCGGCGAGCCGGTTATCGGAAAAACGGTAAACAGCGCCTTCATCGGCACCGACCTCAAAAAACGCCTCGACGACGCAGGTATCACCACCGTCGTGATCGCCGGTCTGGTGACCCCGCACTGCGTATCCACCACCGCACGCATGGCCGGCAACTACGGCTACAATACCTATGTCGCCTCCGACGCTACCGCGACCTTCCCCTCTGCCACGCTGGACGGAAAGACCATTCCGGCGGCTACGGTGCACGAGGTTTCGCTCGCGACGATCAACAACGAGTTCGCCACGGTCATGACAACACAGCGGCTGCTGGAAATCTTCTCCCTTCTGTCGCTGGACCGCGAACTGCAGGTCGCCGGATGGCGCTGACCTAACCCGCCGCCGGCTGCTCACCCCCTCCGAGCGTCGCCTCGCGGCTGGCCTTATTTTCGAGGTGGGCCTGTTCGATGTCATACTCCAGCTCGGGATCGATATTCTGCGCCTCGACCTTCGCCTGCTTTTCCATCAGCTCGGCATGGTGCTCCTGCAGCCATGCCAGCTGCTTTTTACCATAAGACCATTTGGTGAACAGGACAAAAAGAACCGGGACAATAAAGATGGCCAGCGACGACGAAGCGATCATCCCGCCCAACACCGTAAAGCCGATCGTCTTGCGCGCTACCGCTCCTGCACCCGAAGCCAGCACCAGCGGCATCACGCCCAGGATAAAGGCAAGCGAGGTCATGATGATCGGTCGCAGCCGGAGCCGCACCGCCTCGAGCGTCGACTGCAGCAGCGGCTCACCCCGGTCGACCCGGATCTTGGCGAACTCCACGATCAGGATGGCATTCTTGGCCGAAAGCCCGATCAGCGTGATCAGCCCGATCTGCGCGTAGACATTATTGGTCAGCGGCGGTATGAGCGTCAGCGTCAGGATCGCCCCGAATGCGCTGATCGGTACTGCCAAAAGCACCGAGAAAGGCACGGACCAGCTTTCGTAGAGCGCGGCCAGGAAGAGGAACACGAACACGATAGAGAAAGAGAAGATATATACTGTCATGGAGCCGGCCCTGATCTCCTCGTAGCTAAGTCCCGAGAACTCATAGGTATACCCCTGCGGTAGTACCTTGGCGGCCGTCGCCTTCAGCGCATCAATGCTCTGACCGGAACTATAGCCCGGCGGAGTATTCCCATCCACTTCCGCCGACCGGAAGATGTTGAAATGGGTGATCAGCGGAGCGGTCTCGATCGGCTTGTACCGGATCAGCGCGCTCAGGGGCAGCATCGTGCTGTCCTGGTTGCGCACATAGTATTTATCCATATTGCTGATCATCGATCTGAAAACGGTATCCGCCTGTACGACAACATGAAAAGTCCGGTTATATAAAGTGAAATTGTTGACAAACAGACTGCCCATATAGGCCTGCATGGTGTTAAAAACATCCGAGATGCTGACCCCCAGTTTCTGGCACTTGTCCCGGTCGACGGTCAGCAGGTAGCTGGGCGTATGGGCCCCGTAATAGCTGAAAGCCGTATTGATCGCCGGGTTCTTCTTACAGGCCGCGACGAAGCGTTTGACCACCGTCTCGAACTGGTGGACGTCATCGCTGGTATTTCCCTGCTGTATCTGCATGGCGAAACCACCCGCGATGCCGATGCCCCTGATCGGCGGAGGTGGTATGACGACCACATTGGCGTTCTTGATGGCGGCCTTGGCGATCCGCTCGCGGATGACGTTCAGGAGGCCCGGCAGCTTCTCGCCCGGCGTCTTCCTTTCCTCCCAGGGCTTGAGCATCACGAAGAGCGTGCCGTTGTTGGAGTTCGCGCCCCCGTTCAATATATTGAACCCCGACAGCGCCGCAAAGTGGTTGACCCCCGGTGTGCTGCCGATAATGCCCATCAGCCTGGTCATCAGCTCTACGGACTGGGCGACCGACGAGGCCTCCGGCAGCTGGTAGGTGATATAGAGCCGCCCGTCGTCTTCCGCAGGGATAAACCCGCTCGGCTTCTTCTTGAACATAAAGAGCGCGCCAAAACAAATGCACACCAATAAGATCACCGCATATCGCGCCCCCTTGATCCACCGTCGCACCGCATTGGCATAGCCGCGCGTGAATTTGTCGAACCCGCCGTTGAACCACAGGAAGAACCGGTCAAAGACATTCGTCTTCTTCAGATGAGAAGGCCGCAGCAGCAGCGTGCACAACGCCGGCGTCAGCGACAAGGCGATAAAAGCCGACAGCACCACCGAAATAGCGATCGTGATCGCAAACTGCTGATAGAGTCGTCCTACGATGCCCGGTATGAACCCAACAGGCACAAAGACCGCAGCAAGGATCAGCGCGATCGCCACCACGGGCGCCGAGATCTCCTTCATCGCGTGATAGGTCGCCTCCTTCGGCGACATATGCTTCTCGTCGATATAGTGCTGCACCGCCTCCACCACGATGATCGCGTCGTCCACCACGATCCCGATGGCCAGCACAAAACCGAAAAGCGTCAGCGTATTGATGGTAAATCCCAGCGGAATAAAAAAGCAGAACGTACCCAGTATCGACACCGGGATCGCCAGCACCGGGATCACCGTCGACCGCAGGCTCTGCAGGAACAGCAGCACCACCAGCGCCACCAGCCCCAGCGCCTGCAGCAGGGTCATCAGCACCTCGTGTATGGAGACCTTGATAATGGTGACCGACTCGAACGGAACTTTGTAGTCCACGTCCGGCGGGAAATATTTCTTGAGCCTTTCCAGTTCGGCGTAGACGTTCTCCGCCGTCTGCAGCGCATTGCTCCCCGGCGCCTGGTAGATCATCAGGAAGGAAGCCCGGTTGCCGTCGATAAAGGAATTCCCCGAAAAGGTGAATTTCCCGAGCTCCACGCGGCCGACGTCGCGCAGATAGACCAGCCTCCCGCCGCGCTGACCGCTATCGGGCAGCGTCTTGACCACAACTTTTTCATAGTCGGCCGCTTTCTGCAATTGCCCGTTCGGCAGCACGCTGAGCTCGAAGGACTGATCCCCCTTCTGCGGCGGTGCGCCAACCGAGCCCGCCGCCACATAGACATTCTGAGCCTGTAGCGCCGCGATCACGTCCCTGGGCATCAGCCGGTACGAGGCCATCTTGTCCGGGTTCAGCCAGACCCGCATGCTGAACTGGTCCGTACGCGCCGAGATATCGCCAACTCCAGGCACCCTCAGCAGCGCGTCCTGGACAAAGACATTCGTATAGTTGTCGAGAAAAGTGATATTGTGCGTCCGCCTGGGTGCATAAATGCCCACCATCATGAGCATGTCCGGATTTCGCGCGCGGACGGTCAGCCCGAGCTTGGAAACGACCGACGGCAGCAGCGGCGTGGCGATGCCGACCCGGTTCTGTACGTTGAGCGCCGCAATATGCACGTTGGTCCCGATGCCGAATGTCACCCGTACGCTCATGCTCCCGGTATTCGTGCTGGTGCTCTGCATGTATTCCATGCCGGGAGAGCCGTTGACCTGCTCTTCGATGGGGATGGCCACGGTCTGCTCGACCGTCTCTGCGTCGGCGCCGGTATAGCTGCCGCTGACGCTCACCGAGGGCGGAGAGATATCGGGATACTGGTCCACGGCCAGGTTGGCGATGCAGATCAGACCGGAGATTACCAGGACGACGGATATGACGATAGCCGTCACCGGCCTCTTTATGAACGTATTGGCAATCATCCTTGAACAGGTTGTGCCTGACCTCCCCTCGGATCCATTCCGTGCAGGTCACGCGATTTTTGTATTTCAAATTCCAGTTCGGGATCGATGTTCTGCTGTTCCACCTTTTTGGCCTTTTCCATCAGGCTCTCGTGGTGCGCCTGGAGGTATTCCAGCTTCTTCTTACCATAGGAGGCGCGGGTGATGAGCACGAAAAGCACCGGAACGATAAAGATAGCCAGGGTCGACGCGGCCAGCATACCCCCCAATACGGTGTATCCGATAGTGCGCCGCGCGACAGCGCCCGCGCCCGAAGCAAAGACCAGCGGCAGCACACCCAGTATAAAGGCCAGCGAGGTCATGACGATCGGGCGAAGACGCAGACTGACGGCCTCCAGCGTCGACTTGATAAGCTCTTCCCCACGGTCGACGCGCACCTTCGCGAACTCCACGATCAGGATGGCGTTCTTCGCCGCCAGACCGATCAGCGTGATCAGGCCGATCTGCGCATAGACGTTGTTCGTAAGGCTGGGGACAAAGAAGAGCGTGAGGATCGCGCCAAAGGCCCCGATGGGTACCGCGAGCAGCACGGAGAAGGGAACCGACCAGGATTCATACAACGCGGCCAGGAACAGGAACACGAAGGTGATCGAGAAAATAAAGATATACACGGTGGTAGACCCGGCCCTGATCTCCTCGTAGCTGAGACCGGAGAACTCAAAGGTATACCCGTCAGGCAGGACCCGCGCGGCGGTCTCCTGTATGACCTTCAGCGCCTCGGTGCTGCTATGCCCCGCCGCAGGCGCCCCGTCTACTTCGGCTGAACGGAAGATATTGAAATGCGAGATGAGCGGAGCGGTCTCCGTCGGCCTGTAGCTGATCAGCGTACCGAGCGGCAGCATCTGCCCCGCCGAGTTGCGCACATAGTACTTGTTCATATCCGAGATCATGCTCCTGTAGGCGGTATCCGCCTGGATCACTACGTGGAAGGTGCGGTTATAGGTCGTAAAGTCGTTGATATAGAGACTGCCCATAAAGGCTTGTATCGTCGTAAAGACGTCGGCGATATTGACCCCGAGCTTCTCGCATTTGTCGCGGTCGACCGTGAGGTTATAGCCCGGCGTCTTCGCGGAATAAAAACTGTACGCATTACCGATCGCCGGGTTCTTCTTTATTTCGGCGATGAATTTCTGAACGGTATTTTCGAAGGCGTGCAGGTCATCGTTGGTGCTCCTTTGCTCGATCTGGAAGCTAAATCCGACACCGGCCCCGATGCCCGGAATAGGGGAGGGCTGGATCACCTCGACATTGGCATTGCGGATGCCCGCGTCGGCCACCCGCTGCTGGATGACATTCAATATCCGGGGCACCTTCTCTTCGTCGCCGTTGCGTTCGTCCCAGGGTTTCAGCTGGCAGTAGATGGTGCCGCAGTTGGAGTTGGTGGCGTTGGTGATCACATTGAGCCCCGACAATGCAGCATAGTGCGCCACACCCGGGGTCTCCGACACCACTTTCATCAGCCGTTGCATCAGCGCCACGGACTGAGACGTCGAAGAGGCCGGCGGCAGCTGGTAGGTGACGTAGATATTCCCGTCGTCCTCCGAGGGTATAAAGCCCGAGGGCTTGTTCTGAAAGAGGAAATAAGCTCCGACACAGACGCAGATCAGCAGGATCAGGATAAGACGCGAGGCCTTGATGCTCTTCCGGACGCCGGAAGAATATCGGTCCGTAACCCGCTGGAACCAGTCATTGAAATGGATAAACCACCGGGCGAGACCGCGCGCCTCTTCCTTCGGCCCGGAGGGCTTCAATAACAGGGTACAAAGCGCAGGCGTCAGCGACAGGGCGATAAACGCGGATATAATGACGGAGATAGCGATGGTGATCGCAAACTGCTGATACAATCGCCCTACGATACCGGGTATGAACCCCACGGGCACAAAGACCGCGGCCAGGATCAGCGCGATCGCGACAACAGGCGCGGAGATATCCTTCATCGCGTAATAGGTGGCTTCCTTCGGCGACATCTTTTCGTGATCGATATAGTGCTGCACCGCTTCCACCACGATGATGGCGTCGTCCACCACGATACCGATCGCCAGCACAAAGCCGAACATCGTAAGGGTATTGATGGTGAAGCCTAATGGAATAAAAAAGCAGAAGGTGCCAAAGATCGAGACGGGTATCGCCAGCACGGGTATCAGCGTAGACCGCAGGTTCTGCAGGAAAAGAAAGACTACGATCGCCACCAGGCCAAGCGTCATCAACAGGGTAGTGACTACATCGGCCATGGAGACCTTGACCACGGTCACCGATTCGAAAGGCACCTTGTATTCCACGTCGGGCGGGCAGAACGGCCGCAGCTGGGCCAGATCTTTGTAGGTGACTTCGGCCGTGCGCAGAGCGTTGCTTCCCGGGGCCTGGTAGATCTGCAGATAGGAGGCTCGCTGGCCGTCTACGAAGGAGTTGTTGGAAAATGTGAACTTCCCCAGCTCGACACGCGCCACGTCCTTCAGGTAGACAAGCTC
>JAFDYE010000279.1 GCA_018267585.1 Bacteroidota bacterium
ACTACAATGTGGCAAAGGGGGGACTCCGGAATCTGACCCGGACGCTCGCGCTGGAGCTGGGTCCTCATTCAATCAACGTCAACAATATTGGCCCGGGAATGATCATCACGCCTATGAACGAGGACCTGATGAATGATCCGGTCGTCCGGAAAGATAAGGGAAAGGCTGTACCGCTGCAGCGGCCCGGGTATCCGGATGAAGTGGCGAGGCTGGCCCTTTTTCTGGCTTCGCCTGCGGCAGACTATGTTACGGGATCGACCTATTTTATAGATGGGGGATTAATGCTTAAGATGGCACGGGAAGTGTAGATTCTTCGCCACGGACGGGAATGATGATTATCGGGAAGAAGAAGGGGGCTGAGCATCCGGGGGATGGCACAAAAATTTCGGTCAACTTGCAAAGTAAAGTGTATGAGCAACACAGACACAAAGGCGAGACCGAAGGAGCAGGACAGGCAACCTGGCATTGAAAAGGAGATGAAGCCCCGTCCGGAATTTATAAAAAGAGCCTATAATGCCGCGGGGAAACTGGATGGGAAGGTGGCGTTGATCACGGGTGGTGACAGCGGTATCGGGAGGGCGGTAAGCGTGCATTTTGCGCGGGAAGGGGCGGATGTCGCCATCGTATACCTCGACGAGCAGGACGATGCGCTGGAAACGAAACGCCTTGTTGAAGCGACCGGGCAGAAATGTCTGCTTTTGCCGGGAGACGTCAAGATCGAGGCCTTCTGCAAAGACGCGGTGAAACAAACGATAGATGCCTACGGGAAGCTGAATATTCTTGTGAACAACGCCGGGATGCAGGTGCCGCAGAAGGATCTCAAGGAGATAAGCTCCGAGCAGTTGACGACTACATTCGAGACGAATATCTACCCTTATTTTTATTTTGCGCAGGCTGCCTTGCCGCATCTTCACGAAGGGGACAGTATCATCAACACTACTTCAGTAACGGCCTACCGGTCATCGCCGGGGCTGATCGATTATTCTGCAACGAAGGGAGCTATTACGACTTTTACCCGTAGCCTGGCCACGAATCTGGCGAGTAAGAAGATCAGGGTGAATGCGGTGGCTCCCGGTCCGGTATGGACGCCGTTGATCGTCTCGACGTTCACGCAGGAAAAGATCGACAGTTTTGGCGAGGAGACGGCGATGAAGAGGGCAGGGGAACCTGCCGAGGTGGGGCCTGCCTATGTGTTCCTGGCCTCGGATGACGCCTCTTTTATTACCGGTCAGGTGATACACGTGAACGGGGGTGAGGTGGTGAATGGGTAAAAAAAATACTTGGTATATGGCACAGCAAGTCAGTGATTTTGTCGTCGGGCGGCTTATCGCCTGGGGGGTGAGAAGGATCTATGGATATCCTGGCGACGGTATCAACGGTGTTATGGAGGCGCTGAACCGCGCGAAGGACAAGATCGAATTTATACAGACCCGTCATGAGGAGATGGCGGCTTTTATGGCTTGTGGTCATGCCAAGTTCACCGGGGAGGTGGGGGTGTGTATCTCCACGTCGGGACCCGGCGCTATCCACCTGCTGAACGGGCTTTATGACGCGAAGATGGATCACCAGCCTGTTGTTGCTATCGTGGGGCAGCAGGCCAGGATGTCGATGGGCGGCGACTACCAGCAGGAGGTGGATCTGGCATCTCTTTTTAAGGATGTCGCACACGAATTCGTTCATACCTGTACGCAGCCCTCCTCGGCGAGGCATCTGATCGACAGGGCGATCCGGATCGCAAAGGCGAACAGGACCGTGACCTGTGTCATTCTTCCGAATGATGTCCAGGAGCTGGACTATGAGGAGCCGCCGCATCTTCACGGGAGCGTGCATACGGGAATGGGCTATACGCGTCCGGAGATCGTTCCGGCCTTTGCAGACCTGCAGGAGGCTGCCAGTCTGCTGAATGCCGGGAGCAAGGTCGCTATTCTGGTCGGGGCAGGCGCGGAAGGCGCGGCGGCGCAGGTCATCGAGGTGGCGGAAGCGCTGGGTGCGGGAGTCGCCAAGGCGCTGCTGGGCAAGGCCGTATTGCCTGACACGCTGCCTTTTGTAACGGGGAGCATCGGGCTGCTTGGCACCAAGCCGAGTTATGATCTGATGCAGGAATGCGACACGCTGCTGATGATCGGGACGAGCTTTCCGTATTCGGAGTTCCTGCCCAAGGACGGCAAGGTGAAGGCTGTGCAGATCGATATTGACGGTCGGATGCTGGGGCTTCGCTATCCTACGGATGTCAATTTACAGGGTGACAGCCGTAAGACCTTGCAGGCTCTGCTGCCGTTGTTGGAGAAAAAGCAGGATCGTAGCTGGCGTGAAAAGATCGAGAAGGAGATAGAACGCTGGTGGAAGGTACTGGAGGCGCGGGCCATGAAGTCGGCTCATCCGATCAATCCGCAGCGGCTGTTCTGGGAATTGAGCCCGTTGTTGCCGGATCGCTGCATCCTTACGTCGGACTCGGGCTCGACGGCGACGTGGTTTGCTATGGACCTGAAGATCAGGGAGGGAATGAAGGCTTCGCTTTCGGGGAATCTTGCGACCATGTGTCCGGGTGTTCCGTATGCGATAGCGGCCAAGTTTGCGTATCCGGACAGGATGGCGATCGCGCTGGTAGGAGATGGGGCTATGCAGATGATGGGTATCAACGAGTTGATCACGATCTCAAAATACTATAAACGATGGGCGGACCCGCGGTTGGTGATCGTCGTGCTTAATAACCGGGACCTCAATATGGTGACCTGGGAGCAGCGTGTAATGGTGGGTGATCCTAAATTTGAGGGGTCACAGGATGTTCCGGAAATGAACTATGCCGCCAATGCGGAGCTGCTGGGACTGGAAGGTATCCGGGTAGAAAAGGAAGAAGATATATCGGGGGCGCTCCGGCAGGCGATGTCGGCGACACGGCCGGTGGTATTGGATGTACTCAGTGACCCGAGCGTACCGCCGCTGCCGCCGCATATTACGCTGAAACAGGCAAAGAATTTTAGCTCGTCGATCCTTAAGGGGGATGTAAACGCCTGGGATATGATCAGGGAAACCTATAAAGTGGTAGTAGAGAACTTCCTGCCGCATCATCATTCATGAGCTGAATTGATTATCTTTAGCTTCACAACTGCGAAGATTGCTTGTGAAGAATCACTCCACATATGAGGAGAAGAGCTTGCTTGGTCTTGTCGCCCGGGGCGATGAGTCGGCCTTCCATACGCTGTACACCCATCATCGGAACCATGTTTACGGTATCGCGCTGAGGCTCCTGCAGTCCGCCAGTCTTGCAGAAGATGTCCTTCAGGAAGTATTTCTGAAGATATGGATAGGGAGGGAGAAGCTGCCGGAGATAAATTGTTTTAGGGCCTACCTGAATACCATCACCCGCAACCATATTTATAATACGCTGCGAAAGCAGGCATACGAAGAACTGCTGCTGGAGAGGCTTCTCCCATTGCAGATGGCTTCGCTGCGGGGCACGGCGCTGGACGATATTTCTTACCGGGAGCTGCGGGAGGACCTGCAAAGGGTGATAGAGACGCTTACGCCCCAGCAAAAGCGGGTGTTCGAGCTCAGCCGGATGGAGGGTTTGAAGCACGAGGACATTGCGCGGCAGCTGAATGTGTCGCGGGAGACGGTTAAAAAGCACGTTTCGGAGGCCCTGCGTATGGTCCGGCTGCGGCTGCGGCAGTTGAAGCATTTCCC
>JAFDYE010000027.1 GCA_018267585.1 Bacteroidota bacterium
AGCCTGGTGATGAAGGAGAACAACGGCTACTGGGAGAGCGGGGACAATACGAACAGTTTTGGCGTCGACCTGCGGCTGCCCGAAGACCGGCCGACGCGGGTGACGTTCTACCTGCCCAATATCAAGGTCTCCGGTCTGCTGATGGATATTTGGGACGCCGGCGGCCGCCTGCTCGAGAACCGCCGCATCGACAAGCTATGGGACGGTGTCTACGAGTCGTTCACGCTAAAGGGCAAGGTGCGCGTCGCATTCCACGCCTGGGGCTGGTGGTACTCCGTGAAACTCGGGGGTATATTCTTCGATCAGGCAGAGGGGACGACGAGGGGGAAGCTGTTTGCCGGCGAAGACTATGATACAAAGGCCGGCTGGAAGGGCGTATATGGTCGCCTGGGCTATTTTATCCCGGGTGATGGCTCGCATCTGCCGGCAAAGGTTAGCGTCAGTTTTGCAAGGGAGGAGATCCGCAACCCGCTGGTATGGCCGGCCGGTGTCCGGCATTTCTCCTATCGGAAAGGACCCGTGACACCCGACAACTCGGGACTGGGCTATTCCTATGACAATGTCTTGCTGGCCTTCAATGCGCTGCCGGAGGGAAAGGACGGGATGCTGGCCTATCCGCCGGGAACAATGCCGCGCTACACCGGGTATAAATGTACCGACTATGAATATGCGATGAATCCCGTGGCGGCTCAGTATGGCGGCGGCACGGAGATGTGGCGCCTGCTCGCGCCCGGCCTGAACAGGAAGCATTTCTTCCCGAGACAGCCAAAGTCAGAAGGGGAGGGCCCGGTAAAAGGGGGACAGCTGGTGATCCGCCGCGACGGAAATACCGTCGTCACCGAGTGCGCCATCCCCTGGTCGGAGCTGCCGGATGTGAAAAAGGCCATGGATGAGGGCGGGACCGTCAAGCTGTCCTTCCGCGTCAACGACAACAGCGCCCCGACGGCCTGTATGGAGCTGGCCAGAGACCGCAGCGTCTCCAAGGTCAACGCACGGGCCTTCCACCCCGACTGGAAGACGCACTGGGCCAATGAAGTGGAATTCTCCTTTGAGAAGAGTAATACTACTGTCTTTCAACACCGCATCGACAGCTGCTCGGAACAGGGCGGCGGGGTGGTGCGGATACCCGCGGGAAAATACATAATAGGCACGTTGCGGCTGAAAGACAATGTGGAGCTGCACCTCGAACAGGGCGCCGTATTGGTGGGGAGTACGAGCCCCGAAGACTACACCAGCCCCGCCCTGATCTACGCGAGCAACGCCAGGAACATTGCCATCACAGGCCCGGGCACGATCGACGGCCAGGGCGGCGATCCTGTATTTCAAAAAGGCGACAACGGCAACGGCCGTCCGCGGATCATCCATTTCATCCATTGCACGAACATCCGCATCCGCGACATCACCCTCCGTAATTCCCCCTTCTGGGTACAGTACTACAGCGGCTGCGACACCGTGGATATCCGCGGTATAAAGGTCTACAGCCATTGCAACTGGAATAACGACGGCCTGGATATCGACAGCCGCAACGTGACGGTCTCCGACTGTACGATCGACAGCGACGACGACGCGCTCTGTCTGAAAAGCGAGACACCCGGCGTTGCCTGCGAGAATGTCCGGGTCACGAACTGCCGGCTGGCGAGCAACTGTAACGCGATCAAGCTGGGTACGGCCTCACGCGTCGGTTTTCGGCATATTTTCATCTCGGATTGTGCCGTCGACGCCGCGTCGCAGGATCCTATCCGGCACTGGCGGCAGCACCTGGAGCATATCACAGCCGACAGGACCGTACTGGCCGGCATCGCTGTGGAGACCGTAGACGGCGGGGAGACGGAGGATATCACCATTTCTCACATTCAGATGGATCATGTCCAGACGCCGGTGTTTATCCGGCTCGGCGACAGGCAGAGAAGGTCCTTGTCCTGTATGCCGCCGGCGGTCAGCAGTCTGAAGAATGTCGCCATCAGCCATATCCGCGCAACGGCTTATAGCCGGATCAGCTCGTCGGTCACAGGGCTGCCGGGGGCCGAGATAGAGGATGTCTACCTCAACGATATCCGCATCACCTGTCCGGGTGGCGGCACCACGCAGGACGCCGCCCGCGCCATACCGGAAATGGAGCGATCCTATCCGGAGAACAGGATATTCGGCAACAGCCTTCCGGCCTCGGGGTTCTACTTCCGGCATATACAAAGGCTTTCGGTTCAGAACGTGGACGTTACTCTCCGGACTGCCGACCAGCGTCCCAAATTCGTCCGGGAGGACGTAACCGATATTGCCGGCCTTCCCGACGCTCGCTGGAAGGCCGGGGACGAGCTCTCCTGGAAATCGCCCGGCTTTGACGACAAGGGCTGGGAGACGATCCGCACGGGCTCTCCCTGGGAAGAACAAGGGCATGCGGGCTATAATGGGTATGCCTGGTACCGGATGCGCTTCCAACTACCCGCTTCGCTGCGTGGCGCCGGCGACTCGGTGCGCGTTTTTATCGGCAAGATCGACGACGCGGACGAGGTGTATTGGAATGGTTTATTGATTGGGAAAACTGGTTCATTCCCAGTAGATAAAGATGGTTATATCACCAAAAATTACATAAAAAGGGAGTATCATTTCGGGCACAATGACCCCCGCCTCCGCTGGAATGGGGACAATGTCATCGCCATCCGGGTCTACGACGGCAGCGGCAACGGGGGGATCTATCCGCTGAGGCCGTTCGTCGGCGCCCTCTCAACTGAGCTGTCGCAAACGACCCTGGTCACACCCATCTACGACAGCGCCTGCATCCTCACGCCAAAACCACCCGCGACCCCGCGGATCAACGGCGCCAGTGTCTTCGGGATCAGGCCGGGGTCGCCTTTTCTTTATAGAATAGCCGCGACAGGAGCAAGACCCCTCCGGTACACGGTCAGAGACCTCCCGGCGGGTTTGTCGGTCGATAGCGCATCGGGCGTCATCACGGGCGTACTCGAAAAAGAAGGTGAATATCACATGCAGGTCGACGTTAGTAATGCCGCCGGCCGTGCGGAAAGAGGTTTTACCGTGAAGGTCGGACAGACGACCGCGCTGACGCCGCCCATGGGCTGGAACAGCTGGAACTGCTGGGGGCTTAGCGTCGACGATGAAAAAGTAAGGAGTTCGGCTCGTGCTCTGCTCGACAAGGGGCTGGCCGACCACGGATGGAACTATATCAACATTGACGACGCCTGGCAGGCGCGCGCCCGCACGCCGCAAGGAGAGATCGCGGCCAACGAAAAATTCCCGGATATGAAGGCGCTGGGCGACTGGCTGCACGGGAATGGTCTCAAGTTTGGCATCTATTCTTCGCCTGGCGAGCAGACCTGTGGGCGCTACACTGGCAGCCTCGGGCACGAGGCGCAGGACGCCGCCACCTATGCTCGCTGGGGGGTGGACTACCTGAAATACGACTGGTGCAGTTACGGGAAGGTCGCCGGCGCCGACACCGCCCTGGCGGCCTTTATAAAACCCTACCGGGTGATGGACCGGGCGCTCAGGGCACAGCACCGGGACATAGTATACAGCCTCTGTCAGTATGGAATGAAGAGCGTCTGGAAATGGGGTAGGGAAGTGGGGGCGGGCTGCTGGCGGACGACGGGGGATATTACAGACAGCTGGCCTTCCGTTGTGGCGACCGGCTTCAGCGAAGCCGGCCTTTATCCCTATGCCGGGCCTGGTCACTGGAACGACCCGGACATGCTGGTCGTCGGACAGATCGGTTGGGGAGACCTGCATCCGACGCGGCTCACGCCCGACGAGCAGTATTCCCATATCAGCCTCTGGTGCCTGCTGTCCGCGCCGCTATTGATCGGCGGTGATATCTCTAAAATGGACGATTTCACGCTGGGACTGCTGACCAATGACGAAGTGATCGCGCTGGACCAGGACCCCCTGGGTCAGCAGGCGAGACGGGTGATCGGGACGGACGGGCTGCAGGTGTGGATGAAAGAGCTGGAAGATGGCACGAAGGCGGTAGGTATATTCAATATGTCCGACACCCCGACTACGGCTGTCGTCTCCTGGGACTCGCTTGGTGTACAGCGCGATCAGCTGGTGCGCGACTGCTGGCGGCAGAAGGAGCTAGGCAGCTATGCGGAGGTCTTTACGACCGCGCTGGCGGCGCACGGCGTGTGCCTGATCAAGATAACGCCGAAGCACCGGCCCGCTCCCATCATCGCAAATTTTTTTTCGCAACCTCTTGCACAATCCAAAAAAGCGTATTAGGTTTGCTTCATCAACGGTCCAATCATCCTCTCGGATCAACCTCCCTTACAACAACGCATCGTACCCAATCTCCCACTGAATTACCTTCACGGAATTAGTTTACAAGTTCGCACGCAGTAATACAAGTCTTCTCTTCTATCCTCTGGAATGCCCCCTGTTCCAATGACTATGAGCTACCCCCAAATAGCTTAGTTCTCAAAATAACATAGTCTCAAAACCTAAATGTACCCGCAATGAAAACGTTATTCTCTCTGCTGACTCTTTTCGCTATTGTATTCGCTTACATCCTCAGTGCAAATCTCTACCTCGAAGGACAGCTGTTGCTCGCCTACCTCCTGGTCGTTACTTCCATCAGCTCGATGGTCTTCTGGATCAAAACCCACGACATCCTCCACGTCATCCCCGTCAGGAAGTCCTAAGTAACCCCAACCATCAACCGAAACAGCATCCCTTACCTCACAAAAAGAAACCACATGAAAGCGATCTTTACCTACCTCACCCTTCCCGTTATCATCCTCATTTGTTTCCTTAGCGGAAAGTTCTATATCAGCGGAGACTATGTTGCCGCGTACACGATGGTCCTGACCTGGTTCGCCTCTCTCATACTCTGGATCAATCACGTCAGCTACCGCCTGCACAAACAGCGCGCTTAGCGCTCCCTCCGGGCGCCCGGTCGCCCGATCCGTGCTCAACCTCCTGCGCCGGCCAAAGTGCAACGACCCCGGCGCCCACACACCCTGAACTATTCTTATTCGCAGGCGCTTCCCCGTCCGGTATATCTTCCGGATGGGGATTGCTGTTTCTTACCCGCTCAGAATTTAGCCAAAAATCGTAATTTTGTATCCTAGACCTTACCGGGGACCGGACCGAATGTAATCTTTTGACTTAACGAGATGCTTGTGAGCGCTTATAAGAATACATTGCCCTTTTTGCTTTGCCTACTTGTTCTGAATACCCACGCGCAGGGACTGCTGTTCAAATCCAACGACAGCCTCCTGACCCAGCGGACGTCGATGACCGTGTTTGGCGCCGATCCGCCCGTCTTCCATGATCATTTTACGGTGAGCTTTGACCTTTCCCTCTGGGATAACTCCCATCTGGGCTATGTCTTCAACCTCTCTGACAAGGACAATTCCTATAGTCTTACTTATCTGTATCGCGACGGAGCAGGGGGACTCAACTTTACCATCGACTGCAAAAGCAACAAGATCGCTATACCGCTGCCCGACTCTCTGCTCAGGAAGAAGACCTGGATCCCGATAAAGATCGACTTCAACCTCCGGGATGACAAGATGGCCATCCGCATCAATGGCCAGTCCTGGTATGCCGACCAAATGGGTTTTAGCAAAAAGATGAAGGGCAATCTGATCTTTGGCAAGAATCCCTCCTATACCGAAGTGCCAAATATGGCCATCAAGAACCTGGAAGTAGGGGACGGAAATACAAATTATATTTTTCCGTTGGATGAATGGACAGGCAACAGCGTCCACGACAGCCGCGGCGTCGTGACCGGCTTCGTCGAGAATCCCGTCTGGCTGATCAATAGCGCCTATTTCTGGAGACCCGTCTTTACCCAGAACTTCGACAATCCCGCCGGACTCAATTTCGACCCGCTGGACCAACGCCTCTTTATCTTCGCGAAGGATTCGCTGATCACCTATGATCCGGCAACGGGCGAGAGGAGCGCGTTGCCCTATGCCAACCCGATGCCGGTGCCGATGGTGCTGGGAAAGAGCATCTTCAACGCCCGGCAGAACAGGTGTTACGTCTACGAGCTGTTCGACGTTCCCGGCGGCATGTCCAGCGTAGCCGCCCTCGACATGAACCGGAGCAACCTCAAATGGACGTCCGTGGGAAAGACGATCCTCCCGCAGCAGCTGCACCACCATAATATATTTTATGATCCGGGACAGAACAGGTTCTGCCTCTTCGGAGGATACGGCGCCTATAGCTACCACAATAGTTTTCTG
>JAFDYE010000280.1 GCA_018267585.1 Bacteroidota bacterium
CAACGATGTCGTAGTCGTCGGCTATGGGTCGCAGTCGCGGGCCAGATCCACCGGCGCGATCAGCTCGCTTACTTCAAAAGACTTCAACACGGGCGTCTATACCTCGGCTGCCGAGCTGATCCAGGGCAAGATCCCCGGGCTGAATATCTCGCACGACGGCAACCCGCTGTCTTCGCCTTCTATCGTGTTGCGTGGTCCTTCCACGCTCAGAGAAGGCCCTGCCCAACAGCCGCTTTATGTTGTCGACGGGGTGCCTATCCCCGTAGACGGTGTGATCGACATGACGGACATCGAATCCGTCGATGTGCTCAAGGACGCGGCTTCGACAGCGATATACGGCTCGCGGGCGGCCAACGGCGTCATCATGATCACCACCAAAAAAGGCAAAGCCAATGGATCCAAAGTCTCCTACAATTCCTTTGTTGGCGTAGAAAAGATCTCGCGCCGGGTCCGGATGATGTCGGCTACGCAATACCGCAGCTTTCTCAAGAATAACAATCTCGTCCTCGACCCTTTCGATGAAGACAATGTGAGCACGGATTGGCAGTCGGAGGTGACCCGTACAGGCGTCTCCCACAACCATAACCTCTCTGCGAGTGGCGGCAACGGCAAGACCAATTACTACTCGAGCGTAGACTACCGCGCCGTCCGGGGCATTATCAACGGTTCGGACCTCAGCTCGGTCACCTTCCGAGGCAACCTGGAGCAGACCGGCCTCAACAACCGTCTCAAACTCTCTTTGAACGTCAGCAACAACGTCTCCAATTCTGACGACGTGCCTTCCGATGTCCTCTATAATATGATCGCGTCCCTGCCGACCATGAATATCCGGAATCCCGACGGCACATTCAAGGAAGACTACAACATCGCCGTCGCCAACCCCGTCGCGCTCATTGCGCAGAACACCAAGAACGTCAAGGTCAAGACCCTGTTCGGCAACGCCGCCGCAAAATTGAACGTCATCGACGGTCTGGACCTCAACGCCAACATCTCCTATCAGAACACCCAGAGCAACCAGGGTCTCTATTACGATAAAGCGTCCCGTCTGGCCCAGGGCCTCAACGGCAAGGCCGTCAGAAGCGCGTACGAAAGCGAGCAACGACTCGTCGAGGCTTATGGCACTTACGGCAAGAGCTTCGGTGATCATGACCTCAGGCTGCTGCTGGGATATTCCTGGCAGGAACAAAGCAGCGGCGACGGTTTCCAGGCCACCAACCAGGGCTTTGCCTCCGACGCGACAACTTACTATAACCTGGCCCTTGGCAGCCCGCCGACGGGTTACAAGGTCGACTACGGCAGTGCGGCGATCAGCACCCTGCGGTTGATCTCCTTCTATTCGAGGCTGAACTACTCCTATGCCAACCGATACCTGCTGCAGGCGAGCCTTAGAAAGGACGGATCTTCCGCCTTTGGAGCCAACAACCGCTGGGGTGTCTTTCCCACCGTCTCGGCCGGATGGCGTATCGCGCAGGAACCATTTATGCGCCGCAACAGGATCTTTGACGAGCTGAAGCTCCGCGCCGGCTATGGCATCAGCGGCAACTCGCTCGGATTCGACCCGCTGATCAGCCAGCTCATCTATGGTTCTGCACCGGCCTTCAATTACGGCGGCACCTATATCACCGGCATCGGCCCCGTACAGAACAATAATCCCGGCCTCAAATGGGAAAGCACAGGTATGCTCAATATCGGTCTTGACTTTGCGTTGCTCAAGGGCCGTATCGGCGGTTCCGTGGAGTACTACGACAAACAGACCTGGGATATGATCTGGACCTATTCGGTGCCTGCCACGTCCAACTTTGTGAATTATCAGACAGCCAACGTAGGGCGCATGCAGAACAAAGGCGTCGAGATCAGCCTCAACGCCGTGGCCGTCGATAGCCGGAAATTCCGCTGGAACAGCAATTTCAACATCGCGTTCAATACGAATGTGGTCAAATCCCTTTCGAACGGCCAGTTCAAGCTCAACTATTTCAACACTTCCGCCGCCGGCTCTCACGGCCAGTCCGGCGCGTACACGCAGGTCGTCGAGCAAGGCTACCCTATCGGCCAGTTCTATCTGTGGAAATACGAAGGACTGAACAAGAGCGGCATATCGCAATTCCGGAGCGCCGCGGATACGATGACCATCAACCCCACGCAAAGCGACCGCTTCCTGGCGGGTAATGCCCAGCCGAAAGCCGTCTTCGGGTTCTCGAACGACCTTTCCTATGGTCCACTGAACCTCAGCTTTCTGCTGCGCGGCGTGGTCGGCAACAGGATCCTCAATACGACCGCTTCTAACCTCAACTACGTCACGGAAGCCACTCACTTCAACATGCCGGTAAGCGCCTACAATGAAGCCACGACGGATATCCGGTCGAACTTCACTTCTACCCGCTATATCGAGAAAGGTGACTACCTGCGGCTGGACAATATCACGCTGGCCTATAATTTTCGGCTGAACACCCCTTATGTGAAAAAGCTAAGGGTGTACACCACGGTCAATAACGTCTTCGTCCTGACGGGTTATTCCGGGCTTGACCCCGAGATCCG
>JAFDYE010000281.1 GCA_018267585.1 Bacteroidota bacterium
ACTCCGATAAGCGCCAGCATCACAAATACTATGAGCGTGAACTGGTAGTTGCGTACCGCGAATTCGGTAAGGCCACGACGCCCCCTGGGCGCACCTGCCGGGCCATTGTTATTGTTCGTATTCATCTCAATTCATTTAATTGCTGTGAATGCTTGTGTCGGTGCTCAGCCTGACGACAGACTTTTCCGTTAAGTACCCCACTCCATCGGTGATCACCTGCCGCACGTTATCCAGCCCGCCGCTCACGGCAATAAGATCCCCCTGCAGATAGGCGACACGGATGGGAATCTTTTTCACGGTCCTTTTGTCGTCATTTATCGTATATACAAATCCGGTATTGCCGTCACCCTCGGCAAGCGCCGACGCAGGAATGAACACAAAGTTCCTGGCATATGGGGAGGGCGGCTGCAGCTGTATCGTGCAGAAAAGGCCGGGTGCCAGCTTATGACCGCCCTGAGCAACGGCCACTTCAACAGCATAGGTTCCCCCATTGGGGTCAGAGCCCTCCGCCAACTTGGTGATGACACCCCCGAACGATTCACCCGGATAAGCATCCATGGCAATGACGGCCTTGTCGCCCTTTTTGAGAACGGCCCAGTCTTTATCCGAAACGCCAAACCTTACGACCCAGTCACCCTGCCCGGTACCGGTGAACGTCAGCACGGCCGCACCTGCAGAGGCATATTCTCCTTCGTTCATCACCTTCTGCAGGATCGTACCCGCAGAAGCAGCCCGGATTTGCGCATACTTCCTGTTAAAGCTTGCGATACGCAGCGCCTCCCTGGCGACGGTCAGCTGGGTCTGCACATTTTGCAGCTGCTCCAGAGACGCGACGGTGTCCCGGTAAAGATTGGTCATCCGACGTTCGTCTCGCTGTGATTTTTCGACGTTTTGCGCCGCCTGATTTACCTGCGCGTCGATCTCTGTGAGGTCCAGGGTAGCCAGCAGCTGGCCCGCAGCCACATGGTCGCCCTCCTTTACAAATATCCTGGAGATGATCCCCCCGATCTTAAAGGACAGACGGGCTTCAGAATTGGAGGCGATAAGTCCGGAATATTGCAGAATGCGATTGTGACCCCCAATTGTCACCGGCTGCAGCTTTACCGGGATAGGCTCGTCTTTTGGAGGAGCGATCGCAGCAGCATTCTGGCCGCAGCGAACCAGGCCGAAGGCTAGCAGCACGGCCAGGGGAAAACGAACGGTGTCGAGCAATTTCGTATTCATATGCTTGTTGTTTGGAACTGTTCTAAAATTTGTACGATGCGGTGACGCGTTCAAGGTCGGCTGCCCTGTTGAGGACGGCAAGGCGACCCACCGAATAGCGGATCTCGGAATTGGTCAGCTGCGTACGGGCGTCGATGAGCTCTATCTGCAGCGCCTGCCCTTCGTTGAATCGTCTCTCGGCCAGCCGGTAGGCTTCACGGGCGCTGCTAACCCCGTCTGACAACGAACGCAGGGCCTCGAGCGCAGAACGATAGTTGTTCACGGTCGTCTCCCGTTCGAGACTGACCTGCCGGGTCAGCTGTTTGTATTGCTCGTCGAGCGAAGCCATGTCTATCTCGGCCTGCCGGATCTTTAGCTTGTTGTCGCCGGCCTTGAAAAGCGGCCAGACCAGCTGGATACCAGCCAGCTGATAGAATTGCGAGCCATTAGGATGAAAGCCATAACCCTGAAAGCCGACATCATAAAAGGCATTGAGCTTGGGAACGAGATAGGCGCGGTCCCATTTCAGATTGGAAGCGGTAATTCTCTGATAGCTCCTGACACGATCGAACTCCTCGCGTCGTGAGAGCAGAACTGTACCGCCCGAAGAGGCCCGGTCACTTGCAAAAACCCCGCCAGCAGCCCCGCCACCCGCGGGATCCACCACCTCGTCAACCCCCGGAGCCATCAGCGAAGAATCGGTCACCACATCACTGTCCAGGGAGCGTTTCAGCAAAAAATTAAAATAAGCCGCGGCATTCTTGCGTTGATTCTCCGCCTCGATAAGCGACGCTTCCACCTCGCTGACCTGCGCCTGGGCACGGAGCACGATCTCCCGGGTAGCCATATGGTTCTCCACAAATTTTCCGCTCACCCGCCGGTTCTCTTTGACAAGGCTGAGAGCGGTAGTGTAGATTTCGACCGCCTTTCCGCTCTGAAGATATTGGTAGTACGCCTGACGAATGCTCCGGACAAGATCACGGCGGTAGACGTCACGATCAGCCTGACGGACGCCAATGGTCTCCCTGTTAATTTCCCTGTTGTGCTGCAGGTCCGTGTTGAGTATCGGCAGGGTCACCTCCATTTTGGTATCGTGGTAGTCGTTGGGCAGGAATTGCACGGACTGGTTGGCTACCTGGGGAAACCTTTTCGTATTGGTCAGCTGATTAAGGGTCGAATAAGCACCGTTGAGCAGATCCCCGATCGGGATGTCTATCGAACGGCCGCCATTGGCGAGCGTATACTGCGAGCTGAAACCCGCCTGAGGATAGAAAAGAGACCGGGCCCGTTTGAGGTCCAGCCGCGAACGCTCCAGGTCGAAATTGCGCTGGTGCAAAGCAAGGTTGCTGTCGAGGCCAAGACGGATATATTGCTCAAGCACTCCGTTACCCCCCGGAGAATCCCGCGCAGGAACCAACATTCCCCCCGCTGACGGACCCTGCACAGGAACGGACGTCCCCCCTTTAGGCGAATCCCGCGCAGGAACCAATATTCCCCCCGTTGACAGACCCTGAGCAGGAACCGGCGTCCGACCACCCGGAGATTCCCGCATCAAGACCGGTTCGGCCGCAACCGCAGATCGACCGGACTGAGCCCTCCCCTGACCCGAATGCAATACGGCTCGACCCGACAGTGGCCCCGCAGTCTGCCGGGCAAAAGCCCCTGTACCAAATAGAAGTAACAGCGGCAGATAAGCTAAATTTGGCATAATGTTCGGTTTATTAATTACATAAATTAACTTAACATCGTTCATTGACCCGCAAAAAAATAGCCCCGGGCTTCCCCTGGGGCTATCTACAATATTATTTCTTTATGTCCTGTACTGCCGGCCTCGCCTCGATATTATTTATCAGCCAGTTAAGCGACTGTTTCATAACCGACATGACCATCTCCTTTTGCGGGACGAATTTTTCCATCCGCTCGCTGATGGCCAGAGACACGAGACCATGTACAAAGCTCCACATCGAAAGGCTCACCAGGTGCGCATCCCCTTTGCCAATATAGCCTTTCTCCATACATTCGGTCACCGTCTCCTTCAGCCGGCTGATCGCAGCATCTCCCTCGTTCCAATCACACCCCAACTCGGTGATCTTCTTCATAGGCTCCTCCTGAACGAACATCAGATTGTAAAACTCCGGATTCGACATCCCAAACTCCAGATAGTTCTCGCCCATTTTGTGCAGCCGCAGCAAAGGATTATTGATGGTGACAAGGTCCTTGTTCAGCTCTTGCATCTTCTGAAAGCCAATGTCATGCAAGGCATAAAAGATCTCATCCTTGTCCTTGAAATAAAGGTAGATCGTAGTTGGGCTATACTCGATGATCTCGGCGATCCTGCGGATGGTGACATTGCTGAATCCCTCCTCCACAAATAATTGCATGGACGCATCCAGAATTAGTTTCCGGATCTCCAGCTTTTGCTTCTCTTTACGCTCCTGAATGCCCATATCGAAAATATTAACGATACAAATTTACTTAACAATGTAAATATTCCAAATTTTTCCTCGATATTTTTCGGAAAAAGGTTCATCAAAGGTACAACTTCCTCCCTGACGGTCTGACCGGCAAGAAATTATGGCCCGTTCATTGCCTGATATAGGATTTGCTGTACGTTTGCTACAGGAGTAAGCTAATGGATAAATTTATCGTTTCCGCACGAAAGTATAGGCCCCAGGATTTTTCGACCGTTGTAGGCCAGTCACATATCACCACTACCTTGAAGAACGCCATCCGGAATGGACAGCTGGCCCACGCCTTCCTGTTTTGTGGCCCCAGGGGAGTCGGCAAGACAACCTGCGCAAGAATATTAGCAAAAACGATCAACTGTGAAAATGTCACCCCGGAAGGGGAGGCCTGCAATAAATGTCATTCCTGCGTCTCTTTCAACGAGGGCACATCCCTCAATATCCATGAACTGGACGCTGCCAGCAATAACTCGGTGGACGACATCCGGACCCTGGTAGAGCAGGTGCGGTTCGCGCCACAGGCAGGGAAATACAAAGTATATATAATAGATGAGGTGCACATGCTAAGCACCTCGGCATTCAACGCCTTCCTGAAGACACTGGAAGAACCGCCGTCCTACGCCATTTTCATCCTGGCGACCACGGAAAAGCACAAGATCCTTCCCACCATCCTTTCCCGCTGTCAGATCTTTGATTTCAAACGGATAACGTCCGCCGACACTGTCGAACACCTGGAAGACATCTGTAAAAAAGAAGAGATCACCGCCGAAAAGCCGGCCCTGCAGGTCATCGCCCAAAAAAGCGAGGGCTGCATGCGCGACGCGCTCAGCATCCTCGACAAAATAGTCAGCTTCACCAACGGCGAGCTCAGCTACCGTAATACGCTGGAGCACCTGAACATCCTGGACGCAGACTATTACTTCCGGATCCTTGACGCCATGCAGCAGCAAAACCTGGCAGACGCGCTGCTTATCTATGACGATATCAACCGGAAAGGCTTCGAGGGCGACCTCGTTCTGAACGGACTTGCCGAGTTCGTCCGGAACCTCCTGGTATGTAAGGACCCCAAAGTGGCCGCCCTGCTGGAGGTCGTCGAAAGCTTTAAAGACCGGTACATAGCCGCCGGTAAAAATACGGACACCCTCTACCTCATCAGCATGCTCAACGTGCTCAATGAAGCAGAGATCAACTATAAGTCGGCCCGCAATAAAAGACTCCACGTCGAGCTCGCCCTCATAAAGCTTTGCTACCTGGCGCAGGCATTGCATATTGCAGGGTCGGGTACGGGGGATGACGGCGGAAAAAAAAAGTCTGATTCACTGAGACCGGTTTCCTTCCGCAACATTCCGGCAATGGAGCCGGTACGACGGGCAGCCGCAACCGCTGCGGCAGACCCGACGGCACGTAATGAAGGGGCCAGACTGATCGTCGAAGAAGGAGTAGCTGCTCCGCAGCCTGCGACAAGCCAACCCGCCACCGGCCAACCGCCGGTCGCATCGACCCCTGCTATCCCCCCAGACACCCAAACAACGGAGGCCCGGGCCGGCAATCCGGCAGGAACGCAGACCAGGACACCCGCCGCAGGCGGAAGCTCTCTGGGCTCTCTGTCTAAATTAAGACAACAGATCGCCCGCAACCAGTCCGGCAGCGAGGAAAGCACAAGCATTCCGCTCGAGCCCGAAGCCCTGCATAAAGCCTGGCAGCAATATGCCGATTATCTAAGGGAAAACCGGAACCCGGCCGTGCAAAGCCTTGAGCTTGCCACGCTGCGGATCATCGACAACAATACTTTCGAGGCCGTAACTGCCAATCCCCTCGAACAAAAGTTCATCGAACACGAAAAACGCACGCTGTCGGATCATCTCCAGAAAGCGTTTTCCAATAAAGCCGTGTCCTTTACGGTGATCGTAGAGGAAAAGGTCCATGTGGAAGAAGAGCCCGCCGAAAAACCGTTGAACCGCCGGGAACAGTTCATCCGGATGATCGAGCAGTATCCGCTGGTCAAAGAGCTGAAAGACCGACTGCGGCTGGAACTGGACTACTAAATAATATCCCCTTAAAAGGCGATGATAAAATCCAGTTAAATCCACTCGCTGATTGTTGACATATCCCTTATTGGCGGGAATTTTGCCAATTTGCATCTATGATAGGTAATTCTAGTCCTACTTCAAAACGGCAGATATTTCAAACCAACTCGTCAGGCCGCTGGCAGCGGTTCAAATGGGGAGGTCGGATCGTGTTCCTCATCCTGCTGTTGGGGGTGGTCATCTTCTATATCGCCGTTTCGCGCAACTATACACCCGCACTTCCGCGGCTCAATGAACAAAGCCAGCTGTACAAAAAGGTGCTGGATACCAATAAATCTTTCCTCTTTAAGAACAGCCTCATCGAACAATACGGCGGCTTCCGAAAATATATCAACGAAAAGGTTCCCTACAGGGCCGGCGCCTTTCCCGGTCAGGCCAGACGGGATTCGCTGGCGGCCCTTCGGGCCAGGAACGTGGACACCAATTTCCGGTCGTTCAACAAATTTCCAGCCGGCATAAGGGCCGGTTTTTACGTTGACTGGGACGCCCAGTCCTTTCTGTCGCTGCAGCAATACATCGACAAGATGAACCTGGTGATCCCCGAATGGATCTTTATCGACCCCAACGCAGATACCGTCTTTACAGACATCGACGCCAGGGCATGGAACGTCATGAAGAGATCAGGGGTAAAGGTCCTCCCGATCCTTTCCAACAATTTCAAGGAAGTCTTCAGGGGCGACGCCGTCCACCGTATCATCAACGACCCCGCAAAAAAACAGCGGCTGATCAACGACGTAACCCGGATACTGGAAAAGAACCATTTCGTCGGCGTGAACGTCGACTTCGAAGAGCTCGAAGAAAAAAACAACGAAAAGCTGGTCGCCTTCCAGAAAGACCTGTACGAGCACCTGCACGAACGGCACCTGCTCGTAACCCAGGACGTCATACCGTTCAATGAAGACTACAACTTCAAGCAGCTGTCCAAATACAACGACTATATTTTCCTGATGGCCTATGACCAGTTCTCCGATGCCTCGGGCCCCGGTCCCATCGCACACCAGAAATGGATTGAAGGGGCCGTCGACGATGCCGTGAAGAATATCCCCATGCAAAAGCTCATCCTCTGCCTCGCAGGCTATGGTTATGACTGGCGCCTCGGCAAGGAAATGTCTTCGCGAACAGTCAGCTACCAGCAGGCCCTTTACACGGCCAAGGATGAAGAAGCGAAGATCGACTTTGACGACGACTCATATAACCTCCACTACGACTACGACGACGACGACGGGGTACGCCACCAGGTGCAGTTCACGGACGCAGCCACGACCTTTAATGCCCTTCGCTTCGCCACAGAATACGGCCTGGCCGGAACCGCACTCTGGCGACTGGGGGACGAAGACCCCAGAATGTGGTATTTCTACGACCAGGACATGCAGAAGTCGAAAATGGGGCACTTCAACTTCTCCGAGTTCAGCAAGGTGGACGCCATGAGCAACGCAGACTTCGTGGACTACGAAGGCTCGGGCGAAGTGCTCGACGTCATCGCAACACCCACCAACGGGCGGATCACGCCGGAGGTCAATACGGGTGAAATGCTTATCAGCGAAGAGAGCTATGACAGCCTCCCCTCCCGTTTCGTCGCCCGCAAATACGGATCCGCAGACTCCATGAAGCTCATCCTCACCTTCGACGACGGCCCCGACCCCAGCTATACGCCCAGAATACTCGACATCCTCAGCAAGTATCACGTGCCGGCTACCTTCTTCGTGGTAGGCATCAACGCCGAGAACAATATACCGATCGTAAAAAGAGAGTTCAAAGAAGGCCACGAGATCGGCAACCACACGTTCACCCACCCCAATATCGCAAAGGTCAGCCAGCGACGGGCCATTCTCGAGATGGAGTCGACCCGGCTACTGATCGAATGCATCACCGGCCGATCGACCATCATGTTCCGCGCACCCTACAACGCGGATTTTGAGCCCGAAAAATGGGAAGAACTGATACCCGTGGCCATCGCCCGCAAAAAGAACTACCTGGATATCGGAGAATCCATCGACCCGCTGGACTGGGAACCCGGCACACCCGCCGATAGCATCGTAAACCGCTGTATCCGGCGCAAGGACGAAATGACAAGAGCAGGACTCAGCGGCAATATCATTCTCCTGCACGACGCCGGCGGTGAGGACAGGTCCGCGACCGTGGAAGCCCTGCCGAGGATCATCGAATACTTTCAAAAACGCGGATTCCAGTTCACCACCGTTGCCGATTATCTGGGCAAAACAAAAGACGATATTATGCCGCCCGTTCCCAAGAACAGCGGCTACTACCTGTTGCAGATCAACTACTATTTCGCCGAGCTCGGCTACTGGAGCGGTCATATCCTCTTTTCCATGTTCGTCGTGTTCATGGTGCTCTCCGTAAGCCGGGTGATCTTCATCGCCTTTATCGCCACAAAAGAACATTTCAGAGAGAAGAAAAACGCCCTCGCCCCCTTCTGGCTGCCCGATGGGAGCGACGCACCGCTGGTAAGCATCATCGTGCCGGCCTATAACGAAGAGATCAATGCCGTGGGTTCCGTGGAAAGCCTCCTTAAAGGAGACTATCCCAATTTCGAGATCATCTTCGTCAACGACGGCAGCATCGACCAGACCTTTGAAAGGGTAAGCGCCGCCTTTGCCGGCAACCCAAAGGTCAAAGTGCTGACCAAGCCCAATGGCGGCAAGGCATCGGCCCTGAACTTCGGCATCAACCATTCCGACGCAGACTTCGTGATCTGTATCGACGCGGATACCAAGCTGAAACAGGACGCCGTCAGCCTGCTGATGGAGCATTTCAGCGAAACACGGGCCGACATAAAGGCCGGACAACCCGCCCGGAAAGTGGGAGCAGTAGCAGGTAATGTTAAGGTCGGCAACCAGGTGAACCTGATGACCCGCTGGCAGGCCATCGAATACATCAGCAGCCAGAACTTCGACCGTAAGGCCTTTGCCTGGCTTAACGCCATCACCGTCGTGCCCGGCGCGATCGGCGCCTTTCGGAAAAGAGCGATCGAAGAAGCAGGCGGCTTCACTACGGACACCCTGGCGGAAGACTGTGACCTCACCATTCGTATACTCCGGTGCGGATATACGATCGAGAACGACAACCGCGCTGTCGCAATGACGGAAGCCCCCGAAACGCTCAAGCAGTTCTTCAAACAGCGCTTCCGATGGAGCTATGGGGTCATGCAGACATTCTGGAAGAACAGGGACGCCCTGATGAACTGGAAATACCGCTGGCTGGGCTGGGTCGCACTGCCAAACATTTTGATCTTTCAATATATCATACCTTTTGTCATCCCTCTGGCCGACTTCTTCATGATCGTAGGCCTGCTCACAGGCAATGCCTCCAAGATCGGCGGATACTATCTCGTCTTCATGCTCGTAGACCTGGCAGTGGCCCTGCTGGCATTTAGCTTCGAAAAGGAAAAGATGAGCCGGCTGGTCTGGCTGATCCCCCAACGGCTGATCTGGCGCTGGCTCACCTGGCTGGTACTCTTCAGAGCCGTGCGCCGGGCTTTCAAGGGCGAATTGCAACACTGGGGCGTGCTAAAGCGGACCGGCAACGTACTACCGGTTTAATTCCGTCCCTGAGCTGCCACAGGCAGCCCGTCCGCGGCCGGGCTCCGCAAGCCCGCGAACGTTCCCGGGCACTGCGAAGGGAATGAATGAGGGGTCGAACCGTGTTCAAACCCGAAGTTCCCCCAACGGTGTTGGAGCTGATGAAGTTCACTTTCATAAGCGCTGTCTCCGGGAAATGACCTAAATTTTCGGGAAAGGGCGTTTCCCGGGACATAAAATGTAGTAATTTCACGGCTCAATTTCATTTGATCTAAACTAGATAATGCGTTATGGCTGAAATTATAAAAATGCCCCGGCTGAGCGATACGATGACAGAAGGAGTGATCGCCGCATGGCATAAAAAGGTGGGCGATTCCGTCAAAAAAGGCGAATTACTGGCGGAAGTGGAAACCGACAAGGCTACGATGGACCTCGAAAGCTATAAAGACGGCACCTTATTATATACCGGGACCGAAAAAGGCGGAAAGATCCAGGTGGACGACCTGCTGGCGATCATTGGAACCCCCGGAGAAGACATCTCGGCCCTCATCAAGGGCGGCACATCAAGCGCACCCGCCGCAACCCCCGCCTCCGCTCCGGCGCCCGCACAACCGGCAGCTGCCACACCGGCAGCATCACCAGCCGCCCCGACGGCAGGCGGCCTGGACCTGTCCAAAATGGAAGAGGTAATTCTGATGCCCCGTCTCAGCGACACCATGACCGAAGGCGTCATCGCCGACTGGCACAAAAAGGTGGGAGACATGGTAAAAAAAGGAGATATCCTCGCCGACATCGAAACCGACAAGGCAACAATGGAGCTGGAAAGCTATAAAGAAGGCAAATTGCTATACCTGGGCGCTCAGAAAGGCGACAAGATCGCCGTTAACTCCCTGCTGGCAGTCATCGGCGACGAAAAAAAGGTCGACCTGGAAAAGATCAAAGCATCAGCGAGTCAGGGCGGCACAACGGGCGGCCCCGCAGCACCCGCTGCAACAACGGCACCCGCTGCAGCCCAGACCAGCCAGACCGCACAGGCAGCTGCCGAGACCACACACTCCGGACTTTCTGTCAGCGCCGACGGCCGGATCAAAGCTTCCCCGCTCGCAAAAAAACTCGCTGCTGAAAAAGGCATCGACATCGCCCAGGTCCAGGGCAGCGGCGACAACGGCCGCATCGTAAAGAAGGACGTAGACAGCTTCGTTCCGGGTACAAAAGCGCCCGCCGCTACAACCCAGCCCGCAACAGGCGGAAAACCGGCAGCCATACCCGCCAGCATCGGCCAGGTCAGCTACGACGAAGTGCCGGTTTCGCAAATGCGGAAGATCATCGCCAAAAGACTCGCGGAAAGTAAGTTCTCCGCTCCCCATTTCTATGTGACCATGTCGATCGATATGGACAAGGCCGTGGAAAGCAGGGCCAGAATGAACGAGGTCTCTCCCGTAAAAATATCTTTCAACGACATCGTATTAAAGGCTGTGGCGATCTCGCTCAAACAGCATCCCGCCATCAATAGCAGCTGGCTGGGCGACAAGATCCGCATCAACCATCACGTTAACATCGGCGTGGCCGTCGCCATCGAGGACGGACTGCTCGTGCCCGTGGTGCGATTCGCCGACCTCAAAAGCCTGTCACAGATAGCAACCGAAGTAAAAGACCTGGCACAAAGAGCAAAGGCCAAAAAATTACAGCCCGCAGACTGGGAAGGAAGCACATTCACCATCTCCAATATGGGCATGTTCGGCGTCGATGAATTCACAGCTATCATCAACCCACCCGACGCCTGTATCCTCGCCGTCAGCGCGATCCAGCAGGTGCCGGTAGTAAAGAACGGCGCTATCGTTCCCGGCAATGTGATGAAGCTGACCCTCAGCTGCGACCACCGGGTAGTAGACGGCGCAACAGGCTCCGCCTTCCTCCAGACAGTAAAAGGCTATCTCGAAGAGCCGTTGAGAATGATGATCTGATCTCCCCCATAATAGAAGGACGACAGGCCGGTATGAGTGTTATCTCTTATCGGCCTGAAGTTTTATTGGGCCAGTTACCAGACTGCTGTATTTTTAGCTCTCATCATATTTCAATCACCAAACTACCCGACGGGGAACAACCCGCGGTCAACTGTTAAGGCTTCTGACGTAGTAACTAATTTTACCGTTTATGAAGCAGTATCTCAACCTTCTCCTGCGCCTGGACCAGTCGATCCGTTCAAAAGGAACAGGCTCCCCACCCGAATTTGCCCGAAAAATGGGAATCTCTGAACGCAGCCTCTATGAATATCTGAAAGTGCTGAAAGAATTGGGAGCTCCGATCAAATTCTCCCGACAAGACCATTCCTACTTCTACGAGATCGATGGACAATTCCACATCAGCTTCCAATAGATCCCTGGCTCACTACCCACATCACAAAAAAACAAAGCCCCCTCATAGACATGAGGGGGCCCTTTAAACCTTATCCTTTTAGACCTTCTATAGAAATAGAAGTCCTTCAAGAACTGTGTCCTTGCTGTTCCAACCAAACTTGAAACTTAAAAGACTTATTGAAATACCCAAAGGGCGTTACACTAAGAGTAAATTGATCAGGATAAAATCAGCCAGCTAACGGCTACTACTTTGTGGCTGTCGCAGGCTCGAATCACCTGCAGGTCCGTATTCGTCTATCATCATCGTTGACAGTACAAATATAGGACGTTTTTCATTTGCGGCCTAATAAAACCGCAATTATTTTTAAAAAAAATCTTCTCATTTTGCAATTAATTGATTGTCAATATAATTATTGCTCTATACTATTTAAAAAAAAATTTCCTAACTTTGCCTCCGTTATTCATTCCTTTCTAATCACTTTCGTGACAACCTTCTGTATAACGCCCGAAGGATAATGTTGAGTAGATGGGCTTTTTTCAAATTTAATAGTTATCACTTTGTCATTTCAACATCTCAATCTGATTGAGCCTTTGTTAAAAGCATTGGACAATGAGGGATATACCACTCCCACACCCATTCAACAACAGGCCATACCTCTTTTACTCGAAAGAAAAGACCTGCTGGGCTGCGCCCAGACAGGAACCGGGAAGACCGCAGCATTCGCCCTTCCCATTCTTCAGCTGCTCTGCGAAGACGCAGCCGGCGTCACCGCCGAAACCCGGCACGGAGGACCTCGTCCCATCCGCGCACTGGTGCTGACCCCAACCCGTGAGCTCGCTATACAGATCGGCGACTCCTTCGCCGCCTATGGGAGATACACCGGGATCAAACACCTGGTCATCTTCGGCGGCGTACCGCAACAGCCACAGGTAAGCGCTCTTCAGCGCGGCACCGATATACTCGTGGCGACTCCCGGCCGCCTGCTGGACCTCATCGATCAAAAGTTCATCAGCCTCCGCGATATCAAATACTTCGTCCTCGACGAAGCAGACCGGATGCTCGACATGGGCTTCATCCATGACGTCCGCAAGGTGCTCTCAAAGCTGCCTCCCAAAAGACATTCCCTGTTCTTCTCCGCCACTATGCCCCCGG
The DNA here is from genome assembly GCA_018267585.1 of Bacteroidota bacterium. GTDB lineage: Bacteria > Bacteroidota > Bacteroidia > Chitinophagales > Chitinophagaceae > Puia. Next base: position 12,805 of record JAFDYE010000281.1, read on the forward strand.
AGATACAACGACTGGCAGACTCTATCCTCGTCAATCCTTCCAGAGTGGAAGTGACCCCCGTTTCCTCCACCGCCGAAACGATACAACAGTCCATCTATTTCGTCGAAAAGAAGGACAAAAGATCGCTGCTGCTTCATATCCTCAAAACAACAGCCATCCCCTCGGCACTCGTCTTTACGCGTACCAAGCACGGCGCTGATAAAGTAGCCCAGGGGCTGGTAAGAGCCGGCATCCGCGCAGAGGCGATTCACGGCAATAAGTCGCAGAACGCCCGCCAGCGCGCACTCCTCAACTTTAAAAGCAGACAGACAAGGATACTCGTCGCAACGGATATCGCCGCCCGCGGCATCGATATCGACGAACTGACCCACGTCATCAACTTCGAACTCCCCAACGTACCGGAAACCTACGTCCATCGCATAGGCCGTACCGGCAGAGCAGGCGCCGACGGCACAGCCCTGTCCTTCTGCGACGAAGAAGAAAAAGAATTTCTTCGCGATATTCAAAAACTGATAGCCAAGCCCATACCCGTCGTAGAGGACCATCCTCACGCCATGTCCGGCTCGCCTTCCGGCGCTCCCGTTATGGCCGCAGGTTCCGGCAACGCCGCCGGCTCCGGCAACGGCAGAGGCGGTGACAGAAATCGCCACAATAACCAGGGCAATCAGAACAGGGGCCGGAACCAGCAAAACCAGGGAAGAGGTCGCGAGAACCAGGACAACCAGGGCAAAAGACGCGAACCGCAGCACAACCAGCAGCGCAATCACCAGAACGATGGCCGGCAACACGATCAGCAGCAGGACACCAGTGACCAACAGCAGAATAGCATCCAACAACAGAACGGCAATCAACAGCACAACGGCAATCAACAGCAGAACATCCACCAACAGCACAACAGAAACCAGCAACAAAACAATAATGGCGGCATCCCACGCAAAAAGGACGGCGGCCAGCAGAACACAGATAACAGCCAGCAGGCAAAAAAACCAATACCGGAAAGAAAACGCCCCGATCAACCACACCGGAGCAGACCCAACCCCGGTATGCTTTCCTCTCCCGCGCCAAAAAAGATCGAGCGACCCAACGACGATGGCAACTTCCCGTTCCAGGTCAATCAAAGCGCAGGCGACGAAAAATGGTAAGACCAGCCGATATACAGCTGAGATCGCACATATGGTAGAATTTACCTAGATTAGCAGTAAATCAACGGATGAAACTTTACCTCCTACTGCTTATCGGATGGATTTCGGCAGGTCAGACCACGGCCCAGACCGAACGGAAAGATATATCGACCCTTCTTTCAAGGGAACAGTACGAACAATTCTTTCCGCACCATCACCCGCTCTACAGCTACGACGCATTTTTAAAGGCAGCTGCCAGCTTCCCCCTCTTCGCCGCAGAAGGCGATCAGACAACACGCCGGAGGGAGCTGGCGGCTTTTTTTGCGCACGCCGCACACGAGACCACCAACGGCGGAACCGGCTCAAAAGGCGGCCCCTACGCCTGGGGACTCTACTATACAGACGAACAGGCCTGTCTGACGGGCCGCTGCACGGTATACAACACAGGAGGCTCGAGCTCCTATAAGCCCGTTCCCGGTAAATCCTATCACGGCCGCGGACCACTCCAGCTGAGCTACGCATACAATTACGGACTGGCCGGCGACGAGCTCCGCCTGCCCCTCCTCGCAAAACCCGAACTCGTAAGCCACGATGGTACGATCGCCTTCCGCACCGCCATCTGGTTCTGGATGAGAACGCAAAAACCCAAACCCTCGTGCCATGAAGTGATCGTCGGCAAATGGCAGCCCGACGCAGAAGACCTCAGGCAAGGCCGGAAAGCCGGCTTCGGCATGACCATCAACATCATCAACGGAGGGGTCGAATGTAAAAGCCAAAACCCTGAAATAAAAGCAAACCGCGAAGACCGCATCGGGTTTTACAAACATTTTTCCGGTCTTTTACACGTGCCCGTCGAAAAAGACTGTGACTGCTACGGCATGGCCCCCTATGGAAACTAATAACTATGAGTCTCTCCAAAAGCAATCTCCTGCAGACCTGGCGCTCCAAAAACCTGACGATCGTCCTTATCGCCTATATCCTGATCGCCGTCATCGCAACAGCACAGGATATCTTCGGCGGACTAAAGACGTATATCCCCGGAGGCCCTGCCTATCTCCGCTATAACAACTTCCGCATCTTCAAACTCTCATTCTACCACCTACTGCAGGGAAAAGATATCTATCAGCTATTCCCAGCCGAACACTGGGACCTCTATAAATACAGCCCTGCCTTTGCGCTTTGCTTCGGCATCCTGTCCTGGATGCCCGACTCTATCGGCCTGCTGCTATGGAACCTGATCAACTCACTCTGCCTTTTCTTCGGTATCCGCCTCCTTCCGGATCTTAGCAACGAAAAAAAGAGCTGGATACTGCTATTCTCCCTTCTCGAAATGCTTCTCTCCATCCAGAACACCCAAAGCAATGGGCTGATGGCCGGCCTCATCGTGCTCGCCTTCGCACTGGCCGAACGATCAAAATACGCCTGGTCAACCCTTTGCATCGTTTTCTCGTTCTATATAAAAATATACGGCATTTTGGCGCTGGTCTTTTATCTATTCTATCCCGGTAAACTGCGGCTGGCAGCATGGACGGTCTTCTGGATGGTCTTCTTTGCCGCCCTGCCACTTCTCGTCATAAGCACACATCAGCTCGGCTTTCTCTATCATAGCTGGCTCTCCCTGCTATTGAACGACAGGTCAGCCTCGATGGGCACGTCCCTGATGGGAATAATGGACACCTGGTTCCACCTCGCATCGTGGAAAAATACCGTTACCGTCGCAGGCGTCATCCTCTTCGTGCTGCCGCTGGTGCACTACCGGCAGTACATGGACTATACTTACCGGATCCTATACCTGGCTTCTGTGTTGATCTGGATGGTAATATTCAACCATAAGGCCGAATCACCCACATTCGTCATCGTCACGGCGGGCATCGGCATCTGGTATTTCTCACAACGCCGCAATACGATCAATCTGATCCTGCTGATCCTCTCCTTCTTCCTGATATCGATGTCCGTTTCCGACCTGGTCCCTGCGCCCATAAGGAACAATATCGTCCGCCCTTACGGGATAAAGGCCGTGATGGGCATCGTCGTCTGGTTCAAGATCATCTACGAACAGCTCACGCTACGCTACCGTCCGCCAACCGCAAAAAGCACATCCGCCACAACATGAAAAGACTAGAAGCCTCGACCCTCCAGCTGCTGCGTCTGCACTTCTCCTTCTTCCTCATGCCGGTATACTGGTTCGCCCTGGGACAGGTGGTGAATCGCAGCTGGAGCCGGGCCCTGCTGATCTTCTTCATCCTGCACGTCCTCATCTATCCCGCAAGCAATGGCTACAATAGCCTCATGGACAGAGACACAACACCCATCGGCGGCCTCAGGTCCCCGTTGCAGCCAACCGGCCAGCTCTTTTGGGTGACCCTGGGAATGGACGCGCTCGGGCTGTTGCTGGGCACGCTGATCAGCTGGTATTTCGTGGCGGGCCTCGCCTTGTATATTCTGGCTTCCCGCGCCTACAGCTATCGGGAGATCCGGCTCAAAAAATATCCCGTTATCGGCTATATCACTGTGATCAGCTGCCAGGGCGCGCTGGTCTTCTTCCTGGTCTATCACGGCAGCCATTCTCCTTCAGCCTTGCAGGAAAGCCTTCAGGTACCCCCGGAGGCAATGATCGCCTGCTCTCTGCTATTGGGAGGCTTCTACCCCCTGACTCAGATCTACCAGCACGAGGCGGACCGGAAGGACGGAGTAAAGACCCTGAGCGCAATGCTTGGCTATAAGGGTACCTTCGTCTTCACAGGCCTGGTCTATATCGTTGCCTTCCTCCTGCTCGCTCACTATTTCCTCCTGACGCTGCAAATAAGAGAATTTCAGGTGCTGGCAACCTGCATGCTCCCCGTGATCGTTTACTTTCTGATATGGGCCGCCAAAGTCTGGCGGGATCCTGAAGAAGCCAGCTATTCCAACACAATGCGTATGAACCTGATCGCTTCAGCATGCACGAATGCGGGCTTTATCGCCATCTTGCTGATGGGAATCCTGTAATAGCTGGTCCTATCTTTGCATCAATAAACTACGTATATAAATCAACTGCTTTATTTTGAGCAAGATAATTTCCATAGGAACAGCCGTTCCCACCTTTGTCCACCGGCAAGAACATATCCTGCCTTTTATGCAGCGGATCTATGCGCCTGACAAGGAAAAGAACAGAATGCTAAAATTTCTGTATCAGCATAGCGGTATAAACACACGGTACTCCGTCATACCGGACTACACCCGCCCGGCCGGCGAATGGGAGTTCTACCCGCCGACCGAGAACCTGGAACCTTTTCCCACCCTTGAACAACGCATGCAGCTGTACACCCGGCACGCAGGCCCGCTCTCACTACAAGCCATAAGCCGCTGTCTCGAAGAAGCAGGGCCGACGGTCCCGGCAGCATCCATAACACACCTGATCACGGTAAGCTGCACCGGGATGAGCGCACCCGGCCTCGACCTCGAGCTGGTGGAAGCGCTGCACCTCCCCCCGACAACATTCCGCACCTCGATAAATTTTATGGGCTGCTATGCCGCTGTGCACGCGCTCCAACTCGCGGATGCCTTTGTTCGTATGTCCCCCGACGCCAGGGTCCTCGTAGTCTGCACCGAACTCTGCACGCTGCATTTCCAGCAGGGCGCCACCCTCGACAATATGCTGTCCAGCCTCCTGTTCGCCGACGGTTCGGCCGCAGCGCTGATCGTATCCGACGATCATGGCGCAAAGGGAGTTCGGCTCGAGCGCTTTTACTCGGAGATCATAACGGAAGGCAGGAACGAAATGACCTGGAGCCTGTCCTCCACCGGCTTTCAGATGACGCTCACCGGCTATGTAGCAGGCCTGATCCGCGCAGATTTTGCCGCCCTGGTAGAGAACGCCCTCCACAACAGCGGACTCCGGAGGGAAATGATCAGCCATTGGTGCATACACCCCGGAGGAAAAAAAATACTGGAAGCCATATACAAAAGCCTCTCCTTTGCCAATGGCCATCTCGACGACAGCTATGCGATCCTGGACCAGTTCGGGAACATGTCCTCGGCCACGATACTCTTCGTCCTCAAACGCATGCTGGACAAGCTGGACTATAGCCGGCCAAATTGTATATTCGGGGCGGCATTCGGCCCGGGACTGACGATGGAGACCTTTCTGGGAACAACCAACTAACGTAAAGAAATATGGCTGGTAAACCCGATTTTTCTCACAGAAGCAAAGAAAAGGAGCTGCTGGACCGGAACGACATCCCTTTCGGGGATATCCGCCAGAATATGCTGGAGCTGAATACCATCAATACCTGGCTGGGAGGACATGCGATAACCATAAAAGGGATAAAGCAGCTGGCGGCAGCCATGAAACTCAGCTTTTCCCGGCGCGAAAAGACCGGCCGGCACGATCTCCGGCAGATCAGCGTTTGCGAGATCGGGTGCGGAGGCGGAGACAACCTCCGCGTTCTCAGCCGGAAATGCCGTCAGTGGAATATCAGCGTCGACGCCATTGGCATCGACAACAACCTGCACTGCGTCAACGTCGCGCAGCAGGAATGGAAGGAAGGGGGGGCCCGGTGGATACACTCGGACTACAGGGACATCGAGTTCGGGGACAAAAAACCCGATATCATCTTTTCCTCTCTGTTCTGTCACCATTTCAGCGACGAAGAGCTGGTCGGCATGCTCCAATGGATGGAAAGGAATGCTGCAACAGGGTGGTTCATAAATGATCTGCATCGCCATCCCCTTGCCTGGAATTCCATCCGGCTGCTGACACGTCTTTTCTCTCGCAGCTATCTGGTAAGGCATGACGCTCCGCTATCCGTACTGCGAGGCTTCAGCCGCGGGGAATGGGAGAATATATTGCAGACAGCAGCCATCGGAGAATATTCGCTGGAGTGGAAATGGGCATTCCGGTGGCTGGTGGTAAGTAAGAAAATACCACAGAATTGATCGACTATGTACGACGTCACAATAACAGGCGGTGGGCTGGCGGGCCTTGCGCTTTCCATCCAGCTGGCAAAGGCCGGATACCGCGTGGCCCTGTTCGAAAAGGAGACCTATCCTTATCACAAGGTCTGTGGGGAATATGTCAGCCTCGAAAGCTGGAATTTCCTGGAAGACCTGGGTCTGCCCCTCAGCGACTGGAACCTCCCCATTATCCGCCGGCTGCTGATGTCTTCCCCCAATGGCCAGTCGCTGGAACACGAGCTGCCGCTCGGCGGCTTCGGCATCAGCAGGTACAAACTGGACGCAGCCCTGGCCGACATCGCCCGATCGTCCGGGGTGGACCTCTTCGAATCGGTGAAAGTTACGGATATCGTATTCCGGCAGTCTCAGTTCGAGGTCCAAACCAGCGCCGGAACCTTCCATTCTGCCGTTGCCTGCGGAACTTTTGGCAAGCGAAGCAACCTTGACATACGGTGGCAACGTAGTTTTATCCGGAAAAGGTCTGAACGGCTGAACAACTACGTGGGCGTTAAGTACCATGTAAAAGGAGATTTCCCGGCTGACCTCATCGGGTTGCACCATTTCCCCAACGGCTATTGCGGCGTTTCCAGCATCGAGGACGGCAAGTGTTGTCTGTGCTACATGACAACAGCGGAAAACCTGCGCGCCTGTGGCAATTCCATACCGGAAATGGAAAAAAGGATACTGAGGCGAAATCCATACCTGGAGCAGCTGTTCTCCTCCATGCAACCCCTGTTCGCACAGCCGGTGACGATCTCCCGGATCAGCTTTGAAAAAAGGACCCGGGTCGAAGGACATATTTTGTTGATCGGAGATGCTGCCGGAATCATCCCGCCATTGTCCGGCAATGGGATGAGCATGGCCTTACACGGTAGCAAGGTCGCATTTCAATGCATCAATGCCTTTCTGCGGGGACAGCTGGCCCGGTATGAGCTTGAACAGGAATATACGGACCGGTGGCACAGGCAGTTCGGCAGGCGTATGTGGATGGGAAGACAGCTGCAGCGATGGTTTGTTAGCGAGTCACGTACTAATCTTTTATTATCTTCGTTAAAGTCCTATCCGAAGCTGGTCTCTTTTCTGATCAGACAAACGCACGGTCAACCCTTTTAAACGCCCTCAACCGGACCCCGTCCGGTTAGCACATTCCCGAGCCCGCGAAGGGAACGAACAAGACAAAGCGTGACGAAGCAGCTTTGTCGAAGTTCTGCCCAAAGCCGAAGTGTGCAGACATTATGGTTTGGGATCAAAAATTATTTTTGGTCAAAATTTTTTGTCCCACATTTCCTACCCTGTATCCCACCGGAAAGACCCGTCAATATCCCTTGACTTTCAATTGAATTCTAATAATTGCCGCTGACATATGACCTTACGGCAGAAAGAAAAAATTATCCGGATGCAAAAATGCATAACAGCGGTATTGCTCGTGTTTTCTTTGGGCGCCTCGGCGCAGGACTATCACGCCGTAGAAGGATCCCCTTTTGCCGGATCGCTGGGTGTAGCCAACAACCCTGCCTCGATCCTGAGCACACCCTATCCCTGGGACATCACCCTGTTCTCTACCCAGATAAAGAATAGCACCAATGCGGTCAGGTTCACCAACTATTCCTACCTGTCCCATCCCGACACCATCGGTTACGACTGGACCAAAGGGAATCTCCAACGATTTGCAGCCTTCAACTACAACGTACACCTGCTCAATGTCCGCCTTTCCCTGGGCCGCAGACAGGCCATATCCTTCGGCGCCAACCTGCGCGGCTACCTGTCGGCAAGGACGGGTACCGTCAACTACAACGACACGCTGAAGAACATGAACGATTTCTTCCTCATCAACGAGGGTGCGTCGTACAGGGCCAATATGGTTACCAGCAGCTGGCTCGAGCTATACGGCACCTACAGCAGGACGCTCTGGGACGACGAATACGGAAGACTCAATGCCGGCGTCACGCTTAAGGTCACCCGCGGGCTCTCCGGCGCCTATTTGCGCCTGACCAACGGCGCGGTCACCCAGTCGACGCAGCAGGACACACCCGTCTTCAACCTCGCTACCGCAACCGCCAGCTATGGCTACTCGTCCAACTACGACTTCTGGCACGACAACCAGAGCACAGGTACCAACATACGCGACTTCACCAAACACACCCAGTCCGGCGCAGCAGTCGACCTCGGGATCGAATACCTGGTAAAGTCCCAGGGAGTCAGAACATACGACGACGCAGACGACTATTTTGACTACGAGTGGAAAATAGGCATAAGCCTGCTCGACCTGGGAGCGAACAAATATACCTATGGCAGCCAAAGCAGGTTTGCCGCCAATCCCAAAACAACCGTAACAGACGCCAACCTCAACGACAAATTTGACAACGTCGGCAGCATGAAAGAATTCAACGACAGCCTCGGAACCATTGTCAATACTTTCAGCCGCCTGCAGGGATACTTTACGATATTCAACCCCGCACGGCTCGTGATCAACATCGACCGGCCACTCCCAAACAATTTCGCGATCAACGGAGACCTTACCCTCAACCTGGGCGGCAACAACTACGGAAGACGGCTGTTTACCAAAGAGATGACCCTGCTCGCCCTGACCCCACGCTGGGAAACAAAAAAATGGGGCGGCTACCTCCCGCTCACCGTAACGACCGACGGAAAGATCTGGCTCGGCGCAGCCGGAAAAGCAGGCCCCCTCCTGTTCGGCGTACACAATCTAGGCACCGTCTTCTCCAAGACCAGGTCCTCGAACGGCGGCTTTTACCTCGCGCTGGTCATTCGCCCCGGCAAACGCAAAGACGGTTTCCGACAAAAAGAAGATAAACAATACACCTGTCCAAAATACTAACCGCTGTCCCCCCCGGATCACTTACTCCGATCACCTTCACCTGCGATCCGGCCACCGTCCACAACCACCCGAACCACCCGCTCCCCCCCAAAACGACCCGCTCTCCCCCCGGACGACCCACTTCCCCTCGAAGCACCTGCTCTACCCCCCAAACCATATGCCCTCCCCCTGATGACCTGCTCATCCCTAAACCATCTACCCTCCCGGATTACCTCCTCTC
>JAFDYE010000282.1 GCA_018267585.1 Bacteroidota bacterium
AACCCAAACGTGGAACGTCGTCCCGTAGCCCAGCAGGCACACCAGCTCGTCCGCGGTCAGCAGGGGCGCCATTAAAAGGAACCGGTGCGTGGCCAGGGTTTTGGATCTGGCTTTTTTGCCGGGCTTGTGCCGGGGCAATAACACTTCACGGAAGGGGTTGCTGTAAAAGACGTTCTCGAATTCGCCGGCATAGTTCCACGTGTCGATGACCTGCACTTCGCCAATGGCGCCACCAGGCAGGTCGATCAGTTTGTCTTCTCCCCATTCTTCCGTCAGCGTGCCGTCTTCGTTGCGGAGGATATAGTGATAGCGCAAAGGCTCTTCGGGTTTCGCCGCCAGCACCAGGCTGCCGTGCCAGAATTCGCCGTTGACGTAGTCGAGGGCAAGTGCCGATTGGATGTCGTCATTACCGAGCTGTGGTATATTCCCCGTCACCAGAATGGACTGGCCGGGATGGGTGTAGAATCGTAAGTAAAAATCAATTTTCATGTCCCTGCAATGTGTAATTTTTACATTATATCTCTAAGATATACTATTTTTTAGCTTCTTTTAGCAATCGGAGTAAAAAAACTGTATGCGTGGAATTTTCCCTCTGAAGCCCGAAGATATTCATTTTTTGACTTTACCTGCTTTGCTTTGCCCGGGTTTGGTTTGGTTCATTGCAAATTCTCCCGTAGCTTCGCACAAATTTGAAACTCAATGGAACAGCAGCAAAAGAAAAACACGTTACTATACTGGGTTTTGTTCTTGATCTCCGCAGGCGCTTTCGTACTTGCCGTCGCGTCGCACTTTGAATACCTGACCCTGATCCTGCCCTTCGTCTGCACCTTTTTCGTCAAGGCGCTGGATATCATGTAAGCCAACTAAATTTTTTTATAATATGCCGAATGCCACTTGACCTCAGGTGGCATTTTGCTTCTCAAGCCTATGTCCACCGCTGCCTTTTACACGTCTACGCTCGCCGATTGCAATGAGCAGGTCCGGCGGCTGCGAGGAAAGATGAATGGCCTGGCCCTAGTCCGGCTGCTGCTGTTCGGGGCCTTTGTCTATTCGATCGTCCTGCTGGTGCAGGGCTTCACCCTTCTCCTGCTGGCGCTTGTCCTTGCGCTATTCGCCGTCTTCCTGATCTCTGTCAATGTCTATTACCGGCTGAAGGAGGAGCGCACGCTCTGGGAGAAGCTGGCCTGGCTGAACACCAATGAGCTGGCTGTTCTGGGTGGCGAGCTCAACGGCTTTCCCGACGGCGGCGTCTATCTCGATTCGGAGGGCTATCTTGACGACCTCGATATCTTTGGAAAGCGTTCGTTCTTTCACGTCCTCAACCGCACGACCACCAGCCACGGCACGGAAGCGTTCAGCGGGCTGCTGCGCAACAGCCTGCTTGCTCCCGATGCGATCCGCCGGCAGCAGGAGGCGGTCCGCGTCCTGGCCGGTCAGTCGTCCAGGCGCCAGCTGCTGACGGCCAAAGGACTGCTGGCGGGTGAGGCGGCGGGCAACCTGGACAATATCCAGTCCTGGCTCGACGGCGATCCTGTCCTCTACCAGCGCAAAGGGCTTCGCATCCTCATCAATGTGCTCACCGTATGTAATCTGGGAACGGCCTACTTTTATTTAGCCAGCAACAACTATACCCCACTGGTGATCGGCGCCCTCGTCTCCTGGGGCATCACCGGCTACTATACGAAATATATCAGCCGGCAGCACCTGCTGATCGCCCGCAAGCAGAGCATACTCGACCAGTACGCCGGCATCATCGGCGTTTTCAATACGGTCGACGTGGAGAACTCCGCGCTTTTGAAAGAGCTGCACGCACAGACGGAAGATGCGCATAAGGCTATCCGTCAGCTCTCGCGACTGACCTCTTTCTTCGACCAGCGTCTGAACGTCCTCGTCAATATCGCGTTCAATACGTTCTTTTTTTATGACCTGCGCTGTCTTGCCGCTCTCGAACGGTGGAAGATCGCACACCGGACCCGGTTCCCCCGGTGGATCGCCACGGTCGGCTCGATAGAATGTCTGAATTCCCTGGCCGGGTTTGCGTTCAACAATCCCGAATACACTTATCCTGTACCGGTAGACCTGTCCGCCGGCGGATCACCCGCCACCCCGGGGCTCAGGATAGAGGCGACCCGTCTCGCGCATCCGCTGATACCGGCGGACCGGCGCGTCGCCAACGACTTTACCATCGGCAGGGAAGACCGGCTGGTCCTCGTCACGGGGTCGAACATGTCCGGCAAGACGACCTTCCTCCGGACGATAGGCGTCAACCTCCTGATGGCCCAGTGCGGACTGCCGGTTTGCGCCGCCAGCTGGACGTTTACGCCGATGTCGCTGCTCACCTCGCTGCGCATCAGCGACTCGCTGCAGGAGCAGACCTCCTATTTTATGGCCGAGCTGAAAAAGCTGCGGGAGATCGTGCATCGTCTCGCGACGGGAGCGCCGGCGCTCGTGCTCATCGACGAGATACTCCGGGGCACCAACTCCGAGGACAAGACCCACGGCTCTGAGCTTTTTATCCGCAAGCTGATCGGGCATCACTGCCTTTCTTTATTCGCGACCCACGATCTGCTGCTGGGCCAGCTCGAAGAAGAACTGCCGGGCGTGGTGCGCAACTATTGTTTTGAGAGCGTGATAGACAGAGACAGTCTGCATTTCAACTACCAGCTGCAGAGAGGGGTCGCGCGTAACCGCAACGCTTCATTCCTGATGAAGCAGATGGAGATCATATAAAAAAAGCCCGCTCAAACCTGAGCGGGCGCTACGCTAATCATAACCTCACCTTAACTTTATCAGTAACCGAATCCGGTAACAATCTTCGGGTTCCTGCGGATGATGCGCCGGCCATTGCGGCGGATATTCCACAGCTGTACAGCTCCAAAGGAGCCTGTGCGGGGTTTGGCGAGGGTGACCTCTTTTGCAAGGGTCTCTTTTACCTCAACCGTGAGATTCTTCAGGATAGCGGGTTCCATTTGCACCTTAGAGTGCATTACATCACTGTTCATAACTATTCAATTTTTACGTTTTCTAAAAATTTCTGGAGCAACCACGGAGAATGAGAAAAGGAAGCATCGTTGTGAGAAGTTCAACAGGCCTGGTATAGAACCGGCATTCAACCGGTGATACTGGAATCGATCAGATCGTGGCGAGCTAATACGTTTTAGTTGCTCAATTCGGGTGCAAAATTACACATTATTCCGGCATTTGCAAACAAAAAGACCCCGAATTTATCGGGGTCTTTTATATACTTGGAAACCAATCAATTACTTTACTTCTTCGAACTCGGCGTCGGTTACATTCTCACCGCCGCTGCTCTGCTGGCCGCCGTGGGCACCCTGGTCCCCGGCTTGTCCGCCGGCCTGCTGGGTGGCCTTGTACATCTCTTCGGACGCGGCCGTCCAGGCGTTGTTCATCTCGGCAACGGCTGCGTCGATCGCCGTCACGTCTGCGCTATCGGGCTTGCCCTGTGCATCCTTCAGCGCGCTCTTCAGCTTGTTGAGGGCCGATTCGATCGGAGCCTTTTTGTCAGCCGGGAGCTTGTCGCCGAATTCCTTCAGTTGCTTCTCGGTCTGGAACACGAGGCTGTCGGCCTGGTTGACCTTGTCGACCTTTTCGCGGGCCGCCTTGTCGCTGGACTCATTGGCCTTGGCTTCCGCCTTCATCCTTTCGACCTCTTCCTTGCTCAGACCGCTGCCGGCCTCGATGCGGATCTTTTGTTCCTTACCCGTGCCCTTGTCTTTTGCCGTCACGTGCAGGATACCGTTGGCGTCGATGTCGAAGATGACCTCGATCTGGGGAACGCCGCGCGGAGCCGGCGGGATGCCGTCGAGGTTGAACGTACCCAGGCTCTTGTTCTGATTGGCCATGGGGCGTTCGCCCTGCAGGACGTGGATCTGTACGCCGGGTTGGTTGTCGCTGGCCGTTGAGAAGGTCTCCGATTTCTTGGTCGGGATCGTCGTATTGGACTCGATCAGCCTGGTCATGACACCACCCATCGTCTCGATACCGAGCGACAGCGGCGTTACGTCGAGCAGAAGCACGTCCTTTACTTCACCGGTCAGCACCGCACCCTGGATAGCGGCACCGATGGCTACCACTTCGTCGGGGTTTACGCCCTTATTGGGTTTCTTGCCGAAGAACTTTTCAACGATCTCCTGGACCTTGGGAATACGGGTCGAACCGCCGACCAGGATCACTTCGTCGATTTGCGAGGTCGAGATGCCGGCGTCTTTCAGCGCCTGCTCGCAGGGCTTCAGACATCTTTCGAAAAGGGTGTCAGACAGCTGTTCGAACTTGGCGCGGGTCAGCTTTTTCACCAGGTGTTTGGGAACACCGTCAACTGCGGTGATATAAGGGAGGTTGATCTCCGTCTCGCTCGAAGAGGAAAGCTCGATCTTCGCCTTCTCTGCGGCTTCCTTGAGGCGCTGGAGGGCCATCGGGTCCTTACGCAGGTCGACGTTCTCGTCCTTTTTGAACTCTTCGGCCAGCCAGTCCATGACCACCTTATCAAAATCGTCGCCACCCAGGTGGGTATCGCCGTTGGTCGATTTTACTTCAAACACGCCGTCACCCAGCTCGAGGATGGATATATCGAAGGTACCGCCTCCCAGGTCGAATACGGCGATCTTCTCGTCCTTGCCTGCCTTGTCCAGGCCATAGGCCAGGGCGGCCGCCGTCGGTTCGTTCACGATACGGCGAACGGTCAGACCGGCGATCTCACCGGCTTCCTTCGTCGCCTGACGCTGTGCATCGTTGAAGTAAGCGGGCACCGTGATAACGGCTTCCGTCACTTCCTGACCCAGGTAGTCTTCCGCTGTCTTCTTCATCTTTTGCAGGATCATGGCGGATATCTCCTGCGGCGTATATAACCGGCCGTCTATATCAATACGCACCGTATTATTGTCACCTTTTACCACTTTATAGCTCCAGTGGGTGATCTCATTGGTCACTTCGTCATAACGACGGCCCATAAAACGTTTTACAGACATGATCGTATTGACCGGGTTCGTAATAGCCTGACGCTTGGCAGGGTCCCCTACTTTTCGCTCGCCGTTCTTCAGGAAGCCTACGATCGACGGGGTCGTGCGGCGGCCTTCGTCATTGGCGATCACGACGGGCTCATTCCCTTCCATGACGGCCACGCAGCTGTTCGTCGTGCCGAGGTCAATTCCTATGATTTTTCCCATATTGTTTATCTGATTTTAAAGGTTTTCAATGTTCTACTTACCCGATAGCCTTGACAATCATTATGCCACGGCCCTAAAAATGAAAAAATGGCAGACCGTCAGTCAGGGTCTGCCATCGAGGTTCTATAATGTCTTTTTTGCGGGTTTATTTCCGGTCAGGCTGTCCGGTGTCTCCCATCCTACCGGACCACCTCCAGGACAGGCTTCAGGGAATCCCCCCGGAAGACATAATCGGCCACTTTATCCACATCCGGCGTAATGGAATTAAAACTGATGCCCGTGCCCGCCATTTTGACCATGCAGATGTCGTTCTCCCCATCGCCGACTGCCACGGAATCTGCCAGGCTGATGCCAAAACGGTGTAAGATGTACTGGAACATATTGGATTTGCAATGGTCATGCTCGCACCGGCTGAACCGGTCTTTGAGCAGCTGGGAGGGTATCCTGACCTCTCCGGTCGCCACGCTCTTCTGGAACTCGAGCTCGTTCCCCAGGGTAAAATCCAGTCCGAGCATGTTTTTGACGTGGTTGGCGATGGCGTGATAGCTGTCGCTGATGATCCCGCAGACATAGCCGCGCACCTGGAGTTCGCGGACGACCTGTACTGCATCCCCAATCAGGGGAATGGATTCCACAACATTGATCATTTCTGCAAAACTCCTTCCTTCCAGCAGACGGGCTATCTTTTGGGTCTTGATAAAATTGCTTTTGGGCTGAGCCTGGATATCCTTTAGCTCTCTGGTGAAGCCGAAATGTTCGGCCGCCGCCTTTATAAAGCTGCCCTGCAGCAGC
>JAFDYE010000283.1 GCA_018267585.1 Bacteroidota bacterium
CGGTTTTTCTCAGATCAGGCCTGCACGCTGCCTTTGGACGTCTCAAATGTAGATGTCACCGTATCAGTGGGTGAGAGCTGTGATGATGGATATAACGTCAATTACAACCTTTCAAGTTACGGCGTACAAGGCAATGCGGTGACACTTGCGACAAATCAGTATCTCGAGAGAAAGACTGAGGCTTCTAACGCGAATGGACAGATATACGATGATTGGTGTTATTGGACCTATTCACTGAATTCTTCCCTTCAATATACTATTGGTTATTGATCAAAATATCGTTATGAGACTCTTTATATTTTTTTCGGTCCTTATTGTTGCTCTTTTGTACGGTGCGGGCATTCAGGCACAGCCGACCAAGCAGGAAATGTGGGTTAGGATTTCTGCCGGTCTTCAGAAGCGGCTGGGGCTCACGGATCGGCAGACGGCTGATTTCCAGCAGGCAGGGCTGCGGCAGCTGAATGACATTGACAGTGTTGGGGCACAGCATTTGTCGTTGACCGACAGGTCGGTCGCTCTGAAAAAGGTCGGCCAGGCGTTCGATAAAACCGTCCAGGGTATCCTGTCTGATAAGCAGTGGGCAACCTATCGGGCTATGCAGGACTCCGCAAGGGATGCCGCAATGAAGAGATTGGCGGAGCGGCAGGGGAAAAAGAAATTGAAATAGACGATCACACTCAAAAGATAAATTCAGTCAGATGAATAGGAATGTCCGATCCGGTATTGTTGCAATAATATGCATTCTGGCGATGTGCGTTGGTTTTCGTGCAACGGCGCAGCAATACTCTTATGATATTACGCCGATCAGCGGGAAGTACGCGTTCCCCTATACCCAGGTACCGGACCAGCTGATACCGCTGACCACAGGGGGGCGCTGGAGCGGCTTTGAATGGCAGTTCACGACTACACCTAATGGCAGTTTTACCGACATGCCCGGGGCATATCAGAATGCAACGTATACTTTTACTGCCCCACTGACCCAGACAATTTATGTGCGGCGCCTGGCCTGGAATCCGGGGCATACGCTTTTCACTTCGAATGTGATCAGGCTGGAAATGGTATCGACCGGATGGGAGAACTACAACTATGTCAGGGAGCACGATGTGCTCGTTCCAGGCCAGACGGACTGGAAATCGGTGGATCAGCTGCCTATTGGTCAGAAGCTGCAGACAACAACCTATTCGGACGGTGTGGGACGGTTCCTGCAGCGTGTGGAAAAGCAGATCGCGACGCCTGATGCTTCCCAGGGCGCCACGCTTTGGGGTGACGTAGTAAAGATTAGGCGTTACGACGAATATGGCCGGGCTTGGAAGAAGGACCTTCCCTATACTACTTCCGATCAGGCTGAAATAGGTAAATATAAGAGTGACGCGCTTACGGTGCAGCCGCAGTATTATTCGACAGTGTATAATGAGACCACCCCATATACTGTGACATCGTACGAACCGACTCCATTGAACCGGGTGACCATCGCGAAGGCTCCGGGATCGGTAGGAAGCGGAAGCCCCGGGGAGTCGTATGGGTACGATCTGAATACTTCGGATGACAATGTTCAGAATTTTACCATCGGGTATAATACCGGGGATATGCCGGTCAGCAAGGGCGCTTACCCACAGTATACGCTTTTCAGAAATGTTTCTACCGATGAGAAGAATCAGCAGGTTATCGAGTATACGGACGATGACGGGCATTTGATACTGCGGAAGGTCCAGGTCGATGCCAGTCCGACGGCTGCACACAGCGGGTGGAGCTGCACCTACTTTGTTTACGATGATTTTGGCTTGTTGCGATGCAAAATTCAGCCGGAGGCGGTCAAGTGGCTCGACGCCAACGGGTGGTCTTTTTCCATTACGGATGGGCCGACGGTTTTTAACGAGATGTGCTTCCGTTACGAGTATGACGACAAGGGTAGAACCATACTTAAGAAGTCGCCGGGGGCTAAAGAATTATACTCGATATATGATGCCCGGGACAGGGTTATTTTCAGCCAGGACGGCAACCAGCGGAAGAAGTCTCCGGGGGAGTGGCTGGTCTCTTTTTATGACGATCTGGACCGGCTAACGGAAACGGCGCTCTATGAGACGTCTGAGTCGATGGCCAGCCTTCAGGCGGATGTCAATAATGCGACGACTACGAGTACGGTAACACTATATGGGCCAGATCCGGCATATCAGGCGAACCTGGTATATAATTCACGGGACGTTAGCATATCGGAATATGTCGCGTCGGTCACTATTAGTTTCGAGGACGGTTTTGGAACCGTAGCTAATGACGATGTATTGGCGCGTATCGCGCCGCCGGTGGCTGTAGGGTCCGAGGTAGTAATAACGAACGGCAGTCCTGTGCCGGCGAATATAATGGCGGATCCGTCGCAATTCGTGCCGCTAAAGTTCAATTACTACGATGACTATGGCTATGCCGGGGCCAAGGCGTTTGACAATGGCTACACGAATGCCCAGGCTTATTCGACTTCCGACCCTGCCGTTATGCCAACTGCGGCTGATAGCCGAACGCTCAGCCGCCTTACTGGCACGAAGGTCAGGATACTTGGGACCAGTACATTTTTGTACAGCTCATTTTATTACGATAATAAAGGGCGTCTTCTCCAGACGCTGGAGGATAATATCAGGTCAGGGGTCGATATCACCACGAACCAATATCATTTCGACGACCGGGTGTTGAGCGTGGATGAAAGGCATACGGCCGGTGGGACGGTATTTACCAATTTTGATGTCCTGACCAAGCACATCTACGACCAGGTGGGTCAGCTGGTCAGCGTCCAGAAGAAGTTCGGCACCAATGCCTTTAAGACCGTCGCAAATTATGACATGGATGACATGGGGCGGCTTAAGACAAAGCATCTTGACCCCGGGTATTCGGGCTCGAACGGGACGGGTACCGAGCTGGAGTCCCTGTCCTACTCCTACGATATGCAGGGCATGGTGACGGGCATCAACAAAGACTACGCCTTGAAGACGCCTGGCAAATACGATAAATGGGGCCATTTTTTTGGCCAGTATTACGGATATGACAATAAGGACGGTCTGTTTGCGGACTACCAACTGGACGGGCATATGACGGGCACGATCTGGTCTACACAGGGGGATGACGTGCAGCGAAAGTTCGATTTTCAATATGACAGGACGGGTCGCCTGGTCAATGCGCTCTACGGCGAAAAGCAGAGC
>JAFDYE010000284.1 GCA_018267585.1 Bacteroidota bacterium
GAACCCTGCCTGATGTGCGCCGGCGCGCTCTACTGGAGCAAGATAGGCCGCGTGGTGTTCGGCGCAGAAGACGACAAGAACGGCTATCGCCGCGGCAGTCCCGACGCCTCCGTAGAAGGCTGGCCCTTCCATCCCAGGACCCGGCTGACCGGTAGTATCCTCCGGGAAGAATGCGCTGCCCTGATGAAGGACTTTTTCCGCGCCCGCAGGTAAGTTTGCGCCGCGACCATCGATCTTTACCCATTTTTACGTAAGTTTGTTATCCCTTAACCGGTCCCTCTTTCAGGCATTGACACAACTATAATTTTTTTAATTTAAAACATTCGTTATGGCATTTACACTTCCCGCGCTTCCTTATGCATTTGAAGCATTGGAACCGCATATCGACGCTACCACCATGCAAATACATCATGGTAAACACCACCAGGCATATATCGACAATTTAAATAAAGCTATCGCCGGTACTCCCAACGAAGGCAAGTCGCTCGAAGAGCTGGTTGCAAAAGCAGGCTCTATCAGCCCCGCAGTCCGCAACAACGGCGGCGGTCACTGGAACCACAGTTTTTTCTGGCAGATACTCAGCCCCAAGTCGACAAAGGCTCCCGCCGGGAAACTGGCCGACGATATCCACACGACCTTTGGCAGCTTCGACGCCTTCAAGGAGAAATTCAACACGGCCGGCACCACACGTTTTGGCAGCGGCTGGGCCTGGCTGATCCTGAAGGACGGCAAATTGGAAATAACCTCCACGCCCAACCAGGACAACCCACTGATGGACGTAGCCGAAGTTAAGGGCACCCCGCTGCTGGGCGTCGACGTCTGGGAACACGCTTATTATCTGAAATATCAGAACCGCCGCGCTGAATACCTCGGCGCATTCTGGAACGTGATCGACTGGGAAAAAGTGGCTGAGCTATACGCATCAGCAAAATAAGAATTGCATACGAGGCCGGCTTCGACCGAATCCTTTGAGATAGCGGGGGGCCGGCCTTAAATATCCATAAACCACCACTACTTCGTCATGAAAAGAACATCCTGTTTCCTGCTTGTCTCGACAATGGTCTGCTTTGCCGCCTGCAAAGGTCACGAAAAGAAAATACTGGTATACGCCAGCGGCGATATTCAGGTCGACAATACCAAACAACATATCACCGTAGCCGACGGCACCACCCATCACGAACAGGAACTGGACTTCACGACCGGCGACCCCGTAAACCTGGATATCCAATCTCCCCAGGGTAAGCTCACGCTGACCGCCACCGATGACGGACTCTATATCGCCAACCTGAAGACCGATACCGTCGTCGGCAGCATGCAACACGTCGGCGCCGAAGGCGGCGAAGCAAGGATCACCCAGGACGCGCTCAAACAGAAGCTGGACAGCCTTCAAAAACTGGCCGTTGGCCAGAATGTGAGCGAAGCCAACAAGAACTATTTTATCGTTCCCGGCAAGATCGTCAGGCTCAGCTCAAACCCCGGGGGCAAGGTCTTCGGCCCCTTCACCACCATACCCGGCTCCTTTGACGCGGCATCGGTACCGGAGATCTACAAATTCTACAGTATGAAGGAGATGAGAGAGATCATCGGCAATCTGGAGAAGATGGCTGGAGGAACACCCGGTCAGGGACAGCCCGCCTCCGACCAATCGAAGAAAGAGACGAAATAAAAAGTTTTGCGATGCCTAAGGCACGGGATCCACTCCGTGCCCTCCCCAGGGGTGGCAGCGGCTGATGCGCCGCAAGGCCAGCCAGCTCCCCTTGAAAATACCATGCTTCTTCAATGCCTCGATCGCGTAGTTCGAGCAACTCGGTGTGTAACGGCAGCGTGGCCCGATGGCAGGCGAGATCACCCATTGATATATCTTTATCAATGCGATCAAAGGCAATCCCAGCACACGCAAAACCTTCCTCATCGTATTTCCTTTATTAGTTTGTGCAAAGCTACGCCGATCCTTTGAGTCACGGTCGCGTGATCGGGAAGCTCTCTGCCCGTGTAGATAAAGAAGACCGCCATCGAGACCCCTTTTTCCCGGAGCTGCCCGAGCAGCGCCTCCTTCTGCAGCCGGTAGGCCTCCCGGCTCAGCCGTTTGATCCGGTTGCGGTCCACGGCCTTTTTGAAATTGCGGCGGCTCGCGCTAAAACCCGCCTGCAGCGGACCGCCGGGGCTAACGACGCGGGAGCCGGCCTTGACGGCTGGCGTAGCGGCATTCGGATCTCTCACAAAAGGATCCCCGCCAGCGCCTCCGGCCGCGGGAGCCCCGGCCGGGGGCCTCTCCAACAAAAAATACACCCTGTAGGGAAACAGCGAAAAACTCTTCCCTTCCTTAAAAACCCGCTCGATCCGCGTACGGCTTTTAAGCTTTTCGTTCTTCCAGGTAAATTTTTTGACCACTGTTTAAGAAAAAAATAGCTCCGGGATGCCCCGAAGCTATCAATTCTTTATTTAAAAAACCGGCTATTCTAATCTCCCGGCTTATTTTAACTTAGATTCGTCGGAAACAGTCAGCTTCTTACGACCCTTTTTACGACGGCTGGCCAATACCTTGCGACCATTCGCAGTCTGCATACGCTGGCGAAAACCGTGAACAGTCTTCCGGCGACGTCTGTGTGGTTGAAATGTACGTTTCATTCGATAGTTTTTTTTCTTGTCCGAAAATCAATTTCAATCAGGACCACGGGTCACCATACCCGTCGCCGGTGAAAGGGACGGCAAAGGTAAGAAAATTGTGCATATCTACGCCAATCCGACGTGTTCCGACCTCAAATTTTGCCCATAAAATATACTGGCATGATTATCAAAATCTTCCGGCGAGTCTGTCGTATAAAAGCTGAGCCGCCCCCCCCTCGTACACCGGCTTTCCATTTCCGGATGTCGCTGCAGATAGTCTGCCAGGCTTTCGGCAACGATCTCCCCCTGCGAGATAAGGGTCGTGCCTTTAGGCAGGAACCGGGCTATCTTCTCTTTCAGCAGCGGGTAGTGCGTACAGGCAAGGAGGACCGTATCGATGCCAGGCGCCTGCGCCTGCAGCTGGTCGACGTATTCCCTGACAAAATAGTCGGCTCCCGGCTTGTCGTGCTCGTTGTTCTCGATCAACGGCACCCACAACGGGCAGGCCTGCTGATAGACGGCCAGGTCCGGAAAGAATTTTTCGATCTCGATCGGATAGGAACCCGACAACACCGTCCCGCGCGTCGCCAGCACACCTACCTTGCCGCTGCGGGTCATATTGCCAACCACCTCGGTCGTCGGCCGGATGACGCCAAGAACCCGGTTGTCAGGAGCGATATTCGGAAGATCGTTCTGCTGTATCGTACGCAACGCCTTGGCGCTGGCCGTGTTGCAGGCCAGTATCACCAGCGGGCAGCCCTGGTCGAACATCCAGCGGACACACTGTAAAGTATAGTGGTAGACGGTTTCGAAGGACCGGTTGCCGTATGGCGCCCGGGCATTGTCGCCGAGATAGATATAGTCATACTGGGGCAGACGCGCCACCATCGACTTGAGGACGGTGAGACCGCCATAACCGGAATCAAAAACACCAATGGGATGCCGCATGGGACAAAGATATCTCCAAAACACGAATGCGCCAGAGATGACTCCCTGGCGCAAGCGTTATCGTGGTACAATGAACTCAGATTATTTTACCCCTAATTTCTTCTTGACGAGGGGCAGGATATCTTCGGCAGGAGGACTGACCAGCAGCGCCTCTTTCGTCAGCACATATGCATAGCCATTTTCTTTCGCCACAGCCTGAACCGCGTCAACAGCCTTCTTCTGTATCGGGGCGATCAGCTCCTGCTGCTTTTGCTGGTACATCTGCTGCGCCTGCTGCTGCCAGCCCTGCAGCTTAACGAGCAGCTCGTTCACTTCCCTTCTCTTCATCTCCAGCTGAGCCTTGGTGAACTTTACGCTGTCCTTGGAGTTGAGCACGCTATCCTTTTCGTAGTACTCTTTCCGCATATCATCGAATTGCTGACCCAGCGCGGTCTGATAGTCGTTCAGCGCCGTATCCGCCTTCTTGTATTCAGACATGGAAGGGATCAGCTCTTGCAGGCTGATATAGCCGATCTTATTGCCGGCCTGAGCTTTTACAGAATTGCCCGCCATCATCAGGCCCATAACCACCGCTACGATTGAAACAATCTTTTTCATTTTGTTTTGATGTTTGTTTGTAAAGACCGGCGGGCAAATACGCGTGCCTCAGGCCTTTTATAGTTTTTGTTGTTTTGCAGAATATGTACTTATTGTTTAATACCCAATAATTTAAGCACGTCCTCGCTCTTGTCCAGTTTTGGGTCGGCAAATATAACAGTAATTCCCTCACTTTTATCCAAAATAAAGTCATACATTCTGTTAACAGCAAGTTGTTGGATGGCGTTGTAGACCTTGTCCTGGATCGGCTTGACGAGGTCCTGCCGCAATTTAAAAAGGTCTCCCTCATAGCCGAACCGCTTGCGCTGCAGGTCACGCACCTCTTTCTCCCGGTTGAACAACTGGTCCTCCCTCTTCTTCATCAGCGTATCGCTCAACATAACACGCTCTGCTTCAAAGTCCTTATACATTTTGTCCAGCGCTGCCTGTTTGTCGTCGATCTCCTTCTGCCACTGCATGCTGGTCTGGTCCAGCCTTTTCTGGGCGTCCTTGTACTCCGGCATCTTGTCAAGGATGTATTTGGTGTCTACGATCGCATAGCGCGCCTGCGCCTGGCCGGTCAGAGCAAAGGCCAGTACGCATACAACGGAAAAAAATAGTTTCTTCATGGTCCAAAAAATTAGGAGTCGAAAGATAATTAATTAATCCGGTTCATACCCTAACATAAAGGTAAATCGGGTAGCATCCCTGAGCGACCCGTTCTGGATACGGTCAAGCCCGATACCGTAGTCGAAGCCCAGCAGGCCGAACATCGGAAGGAAAAAGCGCATCCCCACCCCAACGCTCCGGCGGAGACGGAAAGGGTTGTAATCTGCATAGTTATACCAGCCGTTGGCCGCCTCGAAGAAGGTGAGACCATAGATGGTGCTGCTGGGATTGGTCGTGAACGGATACCGCAGCTCAAGGGTGTACTTATTAAATATGGTGAAGAACTGGCTGGCCTGCTGCTGGTCAGGGTTGACCTTCGGATCGGAGTTCTCATAGACCGGATAACCCCGCTGGGAGATGATATCATAACCCAAAAGACCGAAGTTATTGGTCAGACCCGCGTCACCCACCTGGAAACGCTCGAAGGGAGAGAAGCCCAGGCCGGCATTATAACGACCCATAAAGCCGTACTTGGCCGAGGCCTTCAGCACGAACTGCCTGCTCTTGTCGGCGCCCATCGCATTCCCGATCGGCAGATACCAGTCGCTGGTGAAACGCCATTTATGATATTCCGGCAGCTTATAACTGTCCGCCCGCGTGAGCCCGTGGTCGATCGACGAATACGGCGGCGTGAACTGCACGCTCAGCAAGAGATTCGAACCCCGTCTCGGATAGATCGGCTGGTCCAGGTCATAGCGGCTCAGCGCCAGCTTGAAGCTGAAGTTCGTCGACCGGCCATTGCGGAAGGCCGAGGTGAACAACGGATAGTTGTTGAGGTCATACTGGGTATAGTTGACGGAGTAGGTAAGGGTAAAGAAGTCGTCCGGCCACTTCAGCTGTTTGCCCAGCGCCAGGGTGACCCCAAAGTTCTTCAGCGAGTTGGTGTCGCTAAAAGAATAGGTATTGGTACGGAAATTATAGCCGCCCGTGCGGAAGACGCTGCGGTAAAGGCTTACCGTGAGCGAATTTCTCTTCTTTCCACCCAGCCAGGGCTCGGTGAACGAGAAGTTATAGGACTGATAGGCCTTACCGTTGGACTGGATACGCAGACTCAGTTTTTGGCCATCGCCTTCGGGCAGCGGCTGCCACGCATCCTTATGGAAGATATTCTTGATAGAGAAGTTGGCAAACGTGATACCCACAGTACCCGTCAGACCGATACCACCACCCCAGCCGGCCGAGAGCTCGAGCTGGTTACCCGACTTCTCCTCTACCGTCCAGTTGATGTCCACCGTCCCGTCTTCCTGGTTGGGTGTCACACCGGGATTGATCTTTTCCTGGTTGAAGAAGCCCAGATTCGCGATCTGACGCGTCGACCGGACAATATCGCTGCGGCTGAACTTGTCGCCGGGGACGGTGAACAGCTCGCGGCGGATGACATACTCATTGGTCTTGTCGTTGCCGGCGATCGTCACGTTCTTGATGGTCGCCTGCGGACCTTCCGTCATACGGATCTCGAAATCGATGGTGTCATTATATACCGCGGTTTCCACCGGATCGACGTGGAAGAACAAATACCCGTCATCCATATAGAGTCCGCTGATATCGCCGCCTTCCGGTGACATCTGCTTCCCTAATTTCTTGTTGAGGATGTCCAGATTGTAGACGTCCCCTTTATGGATGCCCATGATAAGGGTCAGGATGGAATCGGAGTATTTAGTATTCCCCTTCCAGGTGATATTCCCGAAATAGTATTTATGACCTTCGTCCACCTTGATGGCGACGTTCAGGTGCCCGCGGTTGTGAGTGATGTCGGCCGAATCGATATAGGTCGTATCCTTTACAATGGTCGCGTCACGATAACCCTGGGAGTTGTAGTAGTCGATGACCTTCTGCTTGTCGGTCTCGAACTTGGTGGCGTTGAACTTCGCCGAGCTGAATAATTTAAAGCGGAACCACGGATCGAGGAACTCCTTTGTGCTGGTATACGACAGGAAGCCCCAGTTCCTCAGGTACTGCCTCAGCGTTATAGAATCGTGCGGCCCGTACGGTGTCAGATTCGACGGCGGGTACAACGTCATACGGCTGAGCTCCTTGGTGTCCTTCAACTGCTTTTTCAGCTTGTTCTCGCGGACGGCTTCATTGCCGAAAAAACTGATCTGGTAGACGCGGACCTTGGGCCCCTTATCGATCATAAAGGTCAGTATCTCCGAATTGGCTACCGTAGGATCGCGTATCTCGGATGTGGTGACCGCAACGCTCTGGTACCCCTTATCGGCATAAAAACGTTTGATAGCCTGGATAGCCGACCGCTTCATGTTCTCCGTGATAACGCGTCCCTTGATAAGACCCGTCTTGGTCGTCAGATCATCCGCGTCGCCCTTCTTCACACCCGAACCTCTGAAGTAGAAATTGCCGAGACGGGGACGCTCGGTTACATTGATCTCTATATATACGTTATTGCCTACGATCCGGGTAAAATAGATGGCGATGTCCGCGAACAAATTTTGTTTCCAGAGGTTACTGATAGCCTTGCTGAAATTGTCCCCGCCCGGGATGGTGATCTTGTCGCCGACGGTTAATCCGGAGATCGAGGTCAGGAGCGTTTCGTCGAGATATTTGGTACCAGTGATCTTTATGCCTGCAATAACGTATTCGTGAGGAGGATTTTTGGGATTGGAGAGCTCAATAAGAGCGGGGTCAACAGAGGTCGGATGCGTGGTATCGGCTGGAATCGTGTCGCGTTTGGGAACATTTGTCGTGTCCTGGCTTTTTGCAGCGAGTGAGTTCAGTAAGCAGTAAGTGATCAATAAAAAAACGCAAATCAGCGATCTTCGTTGCATCCAGTCGGTTTTTTAAATGGTGGACAACCGCCTTCCGGCGGTTTGGGCGGCAAATTAAGGGGATTTATACAAAGTCTTTGTTAAAATGTTTCGGTACAAGCGCTTAAACAAAAACCGGCGCTTTGCCCGAAAGCGTCTAACGATCGTCCTTTGGACCAAAATGCCTTCGGCATTTAGCGCCCCGGGGTCATCAAATCTTGTTGAATCTGAGCGCTTGTCTTACCGAAGCGCCTCTCCCGTCCCTGAAAATCGAGGATGGCCTCATAGAGATTCTTCTTGCGAAAATCCGGCCAGCGAACACTTGTGAAGTATAATTCAGCATATGCGAGTTGATAAAGCAAAAAATTACTAATACGATATTCGCCACTGGTGCGGATCATCAGCTCAGGATCCGGAAAGTTCTTTGTCGACAGGTACTGCTGTAGCGTATCCTGCGTAATGGCGGCCGGGTCCAGCTTTCCGGCCCGTACGTCCAGGGCCAGGCTCTTGACCGCCTCGGTCAGCTCCCACCGGCTGCTGTAGCTGAGGGCCATCACGAGATTGAGACCGGTATTGGCGGCCGTCAGCTCGAGCGCCTCGTTCAGCTCGTTGCGGGCATACTCCGGCAACATGGTCATATCCCCGATGACATGTAAGCGAATATTGTTCTTGTTTAAGGTACCGACCTCCTTGCGAATGGTCTCGACCAGCAGCTCCATCAGGCCGGTCACCTCATAGGCCGGCCGGTCCCAGTTCTCCGTCGAAAAGGCATACAGGGTCAGGTATCCGATGCCCAGCTCGGCACAGCCCTCCACGATATCCCTCACGCTTTCGACCCCGTGAAAATGCCCAAATAGCCTGTCCTGGCCCTTTTCCTGGGCCCAGCGGCCATTCCCGTCCATAATAATGGCAATATGGCTGGGCAGCTTTTTCAGATCTATTTTTTCCTTCAGCTCGTCCATGGAAGGTCGGTGTTTGCCCAAAACCCGTTCGGGTTTTGGGGCACAAAGATAGGAGATTTCGCGCTGTACCCGGCTATTTCGCAGAAGGACATTTATAAGAGGTCAAATTAAAGCTTAGCGTCGCCTGCGCCGTCAGATAGCCGTCCTTCTGATTGGAGTATCCACGCTGCCGTCCCTTGATACCGATTGGCTCACCAGTGGCGCCCGACCGGTCCTGCATGGCATACCATAGCGTGGGCGACCCGTCCGGCAGCGTCTGCGGCCGGGCATCCGGAGCATAGGTGGTGCTGACGTCGTCCAGGTAATCCGTGGTGGTGAAGCGGTAGAGGACCTCGAAACCCAGATTCATGCGACGGTTGAGGGCATATTTGACCCCCACGCCGATAGGGAAGCAGACCGCCATCGAACCATAGGTCTTCCGGTCCGGATAAAGGGAAGAACCCTGCCCTTCCGTCCCCAGTTGACGCAGATAGACCTTTTCGCCCTGGTAATAGGCATAAGGATCATAGCTGAAGACGCCGACGCCAAAAGTTATATACGGCGTGAACCGGTTGTATTCGCTGCCCGGAATAAACTTCAGAAAGTTGAAATCGCCCTGCAGCGCCAGCTCCCAGATATTGCTGTTAAAGCTGAGGTTTCTCCTGTACATGAACTCATTCGACTTGTTGTATTTGTCGGAGTACCCCACGAAGCCATACTGGCCCCCGATGCGGACCGCGACATAATTGCCGAACTGTTTTCGGAAAAAGGCGCCGACCGCCAGACCCGGCCTGTTAAAACGAGGGTTCGGATTCAGATCGCCGAAGTAATGCGCGGCCCCCAGCGAAAACCCGTATTCCCCCTCCTGCACAATTGCCTCTTCCTGCGCTGAGACACGGGAACAGTATAAAATAGCGGTCATCGCCAAAAGAAGGCCCAAAAAAGATTTCTTCATCAATAAAAATGTTAATGTAAAAGTAACTGGCCTTCTATTGGATATTTGGAAGAGGAGGAATTTTTCTTAAGTATCAGAATTATTTAGTTCCTGGTATCAAGCCCCCAGGAGAGCTTTCCCCGCAATGTCTGCAGGAAGTTATTCTCATTCAGGCGTATAAGACTGAGCGTGAACGCTTCCCTGCGCACGGCCAGCTGCACCTGCTTGTCGACGATCTCTTTTCGGGAATCCAGAACACAGATGAAATTCTCCGCACGGCCTTCCACCTCGAAAGAGATGATGTTATTATCGGGTACAACGATGGGACGCACGTTCAGATTGTGTGGCGCCACCGGAGTAATTACAAAACTGGCCGAATCCGGAAAAACGACCGGTCCCTGACAGCTGAGAGAGTAGCCCGTCGATCCCGTGGGGGTCGCGACTATCAGACCATCAGCCCAATACGTATTGAGGAATTCCCCATTGAGATACGTGTGTATCTTGATCATGGGAGAGGTATCCGTCTTGTGGATCGCAAATTCGTTGAGACCATAAGGCACGTCCCCAAAAAGCGGCAGGTTCGCGTCAAGGTGTATCAGCGACCGCTGGTCCACCAGGAAAGTGCGGTTCGCCAGCGCAGTCACCGCCGTAGTCACCTCTTCCCTGCCAATGCTGGCCAGAAAGCCCAGCCGGCCGAAATTGATACCCAGGATGGGGATATTTTTGTCCCTCACGAGGGCAACGGTATCCAGCAGGGTCCCGTCCCCACCCAGACTGATGACGAATTCGATCGACTCGTCCAGGTCACCCGATTCCGTAAATGAGCTTATGCCCTCCGGCAAGGTCAGCAAAGGCCCGACCTTCTCCAGAAAAGGCTTGTACATCACCGGATGCAGATTTTGACGGATCATTTCTTCAAACAAATGCTGAACCTCGTTCTTAAACTCATACTCGATAACCCGGCCGTATATTGCTACCTTCATTTGTATTCTATTATGTTCCCCGGACAAAACTCCTTCGCAGTCCCAGGTTGCTCAGAAATCGTTTCGGATGTGTAAAAATAGTCCCTTTTGTCCTAATTGATTAAAGCCATAGTCGAACTTGAAGGAAAGGTCGTAAAAACTAACGATATCTATCCCTGCGCCGGCGGTGTACAGCCCCCGGTTGACCAGCGAATTGGCAGTAAAGTCCCGGTTGTAGGCATATCCGTAGTCGGAAAAGGCCGTGGCGAAGATCCGCAGCGGGATATGATCGTGGGAGACGCTGCCTCGTATCGGGATGTTGATATTCACGAGCTCGCGGAAAAGGGTGTTACGGACGACCACACCCGCCGTGCCGTCGATGACATAACGGTCCAGGCCCCGGATATATACGTCCGCATACCCGATAAGTGCCTGATTGTAGAAGGGCTGGCTGAGCGGACCCTTCAGAATATTGATGTTCTCGACCCCAAACCAGAGCTTTCTCGCCAGCGGCCAGCTGCGCACCAGGCGGGTAGACAACAGCCATAGATCCATATTCCGGTCGATACCCCTTCGGGTAAGCGAGGCCTCGAAGATGATCCCCCTCAGCGGATAGGAGACATAATCCACGTCCGTATAGTTGAGGGTATAGGTCAGCTGCGGATAGACGATATTCCTTTTATCGCCCGCCAGATAATGGGGGTTCCAGACCGTCACGGCGCTGTCGATACGGGTAGAGGTCAGGGAAAAGTTGACGGTATGGCGCACCTTCAGCCGGGGCCGGTAGAAATAACGGGCGGACAACGAAAGCTGCCGGCTGAGATATCTCCCGGCATAGGCGATAGTATCCGAATTGATGAACCCCTGCTGATCCTTGATCGTCCGGACGTCCAGCTCCTTCTGCGCAATATAGTTGATGCCGAAGCCAAAACCGTGCTTCAGCTGGCGGTCGACATAGGGAAGATTATAGTAGAGCTCCAACTGTCGGGCATAGCCGGTGATGAGCCAGGCAGTGAGATTGTCGTTGCGCCCAGTAAAATTATAATAGGTGAACTTTCCGCCATAATTGATCCGGCTGAGACTGTAGTGCTTCTGCGACCAGGCGGCAAAATTGCGGTCGACGGGCTTGAAATAAGGAAGAGGAAAGATATACCAGCGCTCTTTGACGTCGATCTCTACGTCGACTACCCGGCCGTTAAATGCTTTGGCAAATACGACGACCTCGTTAAAAAGATGGGTATTGATAAGGCGGTCGTGGGCGTCCCTGAAACCTTTTACCAGCCGCCCCAGCGTAATGGTGTCGCCTTTTTTGAAGGAGAGCTCGCGCGTGACGATATAGATCCTCGTCTTCCGGTTCCCCCGGATGAGGATGTCTCCTACGACGCAAATGACGGGACTGAGCGTGTCGGCCGCTCCTGGCGGAGGGCTCTGGGCAAAAACATGAAAATTGAGGGAAACGGCCAGGATTATAAGGAATGATCTCATTCCAGCCTTAGATATTCAGATAGTTCATCAGGTGGTCGTAATTGCTGCGGAGCTCGTTCTCATAGAGCTCTTCGCCGAAGTAGTACTTCACCTGGTATTCGTAGCGCTGGAAAGTTGCGACGATGTCGGATATTTCCGCCTTGTTGATCCGCAGAGTTATATAAAAGTTACCGGACGTGCCGTCTTTGTAGGTGTTCAGCTGGATGATCTGCGCGTCATTGGTCTCGACCAGCTTGGATATCTCGGTGAAGGAAAAGCTGATCTTGTCCATCTCGAGGACGATGATCCCGCCCAGGTCATTGACGCCCGCCGTCCGGCCCAGCTGTTTGAGCAGATCGGACGCGATAATGGAGCCGGCGTATTCCGCCTCCCCCGCGATGACGGGGATAAGGGTCAGACCATTCTCGTTGGCCAGCTGCACCGCTTCATAGAAAAAACCGTCGGCGTGGGCGGCGATCTTCGAAAACGAAGCCTGCAGCTGCGCGAGCAGGGTCTCGTCGTTCTCGACATTGAGCAGATCGTCCTCGCTGACCAGCCCTGCTAATTTGTCTTCCACGACAACCGGAAGGTGGGTGACGTGGAAATCAGCCATCAGATCGAGCGCCTGGGACACGGGGTCATTCAGATGCAGGGAAGGAATGGCGGACGATATGATCTCTTTGTTTAGCATTGTTGAGAACCTCTCATATATAGACGAAAAAAATTAGACCACCGCTGCCGGCTCGTTCAATTTTCGCAAAAATTTAAGCAAAATAGTATTGAACTCCTCCGGTCGCTCCATCATGGGTGCGTGCCCGCATTTGTCAATAAAGTGCAGCTCGCTATTGGGTATCAGCTTGCGGAACTCCTCGCCGACAAAGGGAGGGGTTATCGCGTCATTGTTGCCCCAGATAAGCAGGGTAGGCTGTTTTATCTGGCTGACCTCCTCACCCAAATTGTTCCGGATCGCGCTCTTGGCCAGCGCAATGATCTTGACAGCCTTGATGCGAACATTGACGGTCTCGTATAACTCGTCTACCAGCTCCTTAGTGGCCATCGCGGGATCGTAAAAGGTCAATTCAGTTTTTTTCCGAATATATTCATAATCCCCTCTTTTGGGGTAAGTATCGCCCATTCCATTCTCAAAAAGTCCGGAACTTCCGGTCAATGTCAGCGATTTTACCCGCTCGGGATGTCTAAGTACATACATCAGGGCGACATGGCCACCCAGGGAATTACCTAATATATTGATGTTCTTATAGTCGCGGTGTTCGACGAACTTATGGACAAATTTCTCCAGTCCGCCTACGGTCGTATGCAACAGGTCCAGGTCCAACAGCGGCAGCAGCGGCACCACCACCTTGTACTGATGGCGGAAATAGTCGATCTGGCCGCTGAAATTACTCAATGCGCCAAATAGCCCGTGCAGCAGTAATAGCGGCTCGCCTGCCCCTTCCTCGATAAATCTGAACTTTTCTTCTTGTTTGATTTCGTATTGCATCAGCTAAATAAGATACTTTATCCAAATCTAATGTTGGGGTAAAAACTTTCAAAAATTTAAGCCTTTGCCCCAAGCCGTCTAATTATGTGGACCGGACTCCGTCCGGTATCGATCCGCTAAAATAAACGTTTTAACCCAAAAAAACACCTACCCTAAAGGTACATTCTACACTCTGGTCCGTCCTTACTCTCAGAAGCCATGCAGAACTGTACTTAAAGACAATTTTAATCTAAAACTGCCTGCATAACAACAATAACCGACATTTTTTCAAATGGTTTGTCGTTTTTATAGTTTGTTGCCAAGCCGACCGAAAAAATCTTCCAGCTGGGCGAACATGCCTTTGAACCACGGTACAAATTTACCGAATTCGTCGATCACTACCGGACCCCAGGGACGGATAAAGGGGTAGGTAACTGAAGAAGAGATGGTATCCGCAGACAAAAGATGGATCTGCACGGCATAGAACAGGAGGACGCTCAGAATTATGGTGTTTACGATCGCAAAAAAAAGAACTCCCGCCAGCTTGTTGACCCAGCCCAGCATGGCCAGATCAACGGTCTGCTCGATCAGCCGGCCGCCGGCGCGCACCGCGATGACCACTGCCAGTAAAACGACCAGAAATGCAAGGACAGGAAGCCACCGGGAAGAAATGGAAGTATGCGCTCTGCCATAGGTCGCTACTACCGCCGATAGCTTGATGGCCGCCGCCAATCCAATGACCAGCGCCAGCGCTGAAACGATAGCGATGATGAATCCCTGTCTCAGTCCCCGGAAAACTGCCAGGACCATAAATATCAAAAACAGGACGTCGATCGTCATTATTTCGATAA